>JAZKDV010000169.1:0-24341 GCA_040387395.1 Pseudomonadota bacterium | reverse complement strand
TCCGTATCCGGCAGCCATGCCGTCGCCGTGCTGGAGCGCCAGGACGCGATTGCCAACGATGCCCGGGTGCAGATCGGCGCCCTGATCAAGGTCGTCACCCCGACCAGCGCCGCCATGGGCGTCATCACCGCCATCAGTGCGCCGATGCCGGCGGCCGAAGGCGAACCCCAGTCCACCGGCCTGATCGAAATCAACCTGGCGGGCGAAGTGGTGCCCGACCAGAACAAGCGCCTGACGTTCCGCCGCGGCGTTTCCAGCCTGCCCACCCTGGGCGATTCCGTGCTGCTGGCCGACAAGCACGACCTGACGCGCGTCTATGCCCCGCCCCAGGCCGCCAGCATCAAGATCGGCACCCTGTTCCAGGAACCGACCGTGCCCGCGCGCCTGCTGGTAGACGATCTTCTGTCCAAGCATTTCCTGATCGTGGGCTCGACCGGCTCGGGCAAATCCTCGGCGGTGACCTGCATCCTGCAGCGCCTGCTGGCCGAACACGCCCATGCCCATGTGGTGATCCTGGACATCCACAATGAATACTCCGCCGCCTTTGGCGGCCTGGTGGAGCCGATCAATCTCGATAATTTCAGCCTGCCGTTCTGGATGCTGGATTTCCCCGAAATGATCGCCGCGCTGGTCAGCCGCGACGCCCATCACGATGCCGAAACCGAAATCCTGTCCGACGCGGTGGTGCATGCCAAGCGCCGCTACAGCGAGTCCGCCACGGCGCGCGCCGGTGCGCTGGCGCGCAAATCCTCCGAGCAGCATGTCATCACCGTCGATACCCCGACGCCGTTCCGCATGTCGGACGTGACCTCCTACCTGGACGAGCAGCTGGGCAAGCTGGAACGCTCCCAGTTGATGTTGCCCTATCGCCGTCTCAAGGCGCGCATCGAGAGGCTGGTCACCGACCAGCGCTACAACTTCATGTTCGGCAGCCTGTCGGTGTAGGACACGATGGGCGAGGTGCTGGCCCGCCTGTTCCGCGTGCCGGGCGAGGGCCGCCCCATCTCGGTGATCGACCTTTCCACCGTGCCCCCGGAAATCCTCGACGTGGTGATCTCGGTGATCTCGCGCCTGGCCTTCGACCTGGCGGTGTGGAGCAAGGGCGGATTGCCCATGCTGCTGGTGTGCGAGGAAGCCCATCGCTACGCCCCGGCCAGCGACCAGAAATTCGTACCCACCCGCCAGGCGCTGTCGCGCATCGCCAAGGAAGGGCGCAAGTACGGCCTCAGCCTCTGCTTGGTGACCCAGCGTCCCAGCGAGCTGGATTCGACCATTCTCTCCCAGTGCGGCACCGCCGTGGTGCTGCGCCTGTCCAGCGAACGCGACCAGGACGTCATTCGCGGCTCGACTTACGAGGGCATGGTGGACCTGGTGGATTTCCTGCCGCTGCTGGGCGACCGCGAAGCCATCGTGCTGGGGCAGGGCGTTTCCATGCCCATGCGCATCCGCTTCGACGATCTGGGCAAGCGCGGCGTACCGCGCAGCCGCCATGCCGGATTCTCCGCCAGCTGGAAGGCGCCGAACATGGATCGGGAGGGGTTGGACGAGATCGTGTCTCGCTGGCGCCGGGCCGGCAGAGAACGTTCCTAGTCATCGCCTGTTTTTTGCACGCGCCAACGAAACGCAGCGTGGCTGCGCAACCCTGCTCAGGCCGCACAATTCCGCGCGCCACTTTGGCTCGGCAAAAAGCAAGTCAGTTCAGTTGCCGCTTCAGCGGCAACCGTTACAGGGCGCGAAGCGTGCGGTCTGTTTTAGCTCCAGGCCAGGTAGAAGGCGCCCATGCCGGCAAGGACCACGGCGAAAATAATCCAATGAGTGATTTTCGCGCCTTTGGTTTCAGCTTCTTCCGCGTGATGAAATTCTCCCAAGCCACTCATGATGTCTCCTCCTGGATGTGATCCGCCTTTGCGGCGGGATGCTTTCGATTGCGTCTCCTGGCGTATGCAACACGGGCGTTTGCCCGCGCCCACTATAGCACCGCGCGCGGCGGTCGCACATCAGGCATCTGCATGCGCCCTTAAGAGGTGTTAACCGCGGTCCAGCGCGTAGAAGGCGCAGTCCGCCAGAACACCGCCCGCCAGCCGGACCGGGCGGCTGTCGATCCGCGCAAATCCTGACTTTTCCAGCAGGCGGGCGGCGGCCAGGTTTCCGCTCATCACGCCCGCCGCCAGCCGCCTCAATGCCATTGGACCAAAGGCGTAGGCGATCACACTGCCGGCGGCTTCCGTGCCAAGTCCCCGATTCCAGCGGTCGCGGCGCAGCAGGAATCCCAGTTCGGCGCTGGCGCCCTGGATCAGGCTGAGATCGACGCTGCCGATGGCATCACCGTCTTCCTCCACCGTCCAGTAACGGCAAAGCCCGCTGGCCATCGCCTCCTGCTGTTCGCGCACCTGCTCCTCCACCACCGCGAGGCGCGTGATGGCGGGGCGGCTCCAGAACCGCATCGCCTGCGGATCGCCCAAGATGGAAAACAGCAAGGCGGCATCGCCCAGCTGCTGCGGGCGCAGGCTCAGGCGCGCGGTGTTTAGAATCATTGAAAAGGATAGGGCTGAAAAACATGAGGCGGCCGGCACATTCCGCGCCGTAGCCGCCTCACACTGCCCCCTTCAAATTGGACATTTGGTTGCAAGACCGGAGCCTCGAACCAACTGCTGCAGGGTTTCCCCAAACCGTCCGTCTGCAGTGCGCTAAATGTGCCGGAGACACAGTGATGCGCAACGGTTTTGCAAAGACTTGCGGTGCTTTGGGTGACCCGTGTGGGTTTTTCGCAACAATTGTTACCAAGGTTCCCCAGAAGCATCGACCAAGTGGGCAAGGAACGGGCGATAGCCCGGAACTTGTCCCGCCGGGCGTGCGACCAATGCATCAAGGCGCTTTGAAGTGCTTCGACAGCTTCAGGCCCTGGCCCTGATAATTGGAACCCAGTCCCGCGCCATAGCCTTCGGGGGGCGGGTCGGTCAGCCGTTCGAACACCAGCCGGCCGATGATCTGGCCATGTTCCAGGATGAAGGGCACTTCGCGGGAGCGCACTTCCAGCACGCCCCGCGCACTGGGGGCCTTACCGGGGGCGTAGCCGAAACCCGGATCGAAGAAGCCCGCATAATGGACGCGAAACTCGCCGACCAGCGGATTGAAGGGCACCATCTCGGCGGCATGGTCGGGCGGGATCGCCACCTGCTCGCTGCTGACCAGGATGTAGAACTCGTCCGGGTCCAGCACCATGTCGCCCCGCGCATTGGCCTGGATCGGTTCCCAGAAGTCGGCCGGGTCGAGCACGCCAACCTTGTCCACATCGATGAGCCCGGTGTGCTTCTTGGCGCGGAAGCCGATGCGCTTGCCCGAATCCGCGCTGCCCTTGAGGTCGATGGAAAGCGCCAGGCCATTGTCGATATTGGGTTCGCCCGCTACCAGCGGCACCTGTTCGTGCAGACGGCGCAGCGCGGTATCGCTCGACTGGGGCGAGCCGTGGCGGATGCGCAGCTGGTTCAGCCTTGAGCCCTTGCGCACCAGCACCGGGAAGGTCTGGGGACAGATCTCGGCATAGAGCGGGCCGCGATAGCCCGGCTCGACCCGGTCGAAGGAGGGCGCATAATCGGTGATCAGGCGGGTGAAGACGTCGATGCGGCCGGTGGAGCTTTTGGGATTGGCGCCGCCCGATACCCGCGCCGAAAATTCGGCGCGTTCCAGCAGGGGCACGATATAGACGCTGCCCGCTTCCAGCACCGCGCCGTTGGTCAGATCGACTTCGTGCATGAAGACCGACTTGAGACGTTCTTCGACGGTGGCGTTGGGTCCGGGCAGGAAGCTGGCGCGCACCCGGTAGGCCACCGGCCCCAGCCTGAGGTCGATACTGGCAGGCTGGATCTGGCCCGGCGCGAAGGGTTCGCTGGCGGTAATCTCGCGGCCCTGGTCCAGCAGGCGCTTCAGCACATGGCTGGGCAGGATGCCGGTCGAGAAGCGGCCATAGCTTTCGTCAGCGGTGGGCAGGGTTTCGATTGTGGCGGCCATCAGCCGGTTATAAGCGGCGGATGGCCCCCGGTCACGGCTTCGGGCCCCAGGAATGCCCGGATATCCCCAATGGCCTCAGCCAAACCGCACCGTTTGACCGGTGCCTCAGGCGGAAAAGCGGGCAGCAGCCGGCTGGGGGTGGCCCCTTCCAGGATCACGAAGCAGCCCCGGTCCTCCGGCCCCCGGATCAGCCGCCCAAAGGCCTGCTTCAGCCGGAAGCGGGTGAGCAGGTCGTCATAGCCCTTGCCGAACTTCACCCGCCGCGCCTTGTGCAGGATGGTCGGCTTGGGCCAGGGGACCTTGTCGAATACCACCAGCCGCAAAGACCGGCCCGGCACGTCCACGCCATCGCGCAGCGCATCGGTGCCCAGCAGGCAGGCATTCTCCTCGGCGCGGAACAGGTCCACCAGCGATCCGGTGTCGAGCCGGTCGATATGCTGGGCGTAAAGCGCCAGCCCGGCCTCGGTCAGCGGCGCGGTGATGCGGCTGGCGACGTCTTTCAGTGCGCGCACGGCGGTGAACAGGCCCAGCGCGCCGCCGCCCGATGCCAGGAACAGTTCGCGGTAGGCGGCGGCCAGCGCGGCCGGCTCGCGCCGCGCCACATCGGTGATCACAAACACCCGCGACTGGTCGGCATATTTGAACGGCGATCCGAAATGGGCCCGCCGTGCCGGCATCGGCAGGTGGCCCGCGCCGGTGCGCACTTCGGCGCTGGCCCAATGATCGTCATTGTCACCCCCGGAGTCGCGCAAGGTGGCCGAGGTGATCAGCGCGCCATGGGCGCCTTCCAGCACTTCGCCCGCCAGCGGCACGGTGGGATCGACCCAGTGCCGCGCCAGACCGACATCTGCGTCGCGTCCGTCTTCGCGCGACAGTTCGAACCAGTCGACGAATTCCTCCGCGATCTCGCCATTCTCCAGCGTGTTGAGCATCTGGATCCAGGCGGGAAGAATGATCTTGGCGCGGCGGTCGACGCCGCGCGCCGCCGCCCCCAGCCGCGCTTTGGTATAAGGCTCAAGGTTCGCGGCCTTGTCGTCCATCTTCTTGCGCAGCAGCCGCGCCAGATTGGCCAGGGGATCGGCGATGCGCTTGAGGCCGCGCCCCAACTCCCGCACCGCCTGCAGCAGATCCTCGCCCATCGGATGCGGCTCGGCTTCCAGGCTGTAAAAGGCATCGGCATCCGGACTGCGAGCCCGCACATGGCTGTAGGCCAAGGCCAGAAAGACTTCGCCGGGGCCGCGCGGGCCGCTGCCCAGCCGCTGAGTCCAGCCTTCGCCCGCCAGGGCGGAAGCCGCCTGCACCGCGTCTTCCAGCGCATGTTGCGCGGCTTCGTCGTCGGCGACCAGGTCTTTCAAGCGTTCTTCCAGCCCGCGCATACGGGTGCGGGCGCGTCCTTCGGGGCCGCGGATCCAGCGGCGCAGTTCTGCCATTTCGCGCCCGGTCAGCCGGGCGGAAAAGCCGCTGTCGGCGGCGTCGAACAGATGGTGGCCTTCGTCGAACACGTAACGCAGCCGCCGTCCATCTTCTTCCGGCGGAGTGTCGGTGGTTTCGTCCACGCTCAGCCAGTCCTGCGCCGCCTGCGCGATCACCAGCGCATGATTGGCCACCACGATGTCGGCATGGCGGGCGCGGCGGATGGCGCGCTCGATGAAGCACAAGCGGTAATGCGGGCAGGCGGCATAGATGCATTCGCCGCGCCGGTCGGTGACGGTGGACAGCGGCATTGCGGAGGCGAGGAAGGCGGGAAAGCCTACGCCCGACAGGTCGCCGTCGGTGTGCGAGGAAATCCAGCGCGCGATCAGTCCCAGCGCGATGGAGCGCTGTCCCGGCGCCAGCGCCGTGCGCTTGGCGGCTTCTTCGAAGTTCAAAAGGCAGAGATAATTTTCACGCCCCTTGCGCACCACCGCCTTTTCGGCGCGCTCGACGGGATCGGGCCACAGATGCGCGATCTCCTGCACGATCTGGCGCTGCAGATTGCGGGTGTAGGTGGAAATCCACAGGCCGGGTCCGTTCTTCTCCGCCCACAGGCTGGCGGGCGCCAGATAGCCCAGCGTCTTGCCGGTGCCGGTGCCCGCTTCCACCAAAGCGATGCGGGGCGCTCCCGCCTGTTCGCGCGGCCCAAAGGCATAGGTGGCGGCATCGCTGTACGCACCCTGTTCGGGGCGGGTTACCCCGACCATTTTCGACAGCCGCGCGCGGGCTTCCAATGGTTCGACCGGATGCGATCCGGGCTGGCCCACCGGCGCCTCGTCTTCCCATTGCGGCAGCGTGCGCCAGGCTTCCAGGCCCGCGATGGGCGAGCCATGCGGCGTGCCCCCGACATGCGGCTTGAGCAGCGGCGCCCAGCGCCATCCCGCGCGGTCCATGGTGCCGACCAGCGGCGCCAGACCCTCGCGCACATCCTGCGGCCAGCCCGCCACTTCGTTCAGCAGCGCGGCTGCGATGGCATGCAGCGCCCTGGCGGAATCCTCGGGCGTGTGCGGCATGCCAAGTCCCAGCGCCCGCGCCAGCCCCAGCGCGCTGGGGACCACCGGCATGCCGGGACGCACAAAGGCAAACAGTTCCAGCACGTCGAACAAGGGCGTTTCGGCGCGGATGCCCAGCCGCCCGCCGACGAAACCGGCATGGGCGACCAGCGCGTTGCCGCTTTCGAACAAAGCGCGGGCATCGCGCAGTTCTGCGCGTTCCGCCGCCCCGTTTGCGCGCGCGATCGCCGCGCCAGGCGCGGCGGGAACCAGTGCGATCAGGGATTGGAGAGAGTCGGCCATAAGCGCGCGAATATGCGGCGCGCGGCCTCAGAATCCCAATGCTTTATGCGACATCGGGGTAGAGGTGGATGAGCGCTTCCTTGGCGCGGACATGTTCACCCACCACCAGCTGGGCGGCATTGCGCAGTTCATGCCGATTCTCGCCGGTCCGGGCGGCGTTGGCGAAATTGCGCGCCGCCTGGGTGATGGCCACCAGGCCAAGGCCGCCGGCGGCGCCGACGATATCCTGGGCCAGCCGCCCCGCATCGTCCCATTTCTCTTCGCTACAGGCTTCCGCCAGTGCGCTGGTGAGCTGCTCGGCGGTGACGATGTAGCATTGCAGGATCTCGACCAGGGTCTTCACGCCCACCGATTTTTCCAGGGTGCTGAATGCGACAGGATCGATCGCGGCGGCCACGCTTTCCTTTTCGCTGGCATGTTCCGTGCCGCAGACTTCGTTCAGCGCCTGGTAAAACTGGTCGGCTTCCACCGGCCAGCGCAGCACGGTGTCGGTGGCGGCCGGCGCCCGGTCCCCGCGCAGCAGAACGGCGATCAGCGGCGCGCGCACCCCCGGGGCGGCGGCCAGCATGTCGGCATCGCTGGCGCCGGTGATGATGGCATCGAAATTTTCCTTGCCGGCGCGCTCTGCCACATCGGCCATGCTGGTGGCGCGCACCACGGTATTTCCGAACGGCTCGACCAGATGAGCCAGCGCTTCGCCCACCGACGGGGTGCGCATATAGAGCAGCAGCGACAGCTTGCCGGGCGCGGCCTGCTGGTTTTCCGCGTCGCCCGCGCGCGCCGCGGCGCTGGGCGCCACGCCGGAGACCGGCAGGGGGAAAAAGAATTGCGCGCCTTCGCCCAATTTGGACTCAAAGCCGATGGTGCCGCCGGCCTGTTCGACGATCCGCTTGGCCACCGCCAGGCCCAGGCCAGCGCCCTGTTCCTTGCGGGTGTAGGAAACGTCGCCCGGCGAAAAGGGACTGAACAGCAAGTGCGCCACGTCCGGCGAAACGCCAAGCCCGGTATCGGAGACGCTGAAGCGCACGCCGTTGCCGTCCTCAGTGACGTCGAGGCGGATGTCCACCAGCCCGCGTTCGGTGAATTTCAGCGCGTTATCCGTGAGCTTGAGCAGCGCCTGGCGGACCTTGCGCGGATCGGCGGCGACGCGCGGCAGGTTGCCGCCGGCGCTGAGCGTCAGGTGCAGGCGTTTCTCCCAGGCGCGCGGCTGCAGCAGCCGCGCCACGGCGCGCGCCGCCTGGACCGGATCGCAATCCTCGTCTTCCAGCTGGCCGTCATCGTCGCGCGTCAGCGCGATGACGTCGTCGATCAGGGTCTGAAGGCCGCGGCCGGCCTGCAGCATCACCTTCACATGATCAGCCTGCTGCTTGGGGAGTTCGGCGCGTTCCAGAAGCTGCGCCATGCCCAGCAGCGCATTCAGCGGCGTGCGCAGCTCGTGCGAGATGTTGGCGATGAAGGAGGACTTGGCCATGGCGCTGGCGTCGGCGCTGTCGCGGGCCTGGACGGCTTCGATCTTCTCGCTTTGCAGCCGCACGATCAGCATGTCGTTTTCGTTGCGCAGGTGGACGCTTTCATCCAGCAACCGCGCCATGCCCTGGCAATAGCTGGCGAGCACGGCGGCGAACAGCACGATCAGCACCGCGGCCATGCTGGCATAGAGCCCGCCCTGCCACAGCAGCAACCCGATCAGCGGGCCCAGCGCGAAGACGGTGTGGGCGACATAGGCGGGACGGTGCGCCGAGCGGGCGATGAACTCGGTCGCCGCCATGCCCAGATAGGCGAGGCACAGATAGGCCTGGGCGGGAAAGGAATCCCAGACGAACCAGAACAGCGCGGCCACGCCCCAGGTGGCGCCAGAAATGGCCGAAACAAACGTGTAGCGCCGCGCCCAGAAGTTCGGGTCGCTGCCGGGCGCGCGGTTCTTGTAGGCGGTGGTGAGCTGCTCGGCGGCGATCACCACCGTGATCTGCAGCAGCAGCGGCATCAGCGGCAGCACGCTCGGCGCATTGCCCGCGAACAGGGTGGCCGGCACGCACAGGACGGCGAAGGGGAGGGAGAGATAGTGGCGGCCGAGCGCGTACAGGATATCGATGCGCCCGGCGAATACCGTGTCGGCGCCTTTCTCCTGCGACGGCTGGTCCAAGCTCATTGCGCAAATCCCTGAGCCAGCTTAGCTTTCGCGCCCTTTCGAAACGCTTAAACCCCGCTTAACGAAGAGTGAATTTGCTCGTGAAAAACATGGCTGATCAGGCGCTTGCCGCAAAAGCCTGGCCTTTTGAGGAGGCCCGCAAGCTTTTGGCCCGCATCGAGGCTCGCAAAAAAGCCGGAAAAACGGTCGAAGGCGTGCTGTTCGAGACCGGCTATGGCCCCTCGGGCCTGCCGCATATCGGCACCTTTGGCGAGGTGGCCCGCACCAGCTGGGTGCGCCATGCCTTCGAGACCATGTCGGACATCCCCACCCACCTGATCGCCTTTTCCGACGACATGGACGGCCTTCGCAAGGTGCCCGACAACCTTCCCCAGCCGGAGATGCTGACGGCCAATCTGGGCAAGCCGCTGACCTCGGTGCCCGACCCGTTCGGCACCCATGAGAGCTTCGGCCATCACATGAATGCGCGGCTGCGCGCCTTCCTGGACCATTTCGGCTTCCGCTACGAATTCTATTCCTCGACCGAGACCTACAAGTCGGGACGCTTCGACGAGGCGCTGCTGAAAATTCTCGCCAACTACGACAAGGTGATGGCGGTGATGCTGCCGACGCTGGGCGAGGAGCGGCAGGAGACCTATTCGCCCTTCCTTCCCGTCAGCCCGCATTCGGGCAAGGTGCTGCTGGCCAAGGTCGTGTCACACGACGCCGCCAAGGGCACCATCACCTATGTCGAGGAAGACGGCAGCCATGAGACCGTTCCGGTCACCGGCGGTCATTGCAAGCTGCAATGGAAGCCCGACATGGGGATGCGCTGGGCGGCGCTGGGCGTGGATTACGAGATGTACGGCAAGGATCATCTCACCAGCGCCAAGCTGTATGACGCCATCTGCAAAATTGCCGGCGGCATGCCACCCGAACAGTACATGTTCGAACTGTTCCTCGACGATACCGGCCAGAAGATTTCCAAGTCCAAGGGCAATGGCATCACCATCGAGCAATGGCTGAGCTATGGCTCGCCCGAAAGCCTGGCCCTGTTCATGTATCAGAAGCCGCGCACCGCCAAGCGGCTCTATTTCGACGTCATCCCCAAGGCGGTGGACGAATATATCGCCTATCTGGAATCCTATCACGCCAACACCACCACCGAGGAACAGCGGCTGGAAAATCCGGTGTGGCACATCCATGGCGGCAAGGTGCCGGATGAACGCTATCCCGCCAGCTTCGCGCTGCTGCTCAACCTGGTGTCGGCTTCCAACGCGCACAATCGCGATGTGCTGTGGGGCTTCATCCGCTCCTATGCGCCGGGCGCGTCGCCGGAAGCCAATCCCGGCCTGGAAAAGCTGGTCGGTTTCGCGCTGCGCTACTACGAAGACTTTGTGAAGCCGGCAAAGACCTTCCGTGCGCCCACCGACAAGGAACGCGCCGCACTGGAAGATCTCGCCGCCCGGCTGGACGCGATGGGCGACCAGCGCGACGGCAAGCTGGTGCAGGACGTGATCTATGACGTCGGCAAATCTCATGGCTTCGAGCCGCTGCGCGCCTGGTTCGGCGCGCTGTACGAAGTGCTGCTGGGCCAGACGGAAGGCCCGCGCTTCGGTTCTTTCACCGCGCTGTTCGGCTGCGCCAAGACCGCCGCCATGATCCGCAGCGCGCTGGCTGGCGAATTCCTGAAATGAAAGCCGCGCTGACCGCGCTGTTCCTGCTGTTGCCGCTGGCCGCCCATGCCGCGACCACCGAGGAAATCTTCGCGGCCTATGCGAAGGGCGATTACGAGCAGGCGATCAAGCTGGGCGAGGCGGCGAAGACCTCGCCGGGCTATGCCATCGCCGCCCGCGCGGTGCTGGCCGATGCCGTGCTGCGCGACAGGCCCTGCATGGATTGTCTCAACAAGGCGGAAAAGCTTTCCCGCCAGGCGGTGGCGGCCGATCCGCGCCATGCCTTCGGGCAGGTCTGGCTGGCGGTGTCGCTGGGTTATCAGTCGCGCCTTACCGGTATCGTCAAGGCGCGGCTGCGCGATGCGCCGGGACAATCGAAGACCGCGCTGGATGCGGCGGTCGCCGCCGACCCGAAGAACCCCTTCGCCGTCTCGGCGCTGGGCGGCTGGCATATCGAGATCGTGCGCGGCGGCGGCGCTTACCTGGCGCGGCTGCTCTATGGCGCCACCGAAGCCGACGCGCTGGGGCTGTTCGACCGCGCCCTGAAGCTGGAGCCGGGCAATGTCGCGGTGCATTACCAGATCGCCCTGTCGCTGCTGGGATTCGACGCCGACAAATACCGCAGCCGGATTCAGGCGGAACTGCGGGCGTCCATCGCCGGCCAGCCCGCCACGACCTATGAAAAGGCCATGCAGGGCCGGGCCAACGAATTGCTTGGCCTGGTGAACCGCGGGGCGCAGGATGCGCTGGCTGCCAAAGTGCGGACCTTTCAGGGTTACGCCGACTGAAGGAGAGAGACTTTGCGCAAAGTCCTTGCCGTCCTGACGCTGTGTGTTTTGACGGCCGGATGCTGGCAGTCCAAGGGTTCGCTGTATGGCAATGCGCAGCCGGTCGAGGCCCTGCGCACCGGAAAGGTCTTTTCCACCAGCCCCGACAATCCCAAGGAAATCAGCCACGCCGTGCTGACCCGCCAGAAGGACGGCGCCTATCGCCTGACCAATGCCGACAAGGGCACCAGCGATTTCGGCGACGCCTTCGTGGTGCGCTTCTTCACCCTGGCCGGACTTCCCAAGGGCGTGTTCGTGTTCGAGGCGGTGTCGGACGACAAATGCGAAGCGGGCAAGATCTGCAACCGCATCACGCCGTCGTCGGAGCGCTATTACGGGCTGATGCGCCTGACCAAAACCGGCGCCGAAGTCACCAGCCCCGATTGCGACAAGACCAGCATGGCGGCGAAATTGCCGGGCGTGCGCGCGGGCGATTACGGCACCTGCACCTTCGCCAGCCGCGCGTCATTGGAAGGTGCGCTGAAGGCGCAGGCGGCGCAGCCCTGGAAGGTCAACCTGACCTATAAATACGAGTAGCTACTGGCTGGCCCAGATGATGCGGTGGATGAAGGCGATCTCGCTGACCGCAAAGCCGCGATCCTCGAACGCCAGGTTGAAGCTCTTGAGTTCGATGCGCTGCGCTGTCATGCGCCCCAGCTGCTTGGCCATCACTTCCCCGGCATGGGTCTTGACCACCACCCGGTCGCCGCGCCGCGCCGTGGCGCTGGGCGACACCAGGATGCGGTCGCCGTCGCGGAAAACCGGCAGCATGGATTCGCCGGATATCTCCAGCGCATAGCAATGTTCGTCGGCGATCTCGGGAAAGGCGATGTCTTCCCAGCCCTGACCGGCGGGAAAGCCGGCATCGTCGAAAAATCCGCTCACCCCCGCCTGCGCCATGCCGATCAGCGGCACCATGCGGGTGCGCACCGCGCCCGCGTCGCTGACCAGTGCCACGAAGTCGTGCAGGCGGGTGCCCGTGGCCGACAACACCTTGGCCAGGCTTTCGGTGGAGGGCCAGCGCAGCTTGCCGTCATCAGCGCCGCGCTTGGACTTGTTGAAGGTGGTGGGGTCCAGCCCGGCAAGCTTGGCCAGGCCCGATGGCGACAGGCCGTTGCGGGCGGCCAGCGCGTCGATGGCGCGCCAAATCTGGGGATGGGTCAGCATCGCTAGGACTCAAACCGGGTTTAGCGGCTAATATTCCTATCATAGAAAGATGCCCGTGGCCCGTCTAGAGATGGGTACCTGCCGGAAGGAAACCCGCTTGTCCCTGTTCGATCTCGGCGCCCGGCTTTTGCGGCAACTGCCCGCCGAAACCGCCCATCACGCGACCCTGAGCCTGGTGGGCGCGTTCAGCCCGCTGCTGCCCGCGGCCGCTGCCGACGATGCGCGGCTGGCCGTCAAAGCCTTTGGTCTCAATTTTCCCAATGCCATCGGCCTGGCCGCCGGCTTCGACAAGAACGCCGACGTGCCGGACGCGATGGCGAAGTTCGGTTTCGGCTTTGTCGAATGCGGCACCGTCACGCCGCGCCCGCAAGCCGGCAATCCGCGCCCGCGCCTGTTCCGCCTCGGCGAAGACGGCGCGGTGATCAACCGCATGGGCTTCAACAATGGCGGCATGGACGCCGCCGCCGCGAACCTGAGGGCGCGCAAGGGACGGGGAATCGTCGGCATCAATATCGGCGCCAACAAGGACAGCGCCGATCGCATCAAGGATTACGTGCTGTGTTTTGAGCGCCTGGCGCCGCTGGCCGACTATGTCACCGTCAATGTCTCCTCGCCCAACACGCCGGGCCTGCGCGGATTGCAGAACAGGGAGGAGCTGACGCGGCTGCTCTCCACGTTGGTGGAGGCGCGCGTCCAGCACGGCCACAAGCCGCTGCTGCTCAAGATCGCGCCTGACCTGGATGCGTCCGCGATGGACGAGATCGCCGACGTGGTGCGGGCCAGCACCATCGAAGGCCTGATCGTCTCCAACACCACCATCGCCCGCCCGGTGCTGAAGTCCGCGCATTCCGGCGAAACCGGCGGGCTGTCCGGCAAGCCGCTGCTGGAAGCCTCCACCACCGTCCTGAAGGAGATGCGCCAGCGCCTGGGCCAGGCGGTGACGCTGGTGGGCGTGGGCGGCGTGTCTTCCGGCGAGGACGCCTATGCCAAGATCCGCGCCGGGGCCTCGCTGGTGCAGCTTTACAGCGCGCTGGTCTTTCAGGGGCCGGGACTGGTGACGCGCATCAAGCGCGATCTGCTGGCCTGCCTGGCGCGCGACGGCTTCGCGAATGTGACAGCGGCCCGAGGAAAATAGCGACTGATGCGCAGGTCCGCCTCTCCCCGCATGCGCGCAGCGCACTGGCGGGGGAGGTGGTTTCAGCGTGCGAGGCGGCATCGCCGCCGAGCGCAAGCTGAACCCAGAGGGGGAAGAGAAATTGACGCGGCGTCACCATTCGCTAGAGTTCCGCGAATGGAAGAGCCCAAAGCCTCCCGCCGCGATCTGACCAAGGCGCAGAACCGCGAAGTCATCCTGACGGCGGCGCGCAGCGTCTTCGCTCAGATGGGTTTCGCCAAGGCCACGGTGCGCGATGTAATCCGGGCCACGCCGCTGGCCTCGGGCACCTTCTACAATTACTTCAAGTCCAAGGAAGAGGTGTACCAGGCGCTGCGCGACGAGGCGGCGCTGGCGATCCGCCCATCCTTGCGCGAGGCGCGGGCCGCCGCCGCCACGCCCGAAGACTTCCTGGCCGGCGGCTTTCGCGCCTTTTTCAGCTTTGTGCTGTCACGCCGCGACGCCGGCGCGGTGGCCGAGACCAGCCGCTTCCGCATGGATTCGCCCGAAGTCCTGGCCGGGTTTGGCGAACTCCGCGAAGACCTGGAAAGCGCGGTCGCGCGCGGCCTGTTTCCGCCCGTCGATGCCGCGCTGCTGGCCGCAGCCATCGTGGGCATTGCGTTTGAGCTTGGCGAACAGGTCAAGGCGGGCAGGGATGTCGAGGATGTCACCCGCTTCGCCACCGCACTGGTGCTGGGCGGCATCAAGCCGGCAGCCTAACGCTTCGCCGCCACCAGATACTCGGCCCAGATTTTCTGTTCGTCGCGGCCCAGCCGGTGCAGATAGTCCCAGCTGAACAGCCCGCTGTCATGGCCGTCGTCAAAGCCGATGCGCAGGGCGTAATTGCCCACCGGCTCCAGCCCCGCGATCTTCACATCTTCCTTGCCCAGCAGGATCTGCCGGGGCCCGCCGCCATGGCCGCGCACTTCGGCGCTGGGTGATTCCACCCGGAGATATTCGGCGCGCAGCGCGAATGTCTCGCCGCTGTCGAAGGCGATGTTGAGGATGTCGCGTCCCGGATTGAGGCGGACCTCGGTCGGCCAGACGGTGGAGGGGGCCATCAGCGCCGTTCCTCGTCGGTCAGTTGCCGCGCTTCATCCGCCAGCATGATCGGCACGCCGCCGCGAATGGGATAGGCGAGCCCCGCGGCGCGTGAAACAAGCTCCTGCTTCTCGCGGTCGTAATGCAATGTGGTCTTGGTTCGCGGGCAAACCAGGATTTCCAGCAGCTTGGGATCGGTGTCCATCAGTTCAATGTCGTCGGGCCGGCTTCGCCGCCCATTTCCAGCAAGGCCATCAGGGTCGAGGCGCGGTCCTGGAAGCTTTGCGCTTCCAGCAGCGCCTGTTTCTCCGCCGGATCGAACGGACACATCATCACCAGCGCATTGACCAGCGACTCGCCGGGCGCGGTCATCACGCTCTTCCAGTCGGCTTTCATGTCGCGGCTGGACAGATAGGTTTTCAGCGCCGCCAGCAGGCGGTCACGCGGGAAATCCTCGTCGCCGGCCTGGGCCAGGTCGCCGCCAAACGGCGCGAAGTCGCAAAACCCCGCGCGCCAGGGCGTGGCGGTGTCCATTTCGCCGGTCAGGCGGAAGCGGCAGATGCCCGAAAGGGTGATGAGATAGCGGTTGTCGTCGGTTTCGCGGAAAGACGTGATCTTCCCGGCGCAGCCGACGTTGGACAATTTGGGCTTCAGCGTGGCGTCTTCATGCTCGGTGGGCTGGATCATGCCGATCATCCTGTCGCCGGTCAGCGCATAGTCAACCATCTCCAGATAGCGCGGCTCGAAGACGTTGAGCGGCAGCGCGCCGCGCGGCAACAGCACCGCGCCGGTCAGCGGAAACAGCGGCAGCGACTTGGGCAGGTCGGAATAGGAGTGGTAGTGGCGCAGCATCAGGAGAACAGGATCCCCGACAGTTTGCGCCGTCCCTCCACGGCGCGCGGATCGGTGAAGCCCATTGCTTCGAACAGGGTGACAAGCTGCTTGCGCGCCGCTTCCTCGTTCCACTTGCGGTCGCGCTTCACCAGCTCCAGCAATTCCGCCACCGCGCCTTCCCGGTCGCCGCCGGCGTCCAGCGCCATGGCAAGGTCATAACGCGCCTGGTGATCCTTGGGGTCTGCTTCCAGCCGCTGCCGCAGCGCCGCGGTCTCGGCCGGTTCCGGCGCCGGATTTTCCCGCAGCTTGATCTCGGCTTCCACCGCGCGAATGGCGTCGTCCGCCACCGCATCGGGGCGCACCATCTGCAGCGTGGCTTTCGCGCGCTCGATATCGCCGCCCTGGAGGTAGGCGCGGGCCAAGCCCGCCACGGCTTGCGGATGACCCGGCTCGTCCTGCAGCACATGGCCGTAAGCCTGGGCCGCCATGGCGAAGTCGCCCGCCGCCAGCGCTTCGTCGCCGACTGTCAGCACCTCGACCGTGTGTTCCGGGCCGCCATGGCCGTGGCCATGCCCATCGCCGTGATCATGTCCATGATCGTGGCCGCCGCCGCCGCTGGCCAGGTTGGCGACAAAGCTCTTGATCTGGCTTTCGGGGATGGCGCCCATGAAGCCGTCCACCGGCTGGCCATCCTTGAAGGCATAGACGGTGGGAATCGACTGGATGCGCAGCTGCTGCGCGATCTCGGGATTCTCGTCGATATTGACCTTGACCATCTTCACCGCGCCGTTCGCGGCGTTGACGGCGGCTTCCAGCTGGGGCCCGAGCGTCTTGCAGGGGCCGCACCAGGGCGCCCAGAAATCCACGATCACCGGAACCTCGCGGCTGGCGGCCAGCACGTCGGCGGCAAAGGTGGCCAGGCCCGTGTCTTTGACGTGCGGGCTGTTGCTGGCGGCCGCGCTCTGGGCCGGCTGGGAGGTGACGGGGCGTCCGCCGGGACCGATCAATGCCATGTGACGAGTGTTCCGAAGTTTTCTGTCCGGAATGTGGTCACTCAGGCCCCAAAAGGGAAGGCCTCGCCACGCGCCTCTGCCAAAGGCACAGGGCGGGCGTCACGCCCAGTTCCATCACCAGCGGAAAAACCACGGATGGCCCCCAGGCGCCCAGACGGGCCGCTACGGCCAGCCGCGCCAATCCGCCCAGGAACACGATGGCGGTGAGCAGGGTGACGGCGCGGGTCTGGCGCTCGAGGGTGGGAACCAGCGACCAGAAGCAAAGCCCGATCCCCAGCAGCAACCCGCTGAGATAGGCACCATGGGTCAGGCCGCCGGAGCGGTGGGGGAGGAAGAAGACTTCCGGCCAGAACGCCCCAGCCGCGCCAGCCGTCACCGGCACAAGTCCGGCGAGGGCGACAGCGATCTGGAGCAGCGGTTTCTGGTTCAAGGAACCAGCTTCGCGATCCAGTTGGGCAGGGCGAAGGCCGCGGCGTGGATCGCCGGGTTGTAATAGTCGGTCTTCAGCTTCGCCTTCTTGTAGGCCGCCGCCGCCTTCTTGATGCCGGCGGGCGTGCCCAGCGGCTTGCCGCCCTTGCAGGCCCAGCTCAGCGCCATGAAGCCGCCGATATAGGTCGGCACCACGCTGAGATAGAGGCCGCTCTTGGGGAAGAAGCGTTTCAGCTCCTGCAGCGCCTCGGTGATCTCCCAGGGCTGGTAGAAGGGCACGCCGGTCTGGAAGGTGGCGTAGCCGCCGGGCTTCAGGGCGCCCTTGACGCGGTCATAGAAGGTCTCGCCGAACAGCGCCTTGCCGGGGCCCACCGGATCGGGACGGTCGGCGATGATCAGGTCGAAGCGGTTCTTGCTGGATTTGCGGCCCAGATATTCAAATGCGTCGGCGACCTCGATCACCATCCGCTTGTCGTTGAAGGCCTTGGCGTTGATCTCGCCGAAATGCTTTTTGCACAGCTCGATCACCTGGCCGTCGATATCGACCAGCACGACTTCCTTGACGTTCTTGTGCTTGAGGGCTTCGTCGGCGATCGACAGGTCGCCGCCGCCCACGATCATCACCCGCTCCACCTTGCCATGCTCCAGCATGGGCAGGTGGGTGAGCATGTCGGCATAGGCCGATTCGTCACGGCTGGTGATCTGGACGATGTCGTCCAGGGTCATCACCCGGCCGTTGGCAACCGTGTCGAAGATGCGGATGTGCTGGAACTTGCTGTTTTCATCGGCCAGGACCTTGGTCACTTCCATCGACTGGGCGTAGCCCTTGTGCAGGCGTTCCACCTGCTGGTCGTCGGAGGCCTTGTGAGTCTTGCTCTTGGTCGGCTGGGGCTGGGGACGGGCCATAACGTTTCCTTAAGAGATGTGACAGCGGCCCGCCGTATAGGACTGCTTCGCGCTGCTGTCTACCGCGCGACTTGGAAGGCGAGTTGTGCCCGTTTCATTGGCTTTTCTCGCGCCACGAGCCGGCGCTTGCGCGCGCCTGTGGATAGCTGCTGCGCGGTGGCGCCAAAGAGGCGTGCAGACACGCTCGGGAAAAAAATTGCCCCGGGGGGAAATTTTTTCTTGCATAGGGGGGGGTATGGCCCTATTTGCAGTTCGACCCCGCGAGAAAAAAAGCGGGACAAAGCGGCGACCGGGTGACCCCGTGCGTCGCTTTCTTCTTTAGGCGCGTCCGGAAGTCCGTAAGGCCAAGGCGTAGGTGTCAACTCCAAGACGGGTAGGTGTCTAATGGCTCGACTGAATCTGGTGGCGGCAAATCCGCAAAAGCAAATCAAGCCCCGCGCCGCCAAGGCGCCGCGCCCTGTCGTCGTCATGCCTTCGAACGACGACTACAAGGATCACTTCATCAACCGCAACGGCGTGGTCTATGCCGGCAGCCATGTGATCATCGACCTTTGGGAAGCCAAGGGCCTGGATGACCGCGACCGGATCGAAACCGCGCTGATCGACGCCGTGCAGGCCGCCGGCGCGACCCTGCTGCACATCCACCTCCACAAGTTCGAGGATGGCGGCGGCATTTCGGGCGTGGCGGTGCTGGCCGAAAGCCACATCTCCGTCCACACCTGGCCGGAAAAGGGCTTCGCGGCCTTCGACGTGTTCATGTGCGGCGACGCCGAGCCCCGCAAGGCGCTGGACGTCTTCAAGAAGGCCTTCCAGCCCGGCCGCGTCGTGGTCGGCGAGCACAAGCGCGGCGTTCTGTAAGAAGCGCTTCGCATTCAAGAATTGAGGGCCGGAGCATCGCTCCGGCCCTTTTTCTTTGCGCGCTCTGACGGCTACTGCACGCCGCTCTTGATGTCGGTCCAGGCGCTGATCAGCTTGTCCTTGTTCTTGAGGCGCTGCTGGAAGATGCCGCCCTTGAGGAAGGCTTCCAGGTCGCGCTGCACGCCCAGGCCCTGGAACACCGAATCGGGCACCTTGGCGGTTGCTTCGACATTGGCCGGGCCGTCGCCGATCTGCGTGATGGTGTGAACGGCCGCGGCGTCCTCTAGCCCGGAATCGATCAGCGCCAGCGCCCGTTCCTCGTTCGCCGCATCCTTGTGCATCACCAGACCGCAGACATAGGTGAAGATGCCGCCAGGGGGCGTTAGGTAAGCCACCGGCTTCTTCTCGCGGTTGAGCGCGGCATAGGTGTTGCGCCAGCTCATCGCCGCCACCAGCTCCCCCGAGGCCAGGCCCTGCGCCAGTGCCGTGGCGTCCGATGACACAAAGCGGAGCTGGCCGACCAGCGCGCGCAGCTTGCCCTGGACCTTGGTCCAATCCGCGTCGCTCATCTCATAGGCGTTGACGCCGATCATCCGGGCGATGAAGGGCACGGTGTCGTCCACCCCGTCCATCACCGAGACCCGGCCCTTGTATTTGGGGTCGAACAGGATGTCCCAGCTTTGCGACCTGGCATATTCCGGCGCCAGGTCGGTGCGGATGGTCAGCGAGGTGTTGCCCCAATAGTGCGGCACGAACCACACCTTCCCCGGCCCCGCCGAAATGCCCGGCAGATTGCGCAGGGTGGGCGAGATCTTGTTCCAGTTCTTCAGCTTCGCGGTTTCGATGGGCTTCAGCAGCCCAGCTTCGCGCCAGCGGGGGAATTCGTAGTAGCAGGGGCCCATCACGTCGGGCTTGAAACCGGCGCGCATCTTGGCGAAGGCCTCGTCCTCGTCGGCGAAGATCATGGTCGCCGGCTTTGCGCCGAAGCGCGCCTCATAGCCCGCCAGGAAAGGCGGCTGCACATAGTCTTCCCACTGGAACAGCGTCACCTGGGTTTCCGGCGGCGAACAACTGGTCAAAAGACCGGCGCCCACGACCAGCGCTGCGGCCACGCCGCCACCCATTTTCAGGAAAGAAGTCCAGCCCGTCTTCATGCTTCCCCAGCCTCGCGAAACGCGAAGTCAGGTTAAACGCACCAAAGCGCTTCTTACAATTGGTTGGAGATCCAGCTCGGCTGGGGCGGCGCGCCCATGCCCAGCGTCAGGTTGAGGCCGGCGGTGGTCTGCTTTCCGGTCTGTCCCTGCACCCAGGAGACTTCCGAATGGCGCACGCCCAGCGCCAGGTCGACGCCCGGCGCGGGGGTGTAATGCAGGTCCAGCCCCGCCAGTACGCCGTCATTCGAGTAGCGGTCGATGATGTAGCCGCCATAGGCGCTGAACCACAGCCCGCCCAGGACCATGGAGGACAGCGTGGCGGTGAAGGCGTGGTTCTCGATGTTGCGGATGCCCAGCGGCACGAAGGGCGTGGGCGCGGCGCCGGCGCGGTTGTCGAAGCCGATGCGGTACTCGGCATGGCCGTCATAGGAGATGCCGGCCATCAGCCCGCTCCAGATATCGGTATTCCAGCGCAGGTTGCCGTCCCAGCCGGCGGTGCGCGCCACATCCTCGTCGCCCAGCACGCCATAGCGGGTGTAGCTGCCGTTCAGGCTGGCCCAGACGCCATAGGCCAGCAGCTGGCTGTAGCCCAGCGCGGCCTTGTCGATATTGGCGCCCCAGGCGACCGCGGTGGGCGTGTCGAGATAGGGCGCGTGCCAGTCCAGCTTGACGTAGCCAAAGCCGTTGGGGCCGCCGGAATAGAGGCTGACCTTGGCGCCGGTCAGGTCGTTGCCGTGGACGGCTTCCAGCCGCAGCTCGCTGTCACGTCCCAGCTCCATCGCAAAGCCGCCCTGGCCGCTCAGCAGGTCCTGGTTGAGCGTGGCGGCGATGCTGCCGTCGGACAGGCGGACATTCTTGCCTTCCAGATTGGTGTAGGTGACCTTGCCCACCACCGCGATGCCGTTGGCGAAGCTGAACTTGCCGTCGGCATTCGTGGAGATCACGAAGTCGCCGCCATTGTACCAGTTGAACTCGCTATGGGTGCCGATGCCGGAATCACTCTGCATGGCGGCGCGGCCATAGGCCATCAGCCAGACCGGATCGCCGCGGCGCACCGCCAGCTCCTGCGCCGCATAGTTACGCAGCAGGCTGTGTTCGCCATAGGTGTGGAACGGCCGGTAGGCGGCCTGCGGCGGCACATAGGGCTGCTGCGGCGCCGGATAAACCTGCTGCTGCGAATACTCACCGCCGCGCATCATGGGCGGCGGGGGCGCGTTCTGCGCCATCGGCGGCGGACCGGGATTAGGCGCGCGCGCCACGATGCGCAGCGAGAAACCGTCCGATTCCGCGCGGGTGAGGAAGGTGACGGGGCGGGGCGAACGGATCACGCCATTGTCGAAGCTGGCATAGCCCATCGAAATCCATTGCGGCATCTCATAGGGCAGACGCTCGAACACCGCGCCATCGACCGGCGCGTGGAAGTCCAGCGACAGGGCGTTCTGGCTGTCATCGGCCCGCACGGCGCGCAGCGGCATGCCGCGGAAGCGGATCTCAAGGCCGTCGGGGCCCTGGCTGGTGACCTGATAGGAGGCGGGGCCGGGGCCCTGGGCCAGGGCGGGAGCCGAAAGCATGAGCGCCGTCGCCAGCGCAATTGCGCCAATCCGTGCCGAGCCGCCAAGCATGCTTATCCCCCTGCGAACCACACCTGTGGGCGCAGGCACAGCTTCATTAACCGTGGTTAACAAGGGGTAAACGCTGCTCATAGCCGGGGCAGCCTCACTTCCATGATGGCGCCGTCCCCGGCCTGGCTGGCCAGCCGCATGGCCCCGCCCATCCGCCGCGCCAGCTCCATCGCGATGGCCAGGCCAAGTCCCGCCCCCGTCACCTTGCCGGCGCGGTCGAAGCGTTCGAAGGCCTTGCCTGCCCTGGCGCGCTCAGCCGAGGAGAAACCCGCGCCGCTGTCGGTCAGGACAATGACGCCGGCGCCGTCCACGAAGCGCACATCGGCGCGCACGAAGCCGCCTTCGCTGGTGTAGGTCAGGGCATTGGCCAGCAGGTTCGACAGGATGCGCCGCACCGCCTGGGCGTCGGCGCGCACCAGCCCCGGCTCGCCAAAGCCCAGGCTCAGGGCGATCCGGCGCGAGAAAGCGCGGCCCTGCTGTTCGTCGATGCAGCTTCCCACCAAGGCCGCCAGCTCGACCGGCTCCGGGTGCAGCGGAAAGCGCCCGGCCTCTATATTGGCGAATTCCAGTATGTCGCCGATCTTGCCGTGCAGGCTCCGGCCTGCATTGCCGATGTCGCGGGCATATTCGGCATATTTGGGATGGCCGGCGGACCCGTAATAATTTTCGGCAATGATCTCGGAAAAACCGATCACCGCGTTCAGCGGCGTGCGCAGTTCATGGCTCATATGGGCGATGAATTCGGACTTGGAGCGCAAGGCTTCCGCCGCGCCGCGTTCGGCATTGGCCAGCCGCACCATCAATTTGCCTTCGACGGGCCGGGTGGCGCGCAGGGTGCGGATGGCGTCTTTGGCCTTGGCGTGGCGCTCGAACGCGCCCACCAGCAGCGCCGCCAGCCAGGCGCCCGCGATAGCAGGACCCAGGATCACGAACAGGTAGAGCGGCAGCGCCTTGAGCCAGTCTGCCAGCGCATAGTCCTTGCTGATGGGGAGCGCGGCGGCCAGCGGCCAGCCGGGCACGGACGCGCGCATCCATTCCACGCCCTCGCTTTGGGCCAGCGGCAGCAGGGCCGGGCCGGATGACGGCAGCAGCGCCGCCTGGTTCAGCAGGCTTGGCGGCGCCAGCGCCATCTTGTCGAACATCACCACGATGCGCTGGTCGCCGCTGGAGAAAGCCAGCGCGCCCTGCGGGCCATAGGCAAAGACGCTGCGCGCCTTGCCCGCAGGCGCAGGCGCCATGGCAACCAGCGGGTGAAGGACGGCGCGGCGGGCGCCGCCCTGGTCATAGACCGCGATGTTGCGTAGGCCGGGCAGGGCCGCGACGGCGGCGGGGTTGGCGGCAAAGCTGCTCCCCACGCTCGCCAGCCGGTCGAGCGACATGGCGGTGACGGCGGCAAGGTCGCCGGCGCGCGCAGCGCCATTCTGGGCGGCGGCGCTCAGGGCATGCTGGCGGTCAATGCGCATCTGCAGCAGGGCGGCGGCGGCAAAGCTGCTGCAGATCAGCAGGATGCAGAGCGGAATGATCAGGCGGTTGTTGCGGGTGAGGCGGCGGGCAAGGGGGCGGTTCAGGGCGGCAGCAAGCGCGCCATCCAGCCAGTTCCAGGACCGTGCTATTGCCTCGGTCATTTGATCCCACCCGCGCGCTGATTCGCGCTGGGGGAAGTATGAATCCCCTATCGTGTCATCGCTAGGTAATAGAGAGCGGCGTGGCGAAAGGAATCATGGCTGCGCCATGCCCGGCCTCGCTACGCTCGGCGTTCGGCCCTTTCGCAGGTCCACTGGACCTGCTCACGGGACGGTCCTCACCCCAGCATCTTGCCGGCGATCTCGGAGAGGTTGGGCGAGATGCCCGGCAGGCCGCGAATGGCCTCCAGCTCGGCCTTCATCAGCGCCTGGCGGCCCGAATCGTAGCGCCGCCAGCTTTCGAATGCGCCCGCCAGCCTTGCGGCCACCTGCGGGTTGATGGGGTCGAGGGTGCGGATCACATCCCCCACCAACCGGTAGCCTTCGCCATTGGCGGCATGGAAGCGCAGGTGATTGCCGCCAAAGGCGCCGACAAGGGCGCGCACCCGGTTGGGATTTTTGATGTCGAAGGCGGGATGCTTCATCAGCGCGTGCACCGACGCGGTGGTGTCGGGCAGGGGAGAGCCCGCCTGCAGCCCCATCCACTTGTCCAGCACCAGCGGGTCCGATTTGAAACGGTCGTGGAAATGGGTGAAGGCCTTGTCGCGCAGCGGCGATTCCATGCGGGTCAGCGCCGCGAGGCCCGCGATCATGTCGGTCATGTTGGTGGCGCTGCGGTAATGCGCCTCCGCCAGCCCCGCCGCGGCTTCGTCATCGCCGGCGGTGAGATAGCGCAGACAGGCATTGCGCAGGGCGCGCCGACCCGCCGATTTCGAATCCGGGCTGAAGTCATCCTCGTCGCGCATATGTTCGTAGAGCTGCGCCAGCCGTTCGCGATGGGCCAGCGCGATGGCCTTGACCAGCGCCAGCCGCGCATTGTGGATGCCTTCCGGATCGACCGGCGTCTTGCGGGCCGCCAGTTCATTTTCGGTCGGGGGCATCAGCATCTGCGCGGCGAAGGCCGGGTCTTGCTCTGCCTTGCTCAGCACGATGCCGATGGCGGCGATATAGTCATGGTCGGCATCCGAACGCGCCTTGCCCGCCACTTCCAGCATGATCTCGGCGGCCAGGATCTGCCCCGCTTCCCAGCGGTTGAAATCGTCATGATCGCAGCCCATCAGGATGGCGCGTTCCG
>JAZKDV010000168.1:0-8677 GCA_040387395.1 Pseudomonadota bacterium | reverse complement strand
AAGCATTTCTTTTAAAACGTGAGAAGGTTTTATACTTCCGGACTGGCACGCACTTCCTCTCGAAACCGCAATTCCTTTCATGTCTAAACTAAACAAAAGCATCGAAGTTTTATCTGCAGAAAAAGGCAGAATGATATTGATGATATTATAAAAATCATCTTTTTTACCATTTATTCTAAAACCCGGAAAATGAATTTCCAACTGATCAATCAGGTACATTTTCAGATCGGCTCATCGTCGGCCCTCAACTGGTATTGATCACTTTTTAGCCGGATCAATACTCACCGTCTGAAATACAATCTTGCCGCCGCGGATCACGAACACGTCATGGCCCGACACCTGCTTGGGCGTGCCCTTGTTTTGCACCCAATGCATGATGGTGGTGTCGGACGAGACCGGCACATAGCGCGTCTGCATGGTTTTGACCGCCGGATTGTTCTCTTTATTCGTCAGGATGGCGAACAGCTTGCGCACGTCCTTGCCCGCGAACACGCCGGTCGGCGACATGGCGCCGGGCGGGGTCACCACCACCGCATCGGGTGCATAGTCGGCCATTACCCCTTCCAGGTCGCCGGCCTTGATGGTGACGCCGTGGCGATCCAGCACCTTGGTGTCGGCAAGGGCCGTGCCGCTCCCCAGCAGGATGAAAGCAAAAGCGGCTTGCGCGATCTTCATGGTCATCCCCGTTATTGGTTATGCCGGGGAGGCTAGTGCAGGCCCTCACAGCCTTCAATAGTGCCTTCATCATGCGGTGCGGGAATGTCGGCGTCGAAAGCGTGAAACACCAGGATCGGCCGCGCCGCGCCTTTCAGCGCCTGGTCCAGCAGGGGCGCGGCCATAGCGCCCTGGGCGCCGCCCTTGCCGTCTTTCAGGGCGGTGTGCATCGCCCTCAGCCAGACCAGGTCGGCATGCTCGCGCTGGCCATCGCGCAGCCGGTCCGCGACCTGGTGGAAATGACTGGTGTGGCGGGCCTGCGAGAAGGGCAGGCATAGCGCCGCCATCCGCACCATTTCGCTGGCGCCCAGCATGCTGGTCGGCACGGTCTCGAAAAATTCGCGGTGCAGGACCTTCAGTTTGCAGAGCAGGCTGTTGACGGTATCGCCATTCTCGCGCGCATGATTGCGATCATAGCGCTTGATGGCGGCGCGCAGGGCGCGCTCCTTGCGCCGCAGTTCTTGCGCGAGAAACACCACCCGATCGGTTTCCATGACGCCCTCGATTGTCGCCGACGCAATATCGCGGGAGACCATGAGAGCCGTGTTCCCACCCGGCAATGGTACGAAAGCCGCACGCGCGCACCTTGGGACTGGCGAAAATTTGAATCAATTTCCCGGGCGCGGCGCCCTCAATTATGTCGGGCGGGAATGTCGTCGCTGGGCGGCGGCGCGAAAGCGCGAAACACCACGATGGGCCGCGCCGCGCCCTTCAGCGCCAGGCCCAGCAGGGGCGCGGCTTTTTCGCCCTGCTCGCCGCCCTGGCCTTCCTTCAGGGCGGTGCGCATGGCCCGCAGCCAGACCAGGTCGGCATGTTCGCGCTTGCCTTCACCCAGGCGGTCCGCGACTTCGTGGAAATGGTTGGTGTAGCGGGCCAGCGAGAAAGGCAGGCGCTGCGCCGCCATCCGCACCATCTCGCTGGCGCCCAGCACGCTGGTGGGCACGGTCTCGAAAAACTCACGGTACAGGACCTTCAGTGTGCCGAGCAGCGCGTTGACGGTCTCGCCATTTTCGCGCGCATGGTCCAGCTCATAGCGCTTGATGGCGGCGCGCAGGGCGCGCTCTTTGCACCGCAGTTCTTCGGCCAGGAACACGACTGGATCGATCTGCATGGAACCCCCGACTCTTAACGAAATGCCAAGGAACCATGCGAACGCCGCCGACGGCAGGCAATTGTAAACTATCGAAAGCCGCAGTTACGCACAGCGCGTAATTCAAGATTGCTGAAAATTTGAATCAATTCCTTTGGCCCCGTTCATGACCGGCCCCACGATCCATTTGAAACGGGCCGTCAGACATGCTTGCCTGTCCCTTAACTATAACGGGGGGAGTCACCATGAGCCGCCGCTGGACGCTTCTGCTGCCGGTGATTTTCATCACCTACAGCCTGGCCTATCTCGACCGCGCCAATTTCAGCTTCGCCGCCGCCGGCGGCATGGCCAAGGATCTCGGAATCACCGCCGCCGAAAATTCGCTGCTGGGGGCGCTGTTCTTCCTAGGCTATTTCCTGTTCCAGATTCCCGGCGCGGCCTATGCGCAGAAATACAGCGTCAAGAAGCTGATCCTGTGGGGTCTGCTCGGCTGGGGCCTGCTCGCTACCGCCACAGGTCTGCTGCACAATCTCAATGCGCTGTATGGCGTGCGCTTCGCGCTGGGCATCGTGGAAAGCGCGGTGCTGCCGGCCATGCTGATCCTGCAGTCGCGCTGGTACACCCGCAAGGAACGCGCCCGCGCCAATGCGTTCCTGGTGCTGGGCAATCCCGTCACCATGCTGTGGATGGCGGTGGTGTCGGGCTACCTGATCCAGAATTTCGGCTGGCGCGAGATGTTCATCATCGAAGGCCTGCCGGCGGTGCTGTGGGGCATCGTGTGGTGGAAAGTCATCGCCGACCGTCCCAGCGGCGCCAAGTGGCTGCCCGACGCCGAGCGCCAGGCGCTGGAAGCGCAGCTGGCCGAGGAGCAGAAGGGCATCCCGCCGGTGAAGAATTATCTCGCAGCGTTCAAGATGCCGCGCGTGCTGGTGCTGACCGCGGTGTATTTCCTCTGGAGCCTGGGCGTTTACGGCTTCGTGATGTGGCTGCCCTCGATCCTCAAGACCGGCCATCAGATGAGCATGGTGCAGGTGGGCTGGCTGTCGGCGGTGCCGTATCTGGCCGCCATCTTCGCCGAGATCGCCTGTTCCACCTGGTCGGACAAGACCGGCAAGCGCACGGCGGCGACCTGGCCCTGTTTCGTGGTCGCCGCGCTGGCTTTCTATGGCTCGTATCTGTTGGGCGCCGATCACTTCTGGCTCAGCTTCGTGCTGCTGGTGATCGCCGGCGCCGCCATGTACGCGCCTTATGGCCCGTTCTTCGCCTACATCCCCGACATCCTGCCGGCCAATGTCTCCGGCGGCGCCATCGCGCTGATCAACAGCTTCGGCGCGCTGGGATCGTTCGTCGGCGCCTATGGCGTGGGCTGGCTGAACGGCGCCACCGGCAATCCGGGCATGTCGTACCTGCTGATGGCGGCGGCGCTGCTTGCCAGCGCGGTGATCATGTTCTTGATGCCGGATCGCAGCGTGGCGAAGCGCTGATTATTTCTTCTCGACCGATACGGCGGTCAGCGGACAGTCCATCCAGATGGCGATGACGGCGTCACCCGTCTCGGGCTTGGCGCCGTCATAATGCACCCCGCCCACCAGGTTGGTGATCACCGATCCGGCCGGAAAGGGCACGGTGTTGTTCATCGGGTCATAGACATTGCTGGTTGGCAGCCACCAGGTGCCCGACAGCACCACGGCATAGCGGGCCTTGGGGTGATAATGCGGCCGGCTGAAATGCGTCGGCTTCCAGCGGATCAGCTGCAGGCAGGGGCCAGGCGTATTGCGATCGCCGACCACCCAGGCCTCGTCGTTGCGCTCGCCCTTGGTCCACTGGATCTGGTCGGGAAGCAGCCCGATAGCGTTCCTGGGATCGATGGTGGGCTGGGCAAAAGCCGGGGCCATGGCCGCCAGGAAAGCCGGGACCAGAAGCAGTTTGCGCGGCATGTCGATCTCCTGTCTTGAGCGGCCGAGGTTCCCCGCAAACCGCGGGGCCCGCAAGGGCGGATTTGCGCGGTTTTGCCCCGCTTGTTCGGGAGCTCGGCCCCGAGTAGGTTCCGCCCGCATTTCGCCATATTGAGCATCCCCATGCCGTTGCTGCGGTTTATCCCCGAGACGACCAACGTCAATTTCGTCAAATACCGGTTCGCCGCTTTCGCGGTCGACGGATTGCTGCTGGTCGTCGCCGTGGTCTCCATCCTCTGGTACGGCTTCAATCTGGGCATCGACTTCACCGGCGGCGTGCTGATGGAAGTGAAGGCCAAGCAGACCATCGACATCGGCAAGATGCGCGCCGATGTGGACAGCCTGGGCTTTCCCGAAAGCCAGCTGCAATATTTCGGCGGCGGCGGCGAATGCGACCGCCCCGCCAACAGCTGCGTGATGATCCGCGTCCAGCCCAAGGAATTGGCGGAGGGCGGCGCTGCCGACCAGGCCGACCAGGCTGTGGTGCAGGCGGTCAAGAACAAGCTGGGCACGTCCTACGAATATCGCCGCACCGAAGTGGTGGGGCCGAGGGTTTCCGGCGAATTGCTGGATGACGGCATCATCGCCACGCTTCTCGCCGTGGCGTTGATCTCGATCTATGTCGCGATACGGTTTGAATGGCAGTATGGCGTCGGCGCGCTGATCGCCACCGGCCATGACGTGTTCGTCACGGCCGGATTCTATTCGGTGATGGGGCTGGATTTTAACATCAACACGGTGGCGGCGCTGTTGCTGCTGGCGGGCTATTCGATCAACGACACGGTGGTGGTGTTCGACCGCATCCGCGAGAACCGCCGCAAGTACAAGCGCATGCCGCTGGTGGACATGATCAATCTTTCCACCAACCAGATCGCTACCCGCACCACCCTGGTGTCGGTCGCCACCGCGACCTCGGTGATCCCGCTGCTGTTCGGCGGCCATGTGCTGCAGAATTTCAGCATCGCCATCCTGTTCGGCATCGTGGTCGGGACCTTCTCGTCCACCTACGTCGCCTCGATGCTGCTGCTGTACATGCCCGAAGTGGGCGGCAAGACAGAGACCGGCAAGGCCGAAGAAGCCGCCGCCTAACCGCGGCTCACACGACCTCAGGTGGGCGCGTGATCTTTCGCACCACCAGCTCGTCGATTTCGAGTCTTTGAATCCGGGCGCTTTTGATCTTCAGCCGTTTGATCGCGAGCGCGCCGATAGCCATCGCGCCGACCGCTATTGCGCCCACGGCCAGCGCGCCCAAGGCAAAACTACCCAAGGCAAACGTGCCGACTGCCACCGCCCCAACAGATGCGGCGGGCTGCCTTTTCATTTCTAAAGCGGAAACCAGTCGCGGCGGTCGGTATAGACCTGATACTGGGCGTTGACGCCGGCGCGCAGGCCGACGCCGGTGCGCATCGGCGCAAGCGTCACGCCCCCGCTGCGCTGGTAATTGATGCCCAGGCCCGCGACCACATAGATGCTGCCTTCCACGGATGGGAAGCGCTGGAACAGCCGGCGGTCGTCCTTGAGATTGTAGACCAGGGTGAAGCATTTGGAGAGATTGCCGCCCAGGTCGAAGCCGACCGAGGGGCCGCGCCAATAGACCTGCTTGGGTTCGCGCGTCTTGCGGATCAGCCAGCCGGAGCCATAGCGGAAGCCCACCACCACCGCGCCGCCGCCTTCGTCGCCCTTGATGTAGGCGTCGGGCTGACCCATGTCGCTGAACACATACTGCACGCCCTTGGCCATGGCTTCGGAGGTGATGCCGAAGAAATTGGCGCCCGCCTCGGTGATCTCGTCGGCGGTATAGGTGAGGCTGGAAGCCCGTTCCCGGGCTTGCGGCGCGGGGTCCGTCTGGTCGGCGGCGCGCGCGGGAAGGATGCTGAGCAGGCTGCCCGCCGCAGCCGGCGTTGCGCCGACGGCCATCAGTCCGGTGATGAATTTCTTGCGGTTCATGTTCGCTCCTTGCGCAGCACTGCTGCGCCGAATCACTGGCCCAACCGCGCGCAAGCTTTGCCCAGATTGGGGCATTTTTACAGCCTGTTGCATTACGGGCCGGACAGAATGAAGTTAAGGATCAAGGCGAGATGATGGAAAACACACCCCGCAACAAGCTTTCACCCGCCGGCTGGCTGACGCTAGTGGTCCTTATTGGCTTGTTCGGCGCGTCGCTGTGGTACGCGATCAAGGTTTGGACCGCGATGGAAGGCGTCCATATGAGCGGCTGGGGCTGGACGTTCCTGGGGCTTGGCGTGGTGGTGACCATCGGCCTTGGCGCCGGGCTAATGGCTCTTGTTTTCTATTCTGCCCGCCATGACATGGACCGCTAGCGCCCGCGCGCGATGAACGGGCCGTTCTCAAAGCCGGGCTTGCCATAGGTGAACGGCGTATAGTCCCAGTTGCTGGTGTCGCCGCCCGCCGCGCGCAGCACCGCATCGCCCGCCGCCGTGTCCCATTCCATCGTCCGTCCGGCGCGCGGATAGATATCGGCCTCGCCCGCCGCCACCAGGCAGAATTTCAGCGACGAGCCGGCGTTGATATGGCCCTTGATATTCATGCTTCCCAGCAGCGCATGGGTCTGGGCGTCGGGATGCGACCGGCTGCTGACCGCGGTCATGCCGTCCTCGGGGGGCACGCGCGCCGCGATGGGCTTGAGGACGCCGCCGCTCAGTTCAAACGCGCCTTCGCCCACCGCGCCGACGAACAGCCGGCCGATGGCGGGTGCGAACACCACGCCTGCGACCGGAGCGCCGTCCAGCACCTCGCCGATATTCACGGTGAACTCGCCGCCGCGTTTGATGAATTCCTTGGTGCCGTCCACCGGATCGACCAGGAAGAAATGCGAGCCCACCACGGCGACGCGTCCCGCCGCGGCTTCCTCTTCGGCCACCACCGGCACATCCGGAAAGGCGGATGCCAGCGCGGCCAGGATAAGTTTTTCGGCTTCCTCGTCGGCATCGGTCACCGGCGAACGGTCGGCCTTCACCCGCGCCTCGGTCCCCGCCTCATAGTGGCGCATGACCACCGCGCCCGCGTCTTGCGCGATGCGGACCAGGGTTTGGAGCTTGGAGGAAAGCGTTGCGGTCATATTAAGAATTCCTTAAGACGCCGCCGTAAATTAACCAATTGGTAACCATTGGGACTTCATTGAGTCTGTCATGACAGAGATCGAATTCGCCGCCCTGATGGTCAGCCGCGTCTGCCACGACCTTGTCGGGCCTTTGGGAGCCGTGGTCAACGGCATGGAAGTGCTGGAAGACGAGCGCGATCCCGCCATGCGGGCCGACGCCATCAAGCTGGTGACCATGAGCGCCGACCAGGCCCTGGCCCGCATCCAGTTCATGCGCATCGCCTTCGGCGCCGCCGGTTCGGCGGGCGCGGAGCTCGACCTGGGCGAGATCGGGCGCCTGATTACCGGCCTCTTGGAAGGCGGCAAAGTCCAGCTGGTGTGGAATGTGCCCCGGCTCTACTGGGGCAAGGACTGGGCGAAGCTGATCATGAACGCGACCCTGTTGGGCGCGGACTGCCTGCCGCGCGGCGGCACCGTCACGGTCGAGGCCGGCGCGGACCCCGCCGCGCCGTCTTTCCGCATACGCGCCGAAGGTCTGAATGCCCGTGTCACCGAGGAAGTGGACCGCGCCTTCAAGGGTGAGGCGCTGAATGTGGACGCCCGTCACGTCCAGCCCTTCCTGACCCACAAGCTGTCGCGCACCGTCAATGCCGCCATGACCATCACGCCGGTCGAAGGCGCGGTTGAGCTCGCTGCCGGATAAGTGTGCTTATAAGCGTGCGTAACGGTACGCCGTGTAAGCCAATTTTTACCTTATCGGCCTTAGATTCCGGCCTGCGAAGCTGCCGCTTCTGGGGCTCCGCGCGGAATATTGCCGATGAAACATTGTCTGGTCGTGGACGACAGCCGCGTGATCCGCACGGTCGCGCGCCGCATCATGGAAGAGCTGCAATATTCGGTGGCCGAAGCCGAAGACGGCATGGCGGCCTTGCGCGCCTGCCGCGAAAAAATGCCGGACCTGATCTTCCTCGACTGGAACCTTCCCACCATGAAGGGCGTCGAATTCGTCAAGAGCGTCCGCGGCCAGCAGGATGGCGGCCATCCGGTGATCCTGTTCGCGACCACCGAGAATGACGCCACCGAAGTCGCTCATGCCATGGCGGCCGGCGCCAACGAGTATGTGATGAAGCCGTTCGACGGCATCACCGTCCGCGCCAAGCTCGCCGATATCGGCGTCACCAACTGACCCGCCACTAGACCAGCGTTTTTCCGCTCAAGCGTTCCAGCACCCGGACCGGTGCCCGTTCAGGCTCGCGCATCTGTGCGACGTCCAGGTGGAAGGTCTGTTCCAGCGCGAACTCCCCACCCAATGCCGCATGCAGCACCTGATCCGTAAAGACCAGCCAGCAGGAGCCGGGCGCGAAGATCACGTTGCGGTGCGGGCTATTGCTCTGGAAATCGCTGTCCAGCTTGCCCGCATCGTGCATCGACAGCATCAACTCGTCATACAGGCTGCGCTTGCCGCGCGTGACGCCAAGCTTGTCATACAGCCAGGACTTGCCGGGCAGGTGCGGTCCCACCTGCGGCAGGAAGCGGCGCGCGAACTCTTCAAAGGGCTGGCCGACATGCCAGTGGCGCGGCGATGACGGCGCGACATTGGCGAAAAACCGCAGGATGCGCCGGCCATGCATCGGGCGCGACGGAAAGGCGTCGATGTGCAGCAGCCGGTCGTCGTTTATTTTGGAATAGCTGCGGCCCTTGACCTGCACCGGGCGGAAGGAGGTGCGGGCGCGTTCGACTTTCTGATAGGGCAGCAGATCGCTCACGAGGCTGGCGGCGCTGCTGCCAAAACGTTCAATCATCGCCGCCAGCCGCACGGCGCGCTCGCCGGTCAGCGACGAGGCCTGCATCTTGCCG
>JAZKDV010000167.1:0-2427 GCA_040387395.1 Pseudomonadota bacterium | reverse complement strand
TTCCACGACAAGGACGTCACGGTGGTGGACGTGTTCGAAGGGGTGGGCAAGCATTCCGCCGGCAAGATGCCGGTCGAGGAGCTGGTCGAACTGGAAAAGGTCGCGTGCCCCGGCGCGGGCGCCTGTGGCGGCCAGTTCACCGCCAACACCATGGCCTGCGTTGCCGAAGCCATCGGCCTGGCGCTGCCTTACTCCTCGGGTCCACCGGCTGAAATCCTGTCGCGCGACGACTTCGCGCTGAAGGCGGGCGAGGCGGTGATGGACCTGCTGGCCAAGAACCTGCGTCCGCGCGACATCTGCACCCGCAAGGCGTTCGAGAATGCCGCGATGGTGGTGGCCGCCACCGGCGGTTCGACCAACGCGGCGCTGCACCTGCCGGCCATGGCCAACGAGGCGGGCATCAAGTTCGACCTGTTCGACGTCGCGGAGATCTTCAAGAAGACGCCCTATATCGCTTCACTCAAGCCGGGCGGAAAATATGTCGCCAAGGACATGTGGGAAGCCGGCGGCGTGCCGATGCTGATGCGCATCCTGTTGGATGCTGGCCTGCTGCATGGCGACTGCATCACCGTCACCGGCAAGACCATCGCGGAAAATCTCAAGGACGTGAAATTCAACCCCGACCAGAAGGTGATGGTCGAGGTCAAGAATGCGCTGGCTCCGACCGGCGGCGTGGTCGGCTTGCGCGGATCGCTCGCTCCCGAAGGCGCCATCGTCAAGATTGCCGGCCTCAAGCACATCAAGCATCGCGGCCCGGCCCGCGTGTTCGACTGCGAGGAAGATTGCTTCGCGGCGGTCGAACGGCGTGACTACAACGAAGGCGATGTGCTGGTCATCCGCTGGGAAGGTCCCAAGGGCGGTCCGGGCATGCGCGAAATGCTGTCCACCACGGCGGCCCTTTACGGGCAGGGGGTGGAGAATATCGCCCTTGTCACCGACGGACGGTTCTCGGGCGCGACGCGCGGGCTGTGCGTCGGCCATGTCGGCCCGGAAGCCGCTGATGCCGGCCCGATCGGTCTCATCAAGGATGGCGACATCATTGTGATCGATGCCGAAAAGGGCACGATGGACGTCGAGCTGTCCGAGGCTGAACTGGCGGAACGCAAGAAGTCGTTCAAGGCCAAGCCTGCCGGTTTCAAGACCGGCGCGCTGGCGCGCTACGCCAAGAATGTCGGACCAGCGCGCGATGGCGCGCTGACCACGCCCGGCGCCGACCAGGAAGTGCGCTCCTACGCCGACATTTAAGCTTTGCGGGCGGCATGCGCGGCGGACAACACCCGCAGCACATTGCCGCCCCAGAAGGCTGACAGCTGGGTTTCAGTATAGCCGAGCTTTACCAGGCGGTCGGTGATCTGCGGGATCGCCGCGACATCCTCCATGCCGGTGACGCCGCCGCCGCCGTCCCAGTCGCAGCCGATGCCCACATGCTCAGGCCCCACCAGCGCCAGCGCATGGGTTACATGCGTCATGAAATCGTCGATGGTGGCGCGGGGCGTGGCGTATTTCGCATTCAGGATCTTCATGCCTGCCGCCACCTCGCGCACGGCTGCTGCGGCCTGAGCCGGCGTCATCTTGTCCATATCGTCCAGCCGGTCGTTCAGGGCGCGGCGTTCCTTGTCCCGCTCGGGATTGGGCGGAACGTTGATCAGATAGGCGTTGTAGGAATTGATCTGGATTGTGCCGCCCGCTGCCGCCAGCTTGCGGATTCGGGCATCGTCGATATTGCGGGGATGGTTGAACACGCTCTTGCAGCCCGAATGCGACAGGATGATGGGCGCGCGCGACATCTCCAGCATCTGGTCGAAGACATCGTCGCTGGCATGGCTGGCATCCAGCACCATGCCCAGATCGTTCGCCAGCACCGCCAGCTCGCGCCCCTTGGGTGACAGTCCGTTCCAGTGCTTCTTGTCGGTGGCGGAATCCCCGAACTGGTTGTTGCGGAAATGGACCGGACCCACCATCCGCACACCCAGTCTGTAGAAGCCGCGCAGCAGCGAGACATCCTCGCCCAGCGGATAGGCGTTCTCGATGCTCTGATAGACGATGATCTTGCCTTTGCCGGCGATGCGGGCGGCATCGTCCGCCACAAAGGCCAGTTCGAAAATATCCGGATGTGCGGCGACCATTTCGCGGATCTGCACGGCGCGCCGCAGTCATGCCCGCGATATCCAGCGGGCCTTGCGGCGTGAAGATGGCCCAGAAGCCGCCATCCAGCCCGCCGTCCGCCATGCGCGGGACATCCACCTGGGTGAGATCCGTTTCATGACGATGGCGGGCCGTCACATCCCAGCCTGGCCGCGCCAGGTCGGCGGGCGTGTCCAGATGGGTGTCGAGGCAGATCAGCCGGCGGTGCAGGGCGCTGGGCCGGGCCTGGGCGGCAGGCGCGGCAAGGACAGCCGCGCCATTAACCACAACCGTCCGGCGTGA
>JAZKDV010000166.1:0-4793 GCA_040387395.1 Pseudomonadota bacterium | reverse complement strand
TGTCCCACAGCGCGTTGTCGAAGCCGGAGATGGCGTTCATCGTCACGCCCGCCTGGCCATAAGATTCGGTGACGCGCCAGTTGATGTCCCAGTTGCGCTCGATGTCGAAGGGATCGCGGCCCATCATCAGGGGCGCCAGGTGGCCCATCACGATGGCGCCGCCGCCGGCGCCGCCCTGGCCATAGCCGGTGATGCCCTTGTCGGTGGTGATCTCGACGGTAAAGGTTGGCACATTCCTGGCGGCAAACAGGCTGCGGGTGGGCCGGAATTCCGGATAGATGTTGGGCGGGGCCGACACTTCCACCCCCTGGGTGGACCAGGAACCCGGCGTCGGCGTGTAGGCCGGCGGCGGATTCTTCGGCGCGATATTGACCAGCCGGATGCCGGTGATCTTGAGCTTGGATTTTTCCTGCGCCCAGCCCAGCGGCGGAAGGGAAATCGCGCCCGCAGCCACCGCCGCCGCGCCGGTCAGGAAATCACGCCGTTTGATCATTCTGTCCTCCATGCCGATTGATTTGCTCTATGCCCGTCCGCTATTTCTCACCCAGCTTGAACGAGATGATATTGCCGCCCGCAGCAGCGGCGACATACTGCTCGCCGTCCAGCATGTAGGTCATGGGAGACGATCGCCAGGAGTCGTTGGTCGGGAAGCTCCACAGTGTCTTTCCGTTTCTGGCATCCACGGCGGCAAAGCCGCCGGCGGTTTCGCCGCCGAACACCAGGTTGCCCGCCGTCGACAGCACGCCCGAATAGTTGGCCTCGTGCGAGCCCGACAAGGGCTTTTCCCATACCAGCGATCCGTCATGGATATTCAAGGCGCGCAGGAAGCGCTTGCCCGGATCCTTGAAGTCGGGGTTGGGGCCATACTGGCGTCCGGTCTTGCGGTACCAGCCGCAATCTTCGGCGGCCATGACATAATATAAGTCCGTGCCCGGATTGTAGGAGGTGGAAAACCAGTTGGTCGCCCCGCGCACAGCCGGACATTTCAAATGGCCTTCATCGCTGGGAGCATAATCGGGCAGAAGCACAGGCATGCCATCCGCACCAATGTGACTTGCCCAGTTCATCTTCTTGACGAAGGGCTTGGCAAACAGAAGCTGGCCGGTGATCCGGTCCAGCACATACAGGAAGCCGTTGCGATTGGCCTGGATCAGAAGCTTGCGCGGCTTGCCCTGATATCTGGCATCGACCAGCGCCAGCGGCGCGGTCGAATCCCAGTCATGCAGATCGTGCGGGGTGGGCTGGTAGAACCATTTCAGCTTTCCCGTCGCGGGATCGAGCGCCAGAATGGTGTTGGCATACAGGTTGCGCCCCTGGCGTTCATCGCCATCGTTGGACGGCAAGGGATTGGCGGTTCCCCAATAGAGAATTTTGGCATCCGGGTCGTAGGAGCCGGTCATCCAGGTGCCGGCGCCGCCGGTGCCGCCGGTGCGCAGCGCATTGCCCTTCCATGTCTGCGCGTTGGGCTCGTCCGGCGTCGGGATGGTCCAGAAGCGCCAGGCGAACTCGCCGGTTGAGGCCTTGAAAGCGACCAGGAAGCCGCGCGGGCCGGGCCCGCCGCCGGAAGCGCCCGCCACCACCAGGTCGCCCACGATCATCGGGGCAACGGTGGAATAATAGAGCCCCGGGAATTTCGGGTCGGTCAGCGGCACCACCCAGACCACACCCCCGGTATGCCGGTTCAGGCTGACCAGATAGGAGTCATCCGTCTCGAAGAAGACGCGGTCGCCCATCACGGCGACGCCGCGATTGGGACCCACGCCGCTGGCCACGCCGCCAAACGGACGCGATGCCGCGGCAGGATTGGCCGGCGCCGCGGGTGCGCCGGGACGCGTTATGGGGGCGCCGCCGGCTCGGACCGATTGACCCGAGACGCGCGGTGCGCACCAGATGCGAAGGCCTGTGCGCGCATCCAGGGCGCAGACCTGCTGTGCGCCGGTGACGTACATGATGCCGTCCATCACGACCGGCGTTGTCTCGAGCCCCAGACCGCCGGGTGAGAACAGCCAGGCGGCCTTCAACCGCGAAACATTGCCGGCATTGATCTGATCGAGCGAGCTGTAGCGATTGCCGTCCGTGCCGCCGTTATAGGAAGGCCATTCGCCTTTTCGGGGCCGCACCGCCTGCTCCATGTCTGCGGCGCTGAAGGCGGGGGCGCTGGCCAAGGGGCCCAGCGGCACGCCGCGCAGGCTCCCCAGATAGGCCATCAGGTCGCGCCGCTGTGCGGACGTGGCCTTCAGGGCGGGCATGTAGGACTGGTCTTCGCGCGTATAGCTCTCATAGTCCTTGGCGGTCAGAAGGTGGGTCTTGCCATCAAAGCTCTGCACCGCAAGGCTGTGTTCGGCCTCGGCGCGCGCGAAACCGCGCAGGGTTGCGCCACTCCGCATACGCACATTGATCACCGTCCATTGCATGTCGGGACAGAAGGCCCAACCCGGACAGGCGGCGGTGCGCTTGGTGCCCGTGCGCCCGGTGGGATTGTCCAGATAGCCGCCAATTTCCTCCGGTGTCAGGTTGGCGGCCAGCGCCGAAAGATCGGGGCCGTTGGAGCCGCCCTTGCCGCGCACCATGTGGCAGCCGGCGCAGTTGCCTTCGCCGAAGAAGAACTTTTCGCCCGCCGCGATCTGTTCGGGCGTGCCCTGGATGGCGCCGGTCTGGTTTTTGGAATGTATCCAGGCGGCGATACTGGCGATCTGTGCGGCGGGGAGGTTGGCGAAGGGCGGCATGCCGCGCGGCGTGCCATTGGTTATGATGGCGGCGATCTGCACGGCGTCCATTTTGCGCAAGGACGCGGAACCCACCAGCGAGGGGGCGCGATCGCCACCCCCGGCGTTCTGTCCATGACAGCCGGCGCAGGTTGCGTTGATCTGTTGCAAGACGCCGGCTTCCTCGGCGGCAGAGAGGGGCGCAGCGGCGCGTGGCGCATTCTGCGCGATGGCGTGTATCCAGGCCGCGGAACCCAATGCCGCAACGGCGATGGCGGCAACGACCAATGCTTTAATCTTGTACGCGACCATGACCCCATCCATCCTTTATACGCATGCTGACTTGCACGATTCCGGCACCCGCTGATCCAGCGCTAAAGCTGAAGCTCCGACACATCGCGGTAATTGCCCAGCTTTCCCTTGACGAAGGTGTTGAACGCAATCGAGTGGCGCTGTTCCTTCGATGTATTCTGCTCGACCAGGTGGGTCAGGCGTGACGAGAACAGGATGATGTCATTCTGCTTCGGTATGATCCGGTTTATCGGCGTGTTGTAGATGTTACGCTTGTCCGGTTCGGGGGGCAGATCTATCTGCTGATAGGTGACATTGCGGGTGAATATCATGCTCGCGGTCGGCGCAGGAATTTCACTGTAATAGAGCGAGCCGGACAGGATCGAGTTGGAATGCGAATGGCCGTGCATGCCCACGCCCGGATTGCAGGTCAGCGACCATGACTGGGTGACATACAGTTTCTGGGGAATGCACATCACCTCGCGGGCATAGATGTCGAGGACTTCCTGCACGGCGTCCTTGACGCTCTTGAGCTCCGGCTCCTCGAAAATATAGAGATTTTCCGAGATCAGGTTCTCCATATTGTTGACCATCTTCAGATTTTTAATGAAGGCGATCTGTTCGGGTGTGATGGCGCCGGCGATGTTGGCGCGGAAATAGGGCTCGACAAAAAGTGGAAAGACCTCGTGAGAAACAATCGGCATTTCGTCCCCTGTATCCTTGTTCGCCATTCATGCCGGCGCTGGATTTTTTGTATCTGAATAATGACGGGCGGTGGATGTTCTGCAAGCTAGGCTGGCGGCGGCGCGGGAGGGCCGATGCCCTGAAGGCCGTCAACGCGGTAGTGCGCCAGCGCCTTTTCGTCGATGTTCAAACCCAGGCCGGGATATGGCGGCACGCGGCACGCGCCACCCTCGAAAGTGAAGGGTTGCTCGCCGTAAAACAGCGGCAGGTAAGGCTTGCAATAGTCTTGCGGCAGCCAGGGCGGATTCAGGACCGCAATTTCCTGATAGACCGAACCCATCGCGGCCGCGACTTGCAGGCGGCCGGCCAGGGCCAATCCCGACATGCCATGCGGCGCCGTCTTGAGACCCCAGGCATCGGCCAGGACGCCGACTTTTCGCGCCGTCCAGATTCCGGCGATCAGCCGCAGTTCCGGTTGCAGGATTTCATAGGTGCCGTGGATCAGGCACTGCTTGTACGGCTCCAGGCCGTGATAGCCCTCGCCGCCCGTGATGATGATCTTGCTTTCCCGGCGCAGACGCGCGGGCCCTTCATAGTCATTACGCGCCAGCGGCTCTTCCAGCCAGTAACAGCCGGCTTTCTCCAGTGCATGCGCGGCCGCCAGGGCCTGGTCATAGGTCCAAAGCCCGTTGGGTGAACGGTCGGCGGTGCGGTCGACCATGACGCGGAAGTCCGGTCCGCCAACAGAAAGAATCTCGGCACAGGCGTCGGCATCGGTTTGCGTGTTGCGCCGGAAGACCTGGATCTTCATCGCCCGGAAGCCGGCCGCTCTCAGGACCTTGGCCTGTTCGGCCTGCTGCTGGGGCGTGATGGTTTCCTGGCCATTCGTTCCGGGCCAGACATAGGTGACATAGACCGGCTGATGGGTGGCGCTGCCGCCCAGAAGGCGGGCCACTGGCTGGCCTGCGATCTTGCCGATCGCATCCCACATCGCCTCTTCGATTCCGCCCCACCGAATGAGGCCGTTCTTCAGATGATTTTCGATTTCGAACAGATCGCGTCCCACCAGAACGGGCTGGGCGGCCGCGATCTGCTGTGCCGTAGAGCCCATGA
>JAZKDV010000165.1:0-2902 GCA_040387395.1 Pseudomonadota bacterium | reverse complement strand
ACGGCCCCGTTTACATGCGCACCGGCCGCAGCCCCTCGGTCCGCCTGTTCGGCGCTGACCACAAGTTCGAAATCGGCAAGGGCCAGATTCTGCGCGACGGCCATGACGTCACCATCATCGCCTGCGGCGCCGAAGTGGCCCGTGCCCTGGACGCCGCCGAAACCCTGAAGGAAGACGGTATCTCGGCCCGGGTGGTCAACATGCCCACCATCAAGCCGATTGATACCGACCTGATCGCGCGCTGCGCCCGGGAAACCGGCGCCATCGTCACCGCCGAGGACCACAATATCCATGGCGGGCTGGGCGGCGCGGTTGCGGAAGCCCTCGCTGCCACGGTGCCCTGCCCGGTCGAATTCGTTGGCGTGAAGGATGTGTTCGGCGCTTCGGGCGAGCCCGAGGAACTGGCCTATGCCTTTGAGATCGCCGCGCCCTTCATCGTGGCGGCGGCGCGCAAAGCGCTGAAGCGCAAAAAGTGAACCGCTTCTCTCTCACCGGAAAATGCGCCGTGGTCACCGGCGGCAGCCGCGGCATCGGCGCGGCCATCGCGCTGGGCCTGGCGGATGCCGGCGCTGACGTGCTGCTGACATACCGTGAGAAACATGCGGAAGCGCACGAGGTCGTCAAACAGATAGAGGCCAAGGGCCGCCGCGCTTTGGCGGTGAAGATGGATGTCACCCACCGGCTTCAGGTGGAGCAGGCCGCCGAGCAGGCCAAGGCCTTCGGTCCACTCCAGATCCTGGTCAACAATGCCGGCATCAACAAGCCGACCGATTTCGATGCAGTGACCGACGAAGACTGGGACCTGATCCTGGACGCCAACCTGAAAGGCCCCTTTGTGGTGGCCCAGGTCTTCCTGCCGCTGCTGAAGGCGGCAGGCGGCGGCGCCATCACCCATATCGGTTCGGTCTCCGGCCAGTATGGCGGGCCCCGCACAGCCCATTACGCCGCCTCCAAGGCAGGCCTGATTTCCCTGGCGCAGGTGATCGCCCGCTTCGGCGCACCGTCCAACATCCGTTCCAACACCGTGTCAGCCGGCCTGATCGCCTCGGAAATGGCCGCGGCCGGCATGGCTTCGGCGGCGGTGCAGAAGGCGGCGGAAACCATCATCCTCAAGCGCATGGGCAAGCCGTCGGAAGTGGCCGATGCGGTGGTGTTCCTGTCGTCGGACGCCGCCAGCTACATCACGGCCCAGACCCTGAACGTCAACGGCGGGCTGTACTTCTGATGACGTCGGGAAAAACCCTGCTGATCATATCGGGCGGGATCGAGGCGGCGGATGCCGCCCGCCGCGCCAAGGAAATGGGCCACACCGTTGTGGTGTCCGACCGCGATCCCCAGGCCCCCGGTTTCGCCTTTGCCGATTCCTGGCTGATCGCCGATGTCTACAGCCCCGCCGAGACCGCCGCCGCCGCCGAACGCTACAGCCGCAAGATTCGCAAAATCGATGGCGTGATCTGCGTCGCCGCCGATGCGCCGGTCACCGCGGCCACCGTGGCCCAGCGCCTGCGCATTCCCGGTCTCCCCGTCCATGTGGCGGAACTGGCCTGCGACAAGCTGGCGATGAAGAAGTGTTTTCGCAGCGCCGGTGTCGCCGCGCCCTGGTTTGCCGAGATCTCCACCCCGCAGGAATTGCAGCGCATCGCCATCGAACGCGGCCGCGACCTGGTCATCAAGCCGGTGGACAGCCGCGGCTCACGCGGCGTGCAGCGGGTGGCGCAAGTGGAAGACCTGGGAAAGGCCTTCCTGCTGGCCCGTTCCCATTCGCCATCCGAGCGGGTGATGGTCGAGCAGTATCTGGAAGGCCCGCAGGTCTCCACCGAATCCATTGTGCTGGACGGGGTCTGCCACACGCCGGGCTTCTCCGACCGCAACTACGAATATCTCGAACGCTACGCCCCCTTCTTCATCGAGAATGGCGGCGACCTGCCCAGCCACCTGCCCGAGGGCATCCAGCAAAAGGTCAGGGATTTGGTGGGACGCGCGGCTTCCGCGATGGGCGTGACCGAAGGCACCGTCAAAGGCGACATCGTGGTCCACAAGGGCGAGCCCTATGTGATCGAGCTGGCGGCGCGGCTGTCCGGCGGCTTTTTCTGTACCCGCGAGATCCCGCTCAACACCGGCGTGGATTTCATTGGCGCGGCGATCAAGCTGGCCCTGGGCGAAGCGGTCACGGCCGAAGAGCTTACGCCCCGCCATCAGCAGGCGGTGGTGCAGCGCTATGCCTTTCCCGCGCCCGGCACGGTGGCGTCGGTGGACGGCGAAGCGCAGGCGCGCGCGGTGCCCGGCATTGCCGAAGTGGTGATCACCGCCAAGGAAGGCGACATCATACTGCCCGCCGGCGACAAGCGGCCCAGCGCCGCGATGGTGCTGGCCACGGGCGCGACCCGCGACGCGGCCCTGAAAGCGGCCAACGACGCGCTGGCCCTGATCCGAATCCAGACCACATAGACCAAAAATGCACGAAGGACGGACTGCCCCCCGGCTGTCCGTCCTTCGCGTACTTCCCACCAGAAAATTCCCTTCGCCCCGGGGCGGACGCTGCGTTTTGCAGTCGTCCGACGTCGGTTGGCTTTGGGCGGTGCCAGGAAGCACCGCCCATTGCCGTGGCTTAGCGGAACAGAGACAGGATGGTCTGCGGAGCCTGGTTGGCGATCGACAGCGCCTGGATACCCAGCTGCTGCTTGACCTGCAGGGACTGCAGCTTGGCGCTTTCCTGGGCCATGTTGGCGTCGACCAGGTTGCCGATACCCTGAGTCAGGGTGTCCGACAGCTTCTGGGCGAACGTCGCCTGGATCGAGAACTTCGCGGCGCCCGACGACAGCTTGGCAAGAGCCGAGTTGACGTTGGTCAGCGAGGACTGGATCGTGGCCACCAGGGTGGAGGCCTTGGCCTGGGTCGAGAT
>JAZKDV010000164.1:4070-6463 GCA_040387395.1 Pseudomonadota bacterium | reverse complement strand
CTTCGGCGCCACCGACGAAATCGGCGTGTTCGAGATGACCGGCAAGGGGCTGGCCGAAGTCGCCAACCCGTCGGCGCTGTTCCTGGGCGACCGCAAATCGGCATCCCCCGGCACCGCGGTGTTCGCGGGTCTGGAAGGCACGCGTCCCTTGTTGTGCGAAATCCAGGCGCTGGTGTCGCCGACATCCTACGGCACGCCGCGCCGCGCCGTGGTGGGCTGGGACACCGGGCGGCTGGCGATGATCCTGGCGGTGCTGGATGCCCGCGCCGGGGTTGGAATCGGCGCCTCGGATGTCTATCTGAACGTCGCGGGCGGATTGAAGATCGGCGAGCCCGCGGCCGATCTGGCGGCCGCCGCCGCGCTTGTTTCGTCTTTCGGTGGAGAGCCCTTGCCGCGCGACACGGTGTTTTTCGGAGAGATTTCGCTGTCGGGCGACATCCGTCCCGTGCCGCAGGCGGAAAGCCGGTTGAAAGAGGCCGCCAAGCTGGGTTTCAAACACGCCTTCGTGCCCGCCGGAACCCGGGCGGAGGTTTCCGGCATGACGTTAACAGAGATTACCAACGTCGCCGGACTGCTGAGATTTGCTCCTGAACCGACGCCGCGCCGTGGTAAAGTCGAATCATGAGCCTGTCGGTCACCTTCCTCGACTGTCTGATCGTTCTGGTCATTATCGTCTCGGCGGGCTACGCCGCCTGGCGCGGCTTCCTGTGGGAAACCCTGACCATCTTCGAATGGGTGGCGGCGGCCTTTGCCTGCCTCTATTTCGGCCCCTATCTGATCCCGATGATGCGCAGCCTGGTCAGCCAGTTCTGGCTGGCCTCGGTGCTGGCCTATGCGGCGGTGTTCCTGGCGGTGTTCATTCCGCTGGCCTTCATGAGCCACCGCTTCAGCGAAAGCGTGAAGAACTCGCCCATCGGTCCCCTGGACCGGGCGGCGGGCGTGGCGTTCGGGGTGGTGCGCGGGCTGGTGATCGTGGGGCTGGCCTATCTCGCCTATACCTATTTCAATCCCATCCGCCAGCAGCCAAGCTGGCTGACCGAGGCGGAACTCCTGCCCGTGGTCCAGAGCACGGCCCAGGTGCTGCTGACGGTGGTTCCGGACGCGCCTGAAAATGTCAGCTACGCGCCCGCCCCCCAGGAGGTGCGACAGGCGCCCTCCGGGGTGAATGTGCGGGTGTCCACACCGCCGGCAAGCACTTCTGCAGGCCCTCGGGCCAGCACTGGCCCCGACCCCATGGCAGACCTGATCCGCTCCAATGGCAATGCTAACCGTGTTTCTCCTGCGACACGGGCCCCGGTGCAGCAGAAGAGCGCAGGTCCGGCCCCGAAATCCTATGGCGCGACCGACCGTCAGGGGATAGAGAAGCTCATAGAGACCGGCGGAAACCGCACCCGATGACCGGCCATAGCGATCATATCTGGGATGACGACGCGCTGCACGAAGAGTGCGGCGTGTTTGGCATTTTCGACCATGCCGATGCCGGCGCACTGTCGGTTCTGGGCCTGCATTCGCTGCAGCATCGCGGCCAGGAAGCCGCGGGCATCGTCACCTACGACCAGGGCCAGTTCATCGCCGAGCGCCATATGGGCCTGGTGGGCGACGCCTTCGGCCGCAACTCCCAGGCCGCCCGCAATCTGCGCGGCCGCTTCGCCATCGGCCACAACCGCTATTCCACCGCCGGCGGCAGCCGCGCCGCCAACATCCAGCCGATGTTCGCCGACCTCACCGGCGGCGGCCTGGCCATCGCCCATAACGGCAACCTGACCAACGCCCATACCCTGCGCACCGAGCTGGTGGCCCAGGGCGCGATCTTCCATTCCACCTCCGACACCGAAACCATCATCCACCTGACCGCGCGCAGCTCCAAGGCGCGCATCGTCGACAAGCTGATCGACGCGCTGTGCCAGGTGCAGGGCGCCTATTCGCTGGTGGCGCTGACCTCCAAGAAGCTGATCGGTGTGCGCGATCCCAACGGCGTGCGTCCGCTGGTGATGGGCAAGCTCGACGACGCCATCATCTTCGCCAGCGAGACCTGCGCCCTGGACATTATCGGCGCCGAATATGTGCGCGACGTGAAACCGGGCGAGATGGTGGTGGTGGACAAGGACGGCGTCCACAGCCATTTCCCCTTCAAGACCCAGCAATCGCGCTTCTGCATCTTCGAATACATCTATTTCGCGCGGCCCGATTCCACCCTGGAAGGGCGCAATGTCTATGAAGCGCGCAAGAATATCGGCGCGGTGCTAGCCGAGGAATCGCCGGTGGATGCCGACATGGTCATCCCGGTGCCCGACAGCGGCGTTCCCGCCGCGCTGGGTTTTGCCAATGCCGCCAAGATCGAGTTCGAGCTGGGCATCATCCGCAATCACTATGTCGGCCGCACCTTCATCGAG
>JAZKDV010000164.1:0-4060 GCA_040387395.1 Pseudomonadota bacterium | reverse complement strand
GCGTGATCCTGGTGGACGATTCCATCGTGCGCGGCACCACCTCCAAGAAGATCGTCGCCATGGTGCGCGATGCCGGCGCCGCCGAGGTGCACTTCCGGGTGTCCTCGCCGCCCACCACCCATTCCTGCTTCTATGGCGTGGACACGCCCAACACCGACGAGCTGCTGGCCCACAAGATGGATGTCGAGCAGATGCGCCGCTTCATCGGCGCCGACAGCCTGGCGTTCATCTCGATGAACGGTCTCTACCGCGCCATGGGCAAGGCGGAACGCAACGCCAAGGCGCCCGGTTTCTGCGACGCCTGTTTCACCGGCGACTATCCCATCTCGCTGACCGACATTTCGGGCGGCACGCGGCAGCTCTCGCTGCTGGCGGACGTGGCCTAAAGGACTTCCCATGAGCAAGGCAATGGACGGGCGCGTCGCGCTTATCACGGGCGCGTCCCGCGGCATCGGCCGCGCCGCCGCGTTGGCGCTGGCGCAGGCCGGCGCGCATGTCATTCTGGTGGCGCGCACCACAGGCGGGCTGGAAGAAACCGACGACGCCATCCAGAAAATCGGCGGCACCGCCACTTTGGTACCGATGAACCTGCGCGATTTCGACGCGATCGACCGGCTGGGCGCCTCAATCTATGAGCGCTGGGGCAAGCTGGATGCGCTGCTGGGCAATGCTGGCGTGCTGGGCACGCTGACGCCGCTGGCCCAGCTTGGGCCGAAGGTTTTCCAGGAAGTGATGGAAGTGAATGTCACCGCCAATTGGCGGCTGATCCGCTCGATGGACCCTTTGCTGCGCCAGTCCGATGCGGGGCGGGTGCTGTTCGTCTCCAGCGGTGCGGCCAGGAAACACACGCCCTATTGGGGCGCCTATGCGGTGAGCAAGGCGGCGCTGGAAATGCTGGCGCTGACCTATGCGGCCGAATGCGCCGGCACCAACCTGAAAGTGAACCTTCTCAATCCGGGCCCGATGCGCACCGCCATGCGGGCCAAGGCGATGCCGGGCGAAGATCCCGCGACGCTGCCCACGACGGACGAGATCGCGCCCCAGATCGTGGAAATGTTGTCGCCGTCCTTTGGCGAGAACGAGACCGTCGCCAACTTCCGCCGCTGATCAGCGCTTTTTGGGCGCGTAGGGGTTCTTGCTGTTGCGCACCGAAAAGCGCAGTGGCGTGCCCTTGAGATTGAAGTTCTCCCGCAAACCGTTCGACAGATAACGCAGGTACGCCTCGGGCAGGGCGTCGAGCTGGTTGCCGAACAAGGTGAAGCTGGGCGGCCGCGCCTTCCTCTGGGTCATGTAGCGGATGCGCACCCGCCGTCCGCTGATCGCCGGCGTGGCGTGGCGCTGCAGGGCGCCTTCCAGGAAACGGTTCAGGGTCGAGGTCGAGATGCGCGTGTTCCAGGCCTTGTCGGCTTCGGTGACGGCGTCGGACAGCCGGTCGAGGCCTTCGCCGGTGCGGGCCGAGGTGGCGATCAGCGGTGCGCCCGCGACCTGCGGAAGCAGCCGGTCGAGCTTTTCGCGCATCCGCGAGATGCCGCCGGCCTTGTTTTCCAAAAGGTCCCACTTGTTGACGGCAAACACGATGGCCCGGCCTTCGCGGGCGATCAGGTCGGCAATCGTCAGATCCTGTTTTTCAAACGGCGCGTTGGCGTCGATCATCACGATGACGCAGTCGGCAAAGCGGATGGCTTCCAGCGTCGAGGCCACCGACATCTCTTCCAGCGTCTCGCCGGCCATCCGCGCCTTTTTGCGCAGGCCCGCGGTGTCGTGCAGCAGCACGTCGCGCGTCCCGGCTTTCCAGGGGGCGGTGATGGAATCGCGCGTCAGGCCAGCTTCCGGCCCCACCAGCGAGCGTTCCTCGCCCAAAAGGTGGTTGAACAGGCTGGACTTTCCGACATTGGGCCGCCCCACCAGCGCCAGGCGCAGCGGACGGTCGAGATAATTGACGGTGATGTCTTCCAGCGGTTCGTCGTCTTCGGAGAATTCGTCTTCTTCCTCCTCCTCGATCTCTTCGCTGTATTCTTCGTCTTCCGGGTCGCCGTCTTCCGCGTTGGCCACTTCCGGCTTCGGGACCAGTTCTTCCAGCGCCGCCACCAGGTCTTCCATGCCCAGATTGTGCTCGGCGGAAATGCGGATCGGGTCGCCCAGGCCCAGGCCATAGATCTCGGCGGGCGTTTCCACCCGGCCTTCGCATTTGTTGGCGGCCAGGATCACCGGCTTGCCGGACTTGCGCAGGGTCTGGGCGATGATCTGGTCGCCGGCGGTGATGCCCGCGCGGGCGTCGATCAGGAACAGCAGCACCTCGGCTTCCGCGATGGCGGTGATGGTCTGCTGGGTCATGCGGTGGGCAATGCTGCCGGTGACGGCGTCCTCGAACCCGGCAGTGTCGATCAGGGTGAGGGCAATGCCTTCATACTCCGCGTCCACCGCCTGACGGTCGCGCGTGACGCCCGGCGTGTCATGCACAATGGCGGCGGTGCGCCCGGCGAGGCGGTTAAAGAGGCGGGACTTCCCGACATTGGGGCGTCCGACGATCGCGAGTTTCAGCGGCATGGCGCATCTTACCGGAGCGCAACGAGTTCGGCGGCAGCCGTGTAGATATACATCGTGCCGTCGGCGACCACCGGGGCGATGGTGGTGCCATCGGGAATTTCCACCCGGCCGACCAGCTTGCCATCATAGGGCGACAGCGCCTGGGCATAGCCGTTGGACGAGACCACGATCAGCTTGTCCGACACCAGCACGGGACCGGCCCACAGGATGGGGTCCCTTTTCTTGTCGGGATTTTCATACTGCGGCATCTGGTGAATCCACTTCACCTTGCCTTCCTTGCGGGTCAGGCAGAGCAGGCGCGCATTGTTATCCAGCACATAGACATACTCGCCCGCCGCCCAGGGGGTCTGGATGCCGCCGATATCGCGCGACCACATGCGGTCGCCGGTGTTGATGCTGAAGGCCGCCATCAGGCCCGACTGGCTGATGGCATAGACCACGCCGCGGTCGATCACCGGGCGTCCGGCGATATCGTCCAGCTGGGACAAAGCGGTGACATGGCCGGTGCGCGACAGCACATCGCTCCAGCCGACCTGGCCGTTCTGGATGCGCAGCGCGAAGAGTTCGCCCGAGGTATAGGGCACGACCACGGTTTCGCCGGAGATCGCGGCATTGGTCGAGGCCAGGATGCCCGCGGCTTCGGTGATGCCCTGGTGATCCCAGAGCTGGCGGCCGTCATCCTCGGCCAGCGCATAGAAATGATTGTCATGGGTGGAGAAGAAAATCCGCCCCGCCGTCACCACCGGCGCGTTGACGATGGGCATGCGCATGTCCTTGCGCCAGATTTCCTTGCCCGTCTTGGCATCCATGCAGATCACCACGCCGAAACCGCTGGTGACGAAAAGGCGGCCGTTGGAAAAAGCCACGCCGCCGCCCATGCCCTGTGCCGGGTCGATGGTGTTGGCCTTGCCCAGAACGCCCCACATGGTGGGCCAGTCGGTGCCGTCCCGGGGCGCCAGTTCTTTGTCCCAGGCGGGACGCCCGTCGCTGGTGCGGAAGGCAAAGACATGGGCTTCTGAATCCAGCACGAATACCAGGCCGCCGCCGATCACCGGCGCGGAGGTGAGGGCAGACGCGGAATCGGTGCCCTTGCCGGCTTCCTGGGTCCAGACTTCGCGCAGCCGTCCCGGTGCGGCCAGGTGATACATGGCGTTGGCGGCATAGCCGCCGGGCAGGGGCCATTCGGTGTTGCGATAGGGCGGCGGCAGCAGCACCGCGGTCTTGACCAGTTCGGGATCGGGCTTGAGCGCTTCGTCCAGCGACATCACCGGAATGCGCACGCCGCGCAGGTTGGATTTCTTGCCGCTGGTGGCGAACCAGCTCTGCACTTCGTCGGTGACGGCGCAGCCCTGCAGCAGCAGGGTGCTGGCAGCGACCGCCAGAACGAGCGCTATGGCGCGGTGGCGCATCATTGCGCCGGTGCGGGTGCGGCCGCCGGCGCGGCTGCGGGCGGCGGAGGCACCACGACTTCGGGCGGCACGGTGCCAAAGGTCACGGCGCCGCCATTCCTGAG
>JAZKDV010000163.1:3699-7030 GCA_040387395.1 Pseudomonadota bacterium | reverse complement strand
ACCAAACTCGTATCGCTGCTGGGCACCGGCAAGGAAGACGCGCGTACGGTTCTGGGGGCACTGGGCTGGCGCAGCGTCGAGGTCGCCGGCGCCAAGCCGGTCTGGCGCCGCGCCAAGGCGGAATCGCGACCGCCAGAAAAAGCCAGGGCGCGCAAACCGGAACCACCGGCCAATCCTCATTCCCCTTTCGCGGGACTGGCGGCGCTGAAGGTGCGATGAGCCGTCTCGACAAATGGCTGTTCCATGCCCGCTTCCACCGCACCCGCACGGTGGCGCAGGCAGCCGTTACGGGCGGGCGGGTTCGACTCAATGGACGGCGGGTGGACAAGCCGGGGCATCCGATCAAGCCGGGCGACGTTCTCACCCTGGGCAAGGGCGCCCAGGTGCTGGCGGTTCGGGTGCTGGCGCTGGCCGAGCGGCGTGGCTCGGCAACCGAGGCCCAGCGGCTTTACGAAATAGTCGAATAGCCCCAACCAGTTGAGAACGATTATCAATTTGCTGCGCCATCGAAGGGCCTTGCCTGATGGGGCGACGCGCCGTAAGCACAGCCCCGATTTCGCCAAGGACGCGCCTGCCAATGACCTATGTCGTCACCGAAGCCTGCATCAAGTGCAAGTTCATGGATTGCGTCGAGGTCTGCCCGGTGGACTGCTTCTACGAGGGCGAGAACATGCTGGTCATCAACCCCGATGAATGCATCGATTGCGGGGTTTGCGAGCCGGAATGCCCCCCTGAGGCCATCAAGGCCGATACCGAATCCGGCCTGGAAAAGTGGCTGTCGGTGAATGCGGAATATTCCCGCTCCTGGCCCAATATCGCCCAGAAGGGCGAGGCCCCGGCCGACGCCAAGGAGATGCAGGGCGTCGAGGACAAGTTCGAGAAGTTCTTCAGCCCCAACCCCGGCACGGGTTCCTGACGGTCCGTCAACTTTTTAGCCCGCCTAAGGTGTGCTCAGCACACGGAACAACCGTCACAAATGGTTGAATCTGCGGCCCTTTCGGACAGAGTTAAATAAACTCCGCGAAATCAATGGGATGGGACGGTTTTTTCTTCCGTTTTCCCATCACCTGTGATAGGGTCTTTTTCGTTCAGAGAACCTGACGACACGTGCCCGCCGGCGCCCCACCGGTGGATTGCCCCATATTTTGTGCGCACAGGAAAGCAAATGACCGCCCTCAAGTCTCCCCCTGCCAAGACCGCTGTTGCCGCCCCGGCCAAGAAGGTCGCCGCCAATTCCAACAAGAAGCACGAGTTCAAGACCAACGATCACGTCGTCTATCCCACCCACGGCGTCGGCAAGGTGTCCGGCATCGAGGAAAAGGAAGTGGCCGGCGTGCGCCTCGAGCTGTTCATCATCGAGTTCGAAAAGGACAAGATGACCCTGCGCGTCCCCACCCTGAAGGCCAAGACCGTGGGCATGCGCAAGCTGTCCTCGCCGGAAGTCGTGGCCGGCGCCCTCAACACCCTCAAGGGCCGCGCCCGCATCAAGCGCACCATGTGGTCGCGACGCGCCCAGGAATACGAAGCCAAGATCGACTCCGGTGACCTGGTGTCCATCGCCGAAGTGGTGCGCGACCTGCACCGCGCCGGCGGCCAGCCGGAACAGTCCTATTCCGAACGTCAGTTGTACGAAAAGGCCCTCGCCCGCATGGCCCGCGAAGTCGCCGCCGTCGAAAAGACCGACGAGCCGACCGCGGTCAAGCGCGTCGAAGGCATGCTGACCAAGAAGGCAGCCTAAACCAAAGCTTGCGACCCTCTATCGCAATAGGAAGAGCCCGGTGGAAACACCGGGCTTTTTCTTTGCTAGAGTAACGGCATGCCCAGAGCCAAGCCTTTCATCAAAAACCATCGCGACGGCAGCCTCTGGGCCAGGGGCCAGACCCTGAACGATATCCCCACCGGCTATTGGGAATGGTTTCGCAAGGATGGGACGAAGCTGCGCTCAGGGAGCTTTGAAGCGGGCGCGCAGGTCGGCGAATGGACGACCTATGACGCCAAAGGCAAAGTGTACAAGGTGACGAAGTTCAAGCCGCGCTAGTTCAGCAGTTCGATCTGCGCAGGATTGGACAGTACGATGTGAGGCCGTCCGCGCGCTTCCTGCACAATGCCACGAATACGAACATGTTTGGCGTGCAGGCTCTCCAGGTCATAACCGCGAAAGGCGCGGCGGTCCTCGGGCGCGATGGCGGCGGAAAAGCCGCGGGCCCAGTCATTGCCGAAGTCGATGAAGATCCGCCCGTCCCTGCTGCCCACATTGGTCACCCAGCCTTCCACCACCTGGAAAGTGCCGGCGGTGCCTTTCATCGCCTGCGGCGCGCGCGGCGCATAGGAGGTGATGGCCCAGATGCCGGCGCGCTTGGCGCGGGCCTTGCCTTCGGCCTCATACAGTTCGGGCGAACATTCCTCGCGGTCCGGCGAGATCGCCACCCGCGCCAGGCCCTGCTCCAACAACGCGACCTGCAGCCAAGTCTGGTTGAAGCCTTGCGCCCGCACCCGGTCGTAACGATCCTGCTTGGGCGGCGTGGCGGTGAAGGTCACCGGCCCTTGTTGCGCCAATTCGGTCAGAACCGACAGCGCCCGGTCGGCGAGATAGCGCGGCCCGCCATCGGCCCCGGCCTGCGGCAGGCGAATTCCTTCCAGCAGCACGGCGCGGCCATCGCTGAGGATCAGGGCGCCATTGCGTTCCACGCGTATCACCCGTGCGTTGGAAATTTCCGCCCTTCCGGCGCAATCGGGGATAAAGCGTTGCGCAAAGGCCCCATTGGCGCCCAGCGGGGAGCACATTGCCGCCAAAATCAGTGCATAGATGATCCGCATGCGGCCATTGGGCCCGCAAACCATTCTTGCGGTCAAGCGTTGGCAACAGCGCTCCGCCACCAAACCGCGTCAAAGGTTAATCTCATGGCCGCGCCATTTCTTGCGCTTCCCACCACCCTTCCCTCCGCCGCCGAACTGCCGGGGACGGTGAAGGCCGCGCTGCCCGCGCTGACGGTGATGATGGTCAATGGCGCGCGCGATTTCCTGTTCGCGGTGCTGATCCTGGCGGGCGGCTGGATGCTGTCGCGCTGGGCCGGGGGCTGGGTGCGCGATCTGCTGGCGCGCATCCATTACATTGACGCCACCATCAAGCCGCTGGTGGCCGGCTTTGTGCGCTATTTCATTCTCGCCATCACGATCGTGGCGGTGCTGGGCCAGTTCGGGGTGCAGACCACCAGCCTGGTGGCGGTGCTGGGCGCCAGCGCGCTGGCGATCGGCCTGGCGCTGCAAGGCACGCTGAGCAATGTCGCGAGCGGGATCATGATCGCGATCATCCGCCCGTTTCACATCGGCG
>JAZKDV010000163.1:2008-3689 GCA_040387395.1 Pseudomonadota bacterium | reverse complement strand
CCTCGCTGATCGCCATCCTGGGCGCCGCGGGCCTGGCCGTCGGCCTTGCGATGCAGGGCACGCTGTCCAACGTCGCCTCCGGCGTGATGCTGCTGATCCTGCGCCCGTTCCGCGTCTATGACCGGATCAAGGTCAACGACGCGGTCGGGCCGGTGCGCGAGATCGGCTTGTTCCGCACCACTATCCTCACCGATGACGGGATTTATGTTTCGATCCCCAACGCCTCCATCTTCACCGGCACCATCCAGAACCTGTCGCGCGAGGGACGCCGCCGGGTGAATTTCACGGTCGAGATCGACCGCGGCGAAAACATCGACCATGCGCAGAAGATCATCCGCGAAGCGCTGGCGCAGGAACCGCGCATCCTGAAAAATCCGGCCTGCACCGTCGAGGTCGATGCCTTGACCGCGCTGTCCACCACGCTGGTGGTGCAGGTCTGGATCGAGAACCGCGACTTCGGCGGCACCCAGTCCGACATCAAGAAGCGGGTGCGCCATGCCCTGCAGGGCGCCGATATCAACGCGCCGGTGCCGGTGGCCGCGCCAGCCGTGGCGCCCTGGACGCCGACGGACGGCGAGCCGGAGCAGGCGCATCAGGAAAACAAGCCGAACTAGGCTTTGGCTTTCAGGCTGACGCCTTGGGGCGGGATGCTGTCCTCGGGCACGAAAAAATCCGGCAGCAGGTCCTTGGCGGGATCGACGCGATAGCGGTCGAAATCCGTCACGCCATTCTCAGCCAGGAACGTGTCGTCGATCAGGAAATTGCCGGTAAAGCTTTTGGGCCTGGTGAATACATGCCAGGCGGCATCGGCCACGATGTCGGGCGTGCGGCAATGGGCCAGTCCCTCCTCGCCGCTGACCACATTGCGCATCGCCGCCGTGGCGATGGCGGTGCGCGGCCATAGCGCGTTGAAAGCGATCTGGCCCTTGAATTCCTCCGCCATGCCCAGCACGCACAGGCTCATGCCGTATTTCGCCATCGTGTAGGCGGCGTGGGGCGCGAACCAGCGCGCCTTCATGTCGAGCGGCGGCGACAGCATCAGCACATGCGGGTTGGCGGCGCGCTTCAGGTGCGGCACGCACGCCTTCGACACCAGGAAGGTGCCCCGCGCATTGACCTGGTGCATCAGGTCGAAGCGCTTCATCTCGGTGGCTTCGGTGGCGGTCAGGGAGATGGCGCTGGCATTGTTGACGCAGATGTCGATGCCGCCAAATTTCGTCACCGCCGCATCCACCGCCGCGACCACCTGCTCCTCGAACCGGATATCGCAGGGCACCGCCAATGCCTTGCCCCCGGCCCGTTCGATCTCCTCAGCGGCGCTGTAAATAGTTCCCGGCAGTTTCGGACTGGCCTGGGTGGTCTTGGCGGCAATGACGATATTGGCGCCGTCCCGCGCGGCCCTGAGCGCGATGGCCAGGCCTATGCCCCGGCTGCCGCCGGTGATGAATAGGGTTTTGCCCGCCAGCGACACGAATCCTCCCGCGCTTTTGGGCCATTATGGCGCAAAGGTCCCCAAGAGGCCCCCAGATTCCCTCGACATCTTGTCAGGGTGCGCTTATTTAGCCGCCATGATCGACGTCCAGAGCAAAATCGCCCCCGCCGATGCCGCCGGGATCGCCCAGGCTGCCAAAATCCTGCGCGATGGCGGCTTGGTCGCCTTCCCCACCGAGACCGTCTATGG
>JAZKDV010000163.1:0-1983 GCA_040387395.1 Pseudomonadota bacterium | reverse complement strand
CACCCCCGCCGCCGCCAAGGGCCGCCCGCTATTCAATCCCCTGATCGTGCACGTCGCCGACATTGAAGAAGCCCTGCGCCATGTCGAGATGTCGCCCCGCGCCCGCGCGCTGGCCGAGAAGTTCTGGCCGGGCGCGCTGACGCTGGTACTGCCCCGCCGCAAGAACTCGCCGCTGTCGCTGCTGGTCAGCGCTGGCCTCGACAGCGTCGCCCTACGGGCGCCGTCGCATCCCGCCGCCATCGCCCTCCTGAAAGAAACCGGCCGCCCCGTCGCCGGACCGTCGGCCAACCGCTCGGGCCAGGTCACCGCTACCACCGCCACCCATGTCGCCGACAGCCTCAGCGGCAAGGTCGATTTCATCCTCGACGCCGGCAGCGCCACGCTGGGCATCGAATCCACCGTGGTCGGCTTTGACGGAGACCGCCCGCTGCTGCTGCGCCCCGGCGCCATTGCGCGCGACGAGATCGAAGACATGATCGGTCCGCTGGGCGCGCCCGGAAGCCTGATCCGCTCGCCGGGACAGCTTGCCAGCCATTATGCGCCGCGCGCGCATCTGCGGCTGAACGCCGGCGAAATCGAATCCGGCGAAGTGCTGCTGGGCTTTGGCGATGCGCCGGGCGCCAAGCTGAATTTAAGCCCGCGCGGCGACCTGAAGGAAGCCGCATCCAACCTGTTCTCCATGCTGCGCGAACTGGACAAGAGCGCCGGCCACATCGCCGTCTCGCCCATTCCCGCCACCGGAATAGGCGAAGCCATCAACGACCGCCTGCAGCGGGCGGCCGCACCCAGATGACGGTGCCGCAGGCTGTCCTGGACCGCCTGAAAGACGCGGTCGGGGCCAAAGGCTTCAGCACCCATCTGCACGAAATCGCTCCCTATCTGGAAGAGTGGCGCGGCAAGTATCAGGGCCGCTCGCCGCTGCTGCTGAAACCCGCCACCACCGCCGAAGTCTCCGCCGTCCTGCGCATCGCCCATGAAACTGCCACGCCCATCGTCACCCAGGGCGGCAATACCGGGCTGGTAGGCGGGCAGATTCCGTTTCACGGCGAAGTGCTGCTGTCCACAAAGCGCCTGAACCAGATTGCCGCGATCGACGAAAGCGGCATGACCCTGACCGTGGAAGCGGGCGTAACGCTGGCGCAGGTGCAGCGCACGGCGGATGACAAGAATCTGCTGTTTCCCCTCAGCCTCGCGTCGGAGGGCAGCTGCACCATCGGCGGCAATATCGCCACCAATGCCGGCGGCACCCATGTGCTGCGCTATGGCATGACCCGCGCGCTGGTGCTCGGCATCCAGGCGGTGCTGGCCAATGGCACGGTGCTGGACCTGCTGCGCGCCCTGCACAAGGACAATACCGGCTACGACCTCAAGCAGATGTTCATCGGCTCGGAAGGCACGCTGGGCGTCATCACCGCGGCGACCCTGAAACTGTTTCCCAAGCCCGATGTTTCGGTTGTCGCTTTCGCCGCCGTGCCGACGCCCGCCGCTGCGCTGAAACTTTTGAGCGCCATGCAGGCGCGGACCAGCGGCGCGCTATCGGCCTTTGAACTGATTCCGCGCATCGCACTGGACTTCGTCACCCGCCATATCGAAGGCACCCGCGATCCGCTGGCCACCGCCTCGCCCTGGTATGTGCTGATGGAAGCCACCGGCGGGCGCGAGGCCAATCTGGCGGCAAGTTTCGAGGCCGGGCTGGCGGATGCTATCGCCGGCGGCATGGCCAGCGACGCGGTGGTGGCCAGCAGCCAGGCCCAGGCGGCGGCGTTGTGGAAACTGCGCGAAGGCATTTCCGAAAGCCAGAAGCGCGAAGGCGCGTCCATCAAGCACGACATCTCCGTGCCGGTGGCGACGATCCCCGACTTCCTTGCCCGGGCGCTTGGGGAGCTGGCGGGACTGAAGAACACCCTCCTGCTCGCGCGGCAGATTGATGCCGTGACAGGCGCGGAGATCGATTTTGGCGGCGGCGTGCGGGCGGATGTCGCG
>JAZKDV010000162.1:0-36903 GCA_040387395.1 Pseudomonadota bacterium | reverse complement strand
ATCCCGCCGACGGCATGCGCCCGCTGAGGCACATCCGCATGGCCTATAAGGGCGAAGCAGCGTGAGCGCGACTTTCGCCCGTGAAAACATCCGTGTCGTAGCGGTGATCCAGGCCCGCATGGGGTCGACACGCCTGCCCGGCAAGGTGCTCAAGCCCATCGCCGGCCAGCCGCTGCTGTGGCATATCGTTCACCGGCTCAAGAAATGCCGGCTGCTGGAAGACATCGCGGTCGCCACCACCACCAATCCCGCCGATGAGGCGATTGTCGAATGGTGCAACGCCAACAACGTCATTGTGGTGCGCGGTCCGGAAGACGATGTGCTGGCGCGCTATGCAGGCGCGGCCGAAAAGCTGGATGCCGATCTTATCGTCCGCGTCTCGTCGGACGCGCCCTTTATCGATGCCGGTTTCGTCGATCACCTGATCGCCACGCTGATCGAGCAGGACGGCGATTATGTGCTGCTGGAAGAAGGCGCGGAATGCGCCCATGAAGGCGTCGATCCCTTCAGCCGCCGCGCTCTGGACCGGTTGATGATGGATGCCGCCCATGATCCGGCAGCGCGCGAGCACGTCACCGGCTATTTCAAGCTGCATCCCGATTTCGTGAAGATCGTGCGCGCCGCGCCCTATCCGTCGCTGGCGAAAAAGGGCGGCCGCTTCACCATCGACACGCCGGACGATCTCGCCTTTATCGAAGCGGTGCACGCCCGGCTGACGGCCAGGGCCGGCGAGGCCTCGCTGGCCGACCTGTTGCTGCTGCTGGAACGCGAGCCGGAACTGAACCAGATCAACGCCCATGTGCGCCAGAAATCGATCCGCATGTCGGGCGGGCTGGCGTTGATCCGCTGCGATGGCGGCGGCAAGTTCGGCTATGGCCATGTCAAGCGCATGGTGGCGCTGGCGCGCGCCTTGCGCGACCGCGAAGGCATTGGCGCGATCTTCGCGCTCAATGGCAGCGAGGACGCCGCCACGCCCATCCGCCGCGCCGGATTCCAGACCGCCATGCTGCATGGCGCCTCCGACCTCGAAACCCTGATCGACGCCAACAGTCCTGACATTTTCCTGCTGGATGGCCGCGAAGGCCCTGGCCGCGCCGAACTGGAAAAGCTCAAGCGCGGCGTGTCGGTCACGGCCGTGATCGATGACGGCCACGACCGCCGCCTGGCTGCCGACTATGCCTATTATCCGCCGGTGCCGGGCGCCAAGGCGCTGGACTGGACGGGCTCCAACACCCTGCCGCGCCTGGGATGGGAATGGTCGCTGCTGGGGATGGGTCCGGGCACCGGCGCGGCGCGTGCGCCGTCTTCGCTGCCCACCCTGCTGGTGGCGATGGGCGGCAGTGATCCCTTTGGCCTGACTTTGCGCATGGCCAAGGCGCTGGGACCGCTGGATTCGGTATTCCGCGTGCGCTTCGTCATCGGCACCGGGATGAAGGACGGCTCCGCCGTGGCCCGCCGCCTAGTGTCGCTGAAAAAGAATTATGAGACGGTGGAGGGCGCCGACGACCTGTCCACCGCCTATGCCAGCGCCGATGTCGCGCTCTGCGCCTTTGGCGTCACCGCCTACGAACTGGCGGCTTGCGGCGTTCCGGCGATCTATCTGGGCCTGACCGAAGATCATGCGGCGTCCGCGTCCGCCTTTGCCGATGCCGGCATGGGCCTCTCGCTGGGCACGATGGACAAGGCGTCGGATGAAGACATCCTGCGCTCGGTGCAATGGCTGCTGAACAAGCCGGCGGCACGGCGCGAGATGCGCAATGTCGGTCTGTCGCTGATGGACGGGCAGGGCGCGGCGCGCATTGCGGCCGACCTGTCGGCGGCTTTGGCGGTTGCGCGTGAGCCGCTGAAAGCCGCGCTCTAGAATTTCGCTTTGACCTGCGCGAAGACGTCGGACCAGTCGCCGCGTTCCTGCGGCATCACACATTCACAGGATGGCGCGAAAGGCTCATAGCTCTGGCCCAGGGCCATCCAGCTGGTGTTGTACAGCATCTTGAAGGTGCGGGTGCCCACGCCGGCCGAAAGCCAGGACACGGCGGTGGGGGCGGTGATGACATCACTCAGAGCCGCTATCAGCGCGGCCGTGCGGTCGAGTTCATTCTTCTGGTCGATGCCTTGCGGCACAAAGATCTTGCGGCCGCTCAGCTTTTCCAGTTCGGCCACTTCTTCGGCGCTGGCGTCGTACTGCACGCAGACAAAATTGCGATCCAGGCCGCGGAGAAACTCTCCCCAGGCGGCCAGCGAGGCGAATTGGATCGAGCGGTGGCCGCCCAGCTTGCCGCTGCGCCAGCACAAGCCGACCGCGCCTTCGCCGAATTGTGATTTCCAATGGGCCACTTCGCCTGCGTCCGGTACCAGGAAGGCGTGCGGATTGGGAAAGGCCTCGATGGTGCCGCGCAGGATGCGCGGCAGGCTGCCCATCAGGATCGCGGCATTGGCGCCGCCGGCGGATTTCAGCCAGCCATAATCCGCTATAGGCGCGCCGCCGAGCTCTCGAATCACCGACGGCCGGACCGTGATGTCGGGAAAGGAACGGGCGAACAGCGCGACCAGACGGGGCTCGCATTCCATCACGATGCTGCCGCCTTCGGCCCTGGCGCGGGCGGCGAGATCGGGAATCACGCTGGCGAACAGGATCTGGTCGCCCACGCCCTGTTCGGCGCGCACCAAAAGGCGCGTGCGCTTCAAGGGTCCGCCGGTCCAAGGGACCAAACGCTGTTCACCGCCGATGCTGGGCACCTTGCCCGGCACTTCGGCCCGCGCGGCATAGTCGCGCCAGCCCTCTTTCAGATCACCGTTCAGCAGATGCAGAACCGCCCGGTTCAGCCGCGCTTGCGGGTTGCGGGGTTCGGCCTTGATGGCGGCATCGTACAGTGTTCGGGCCTGCACGCGGTCGCCCGCGTCGCACAGCATGTCGGCCAGGTTGGCCAGCGCGGGGGCGTAAGTCGGATGGATCGCCAGCGCGGCGCGGTAGTGGAATATCGCCGCCTCGTCCTCGCCCTTTTCGCGCCGCGCCGATCCTAAGGTCAGGTGCAGCTCCGGGCTTTCGGGGGCGCGGGCTACGGCCGGCTCCAGCAAGGCAATCGCCGCATCGAACTGGCCGGCGGTGCGCAAGATATTGGCGAGATTGACCAGGGCTTCCAGCCGGGCGGGCTCCAGCGCCAGCACCTGGCGATAGAATTGCTGGGCGGCGTCGCCCAAACCCAGCGCCTGGGCGGTATTGCCCAGCGCGAACAGCACCTTGGTGTCGTCCGGCTTGGCCGCCAATGCCTGTTCATACTGGGCGATGGCTTCCACATGCCGTCCCTGTGACGACAGCTTCAGGCCGGATTGATAGGCGGCGCTCATATCCGCAGTCTGGCGGGCGGTGCGTTAAGGCGTCGTTAAGCGTGTTTTCCAGGGCTTTTACGGTTGACGTTAGCCCTGCCTTAACGCCGCAAATGCGAAATTTCGCGCATGGTCAATGGCTTGGACATGTCCGTGCTGCTGGGTTTCTACCAGGCGCAACGCAATGGGAGTCCGTCGGCGCTCGCCGCGGGCAATGCGCGCGTGGCCCAGATGCAGGCGCTGCAGAAGAAGCCGACCAGCGAGCCGCCCTGGAACATCATCACCAAGACCGACGCCAAGCAGGACGCCAAGGTTCTTTCCACCACGAACTTCCTGGATACGTCGAAGGTACCGCTGTCGCCCGGCGCGACCAAAGACTCCAAGATGGAGCAGGACAACCAGAAACTCTTTGCGCTCTACAGCGCGGTGAACACGCTGGCCTATATTTCCAAGATGGCGCAGCGCCCGGCCGCGACCAGCGGCCAGCTCGGCGGATTGAACACGCGCTTCCAGGCCGGCCTTGAGCAGGTGCAGAAGTATCTCGGCTCCACCGACTTCAACAATTTCAACCTGCAAGCCACCAAGCCGTCGGATTCGGTGACCTCCACCGCCGGCGTCGCCTTCAGCAGTTTCACTTATGAAACCAAGAAATTCGTCACCAATTCGCGGGTGAACGACCCGCTGCAAGGCCTGTCGGCCTCCGACAGCTTCACCATCGCAGTGAAGAAGGGCGGCGTCACCACCAATGTCGCGATCGATCTCTCCCAGGTTTCGGGCACGCTGAACCTCAGCAACATCGTCTCTTACGTGAACGAGCAACTGTCGGCGGGCGGTTTCTCCACCCGGTTCCAGAAGACGGTGCAGGGCGAAACCCAGACCAGCAGCGCCCTGGCCACCTATGGCCTCAAGATCACGCCGGGCGGCACCGAACAGGTCAGCCTCTCGGCCACGGCCAGCCCGTCGCTTTATCTGGTGGGCAATTCGGGCAGCGCCACCGAAACCAACACCACCACCAACGCTGTCACGTCGGCAGTGACCACCACTGCGGCCGACCAGACCGGGCGCCTCACCAAATTGTCGGGCCTCGACGGCACCCCCACCGCCACTTTCAGCGTCAACCAGAGCTCGACCGGCGGCACCACCACGGCCAAGGCCAGTGCGGTGGACGCCAGCGGCAACATCTATGTCATCGGCAACGCCACCGGCGATTTCGCCAACCAGCTCAACCAGGGATCGCAGGATTCCTATCTGACCAAGTATGATTCCGCTGGCCGCGTGGTGTGGCAGAAGCTTCTGGGCAGCGCCGGCAGCGCCAATGGCTATGCCCTGGCGCTGGACCCGTCGGGCGGCGTGGTGGTCACCGGCGCTTCCACCGCCCAGCTCACCACCACTTCGATCTCCAACGGCAACAATGACGCCTTTGTCGCGCGCTATACCGCCAGTGGCGAGCAGAGCTGGATCAAGCAGATCCAGACCCTGGCGACCAACCAGTCCAACACTGTCAGTGTCGATGCCAGCGGCAATATCTATATCGGCGGCAGCGTTTCGGGCGGCGTGATCGGCTCGGGCGAAGTCGCGCAGGGCAAGGGCGACGCCTTCCTCGCCAAGTTCGATTCCAAGGGCAAGCTGCTGTCGGACACCCAGTTCGGCACCAGCGGCAGCGACAGTGTCGCGGCCACCGCCACCAGCGCCGATGGCAGCCTGTATGTCGCCAGCGTGCAGAACGGCCGCGCCATCGTGGCGAAATATGCCGGCGGCGATATCACTTCCGCGCCGCTCTGGTCGCAGGACCTGGGCGACCTGGCGGCGGGCGGCGGCATCGGCGGCCTCGCGGTGTCGGGCGGCAAGGTCTATCTCTCCGGCACCACCAGCAACGCCAACCTGACCGCGAGCGGCAGCGCCAGCATCGCCGCCAGCGCCAGCGGCGGCATGGATGCCTTCGTCTTCAGCCTGACCGACAATGGCGCCACCGCCACGCCGGACAAGGTCAGCTATATCGGCACTGCCACCACCGACACGGCGGGCGCGGTCACGGTCGCGGGTGACGGCACGATCTATGTCACCGGCTCCACCACCGGCACCTTCGCGGGCGCCACGCGCAACATCCAGAACGTCAACAATGCGTTCGCCACGGCGCTGAACAGCGACGGCACCGTCAAATGGACCAAACAGTTCGGCGGCGCGGGCGGCGTCTCCAGCGGCGCCGGCATCGCCATCGACACGCAAGGGTCGAGCGTCCTGGATGCGCTGGGCCTGCCGCGCGGCACCATCAATCTCAGCCAGTCGGTGGACCTGACCGCGCAGACCACCTTGCGCGCCGGTGACAGTTTCAAGATTCGCATCGAAGGCACGGCCCCCCGCACCGCCACCATCACCATTGACAAGGGCGAGACGTTTGACTCGCTGGCCACCAAGATCAACGCCCAGATCGGCGGCATCGGCAAGGCCAAGACCAACTATACCGGCGGCGCCTCCAACCTGAAGCTCGCCGTCAATCCCGGCCACACCATCACGCTGCTCTCAGGTCCCAAGGATTTCGACGCGCTGGGCCGGCTGGGCATCGAACCGGGCGTGCTGACCGCGCCGGCCAAGGACGGCAAGACCGCCAAGGCCGAAGACTCCGGCATCACGCCGACGTATGGATTGGGCTTCGCAGGCACCCTGGATATTTCCACCCGCACCGGCGCCAACGCGGCGCGCTCGCAATTGCTGGGCGTGCTGTCCGCGCTGCAGAGCACCTATCAGACCACCAACAAGCCGCCGGGCGTGCCAACCATCGGCAACAATAGCGGCCAGGCGTCGTCGTACCAGACGTCGATGCTGGCGCAATACAATCTCGCCGCCTCTCTCCTCGGCGGCTAACGGCGCGGATCTTTCGCGTCGTGGGTTCGTCGCGCGTGCTCACGTGCTATTCGCACGCTCCGCGCGACGCTCCTGCCCACGCCACGAAATCTCTCGCGCCGGGTAGGCATTCTAAATCCATCTTGTTTGAGCAAGTACAGGTCCGCCTCCCCCTTGCGCGTAGCGCATGAAGGGGGAGGTGGTTTCAGCGTTCGAGGCGAGCGATAGCGAGCCGAGAGAAAGCTGAAACCGGAGGGGGCAGTTAAATGACTTTATTAAAGATCATCGCGCCCGAAGCCTGCGGCGCATAACCGGGCCTCGGCCCATACGTGCGGGTCGGCGCATTGGCGCGATCGACTTCGGCGGCAATGGCTTTAACCATGCCTTCGCTGGCATTCTTGACGCGTGTCAGCATGCGGGCGTGCATCTGCAACACCTCGCGGAACTTGGCGGTGATGGCGATAAAGCGCTGGCGCAGGCTCGGCGGCGCGGCCTGGGCGATGCGCGGATCGAAGCCCTGGGCTTCGCGTCCGTAAAGCGCGGTGAGTTTCTGGATTTCTGGATCGGCGGTGATCAGCGAGTCGGGACGTCCGTCTTTCAGCGCCGCGATGTCGCTTTCCAGCGCCACGATCAGCCGCTCGGCCATGGAGATCAGGCGTTCGATGCGGGGCCCGTCCTGAACAGCGGCGTCGCTCATGGCGCCACCGGCGCCTGCTGATGCTTGAGAAGTTCGGCCTGCATGGCGCTGGCCAGGCCGAAGCCGCCGCGCGACTGCAAGCCCTTGGCATACTGATCTACCATCATCGAGCGGAACATTTCCTCGCCCTGACCGCCGCCGAACATGCCGTCGGACTTGATGCCGGAGAACATCGCACCCAGGAACTGGGAGATGAAGACGCTTTCATATTCCTTGGCGGCGTGGGCCGCCTTGGCCGGATCCATGATGCCGCTGGGCCGCGTGGGCAGCGCCGGCTGCTGGGCCTGGAACATGGCGCTTTGAGCACTGGCTTCCATGGTCCCCTCCCTTAACCGATGATCTGGATATCGGCCTGCAAGGCGCCGGCGGCCTTGATGGCCTGGAGGATGGAGATGACGTCGCGCGGGCCGACGCCCAGCGCATTCAGCCCGTCCACCACATGCTGCAGCGACACGCCTTCCTTCAGCACGGTCATCTTGTTGCCCTTGCTGTCGTCGATCTGGATGTTGGTGCGCGGCACGACGGCGGTGTCGCCGGTCTGGGAGAAGGGCGAAGGCTGGCTGACCTGTGGGGTCTCGGTGACCTTGATGGTCAGGTTGCCCTGGGCGATAGCCACGGTGGAGATACGCACATCCGCGCCCATCACGATCACGCCGCTATTCTCGTCGATGATGACCTTGGCCTGCTGGTCGGGATCGACCTTGACCTGCTCGATGTCGGTCAGCAGCGCCATCACGCCGCCGGGATAGTTGGCGGGCACGGCCAGTTCGACATTGGACGGATCGATGGCCTTGGCATTGCCGCCGCCCAGATAGGCGTTGACCGCCTTGGCGATGCGGGTGGCGGTGGTGAGATCGGGATTGTGCAGCGACAGCTTCAGCGAGCTGAGGCCGGCGAGCTGGAAGCCGGTGTCCTTTTCCACGATCGCGCCGTTGGAGATGCGGCCCGCGGTGGGAACGCCGCGCGTCACGCTGCCGGCGTCACCCTGGGCGGAGAAGCCGCCGATCGCCACCGGGCCCTGGCCCAGCGCATAGGTCTGGCCGTCGGCGCCGAACAGCGGCGTCACCAGCAAGGTACCGCCCTGCAGGTTCTTGGCGTCGCCCATCGCCGACACCGAAACGTCGATGCGGGTGCCGGGGGAGGCGAAGGCGGGAAGGCTGGCGGTCACCATCACGGCGGCGACGTTCTTGGTCTGCATCACCTGGCCGCGGGTGTTGACGCCCAGCCGCTCCAGCATGGTCTGGATGCTCTGCTGGGTGAAAGGCGCGTTCTTCAGGCTGTCGCCGGTGCCGTTCAGGCCCACGACCAGGCCATAGCCGACCAGCATGTTGTCGCGGATGCCCTGCACCTCGATCAGATCCTTGACCCGGCTGAAGGCCAGGACAGGCATGGGGGCAGCCGCAATGGCTATTCCCACGGCGAGGGCGGCGAGGCGGAGATAATAAGGTGCGCGGCGCATGTTCGGCTTCTGCCTTTATGTTCGCGCATGTCTTTGCCAGAACCGTGCCGCCGTCCCTCGAAAAATAGCCTATCTATAACAACTGCTTACGGTGATGCCGAACAGTGTTCGGCCGCCTATGGGCAGCAATTGCCGGGCTTAATTGGCCTGCTAGGCGGCTTGCGTCTTGGGCGCGCGCTGGATCATCAGCGACAGGAAGGCCGCCAGCACCGCCACAAAGCCGGCGAACACGAACGCCTGGAGGTAGGAGCCGGAGCCGGTGCGCGATACCCCGGCCAGGAAGGCGGCCGAGGCCGCCCCGATCTGGTGGCTGGCGGAAATCCAGCCGAACAGGATGGGCGCCTTCTTGATGCCGAAGCGCTGGTTGGCGATGGCCAGGGTGGGCGGCACGGTGGCGATCCAGTCCAGGCCGTAGAACACCGCGAACAGCGACAGGCCGAAGAAACTGAAATCGGCGAAGGGCAGATAGATCAGCGACAGGCCGCGCAGGCCGTAATAGGCGAACAGCAATTTCCTCGGATCATAGCGATCGGTCAGCCAGCCCGACGCCGTGGTGCCGACCAGATCGAACACGCCCATGATGGCCAGCAGGCTGCCCGCCGCCACCACCGTCATGCCGTAATCATGGCACAGCGCGATCATGTGGGTGCCCACCAGCCCGTTGGTGGTGAAGCCGCAGACAAAGAAGGTCGCCGACAGCAGCCAGAAATCGCGGCTGCGCGCCCCTTCACCCAATGCGGCGAAGGCGGTTTTCAAAGGATTGCCGGTGTCGCGGATTTCCGGCGGGTGATCGGGATCGGCGCCGAACGGAACCTGCCCGACATCGGCCGGCCATTCGGGCAGCAGGAAATACACCAGCGGGATCAGCACCAGCATGGCCAGCGCCACGCACAGCACCACCGGCTGCCAGCCGCCCGCCTGCGCGATGGCCGACAAGCCGGGAAAGAAAATCAGCGTGCCGGTGGAAGTTGAGGCGGCGAACAGGCCCATCACCAGTCCGCGATTGGTGACGAACCAGCGATTGACGATGGTGGCCGACAGCACATTGGTGATGCAGCCCGAGGCGATGCCCGAGACCAGGCCCCAGGTGACGATCAGCTGCCACGGCGCCGTCATGAACAGGCTGACGAAGCTGGACAGGCTCATCATGCCCAGCGCCACGATCACGGTGGCGCGGATCCCGAACCGCTGCATGGCGGCGGCCGCAAAAGGCCCCGTCAGGCCGAACAGGAAAATGCCGCAAGCGGCGGCGAAGCTGATCACCCCGCGCGACCAGCCGAACGCTTCTTCCCACGGCACCATCAAGACGCCGGGGGTGGAGCGCAGCCCCGCCGCCGCCAGCAGCGCCACGAAGATCACGGCGACCACGGCCAGGGCGTAATGCCGTCCGAAGATGGTGCGTTGCTGCATGCGTCCCTCAAGGGCGAGCTTACACAGTTCCCGCATTGCCTGCTGTGCGGCAGGGGCATGGGCGGTTTGCGTTTCGCATCTGCGTAACGGTGCGCGCCGATGGACTAAGGCCAATCAAGGCCCTATTTTCCGCAGCCCATGAACGAAGAAACCCGCCTCTCCACGCTGACCTTTACCGCCTGGGCGGATGCCTTCACGCCCGCGGAAGTGGACCGGATCGTGGCCTATGGCGACAGCCTGATGCCGGAGCGGGTGCAGCTCGCGGGCACCGCGCAGGGCGACATGACCGCCGCCGCCGACCGCCTGCGCATCACCCATACCGCCTGGATCGAGCCCAATGCCGACACCAAATGGCTGTTCGACCGCATGCAGGGCGTGGCCCAAGCGCTGAACGACCAGACCTATCAATATGACCTGCGCGGCTTTTCCGAGAATTTCCAGTACACGGTGTACCATGGCAGCGAAGGGGGGCATTATGACTGGCATGTCGATCACGGGCCGCTCCAAGTGCCGCGCAAGCTCTCCATGACGGTGCAGCTCAGCGATCCGTCCGAGTATCAGGGCTGCGACCTGCAATTCTGCGCCGGCGGCAATGTCGAGGTCGCGCCGCGCGCGCGTGGGACCGTCGTCGCCTTTCCCTCTTATGTCCTGCACCGCGTAACGCCGGTGCTATCAGGCACGCGAAGGTCGCTGGTGGTCTGGACCACCGGACCAAAGTTTCTCTGATGACCCGGGGGGGCGAAAATCAGGACTCGACGCAGACCTTCGTCTCCTGGGCGAATGCCTTCTCGTCCGGCGAAATGGACCGGATCGAATCCTATGGTGACGGGCTGATGCCCGAGCGGGCCAATCTTCTGGGCGTTCCGGAAGACGAGCAGACCACGGAGCATGACAAGGTCCGTATCACGCGCACCGCCTGGATCGAGCAGAATGCCGAGACCAAGTGGATCTACAACCGCATGCAGGGCGTGACGCGGGCTCTCAACGACCAGTCCTATCAATATGATCTCACGGGCTTCTCCGAACATTTTCAATACACCGTCTATGACGGCGCGGCGGGCGGCCATTACGACTGGCATGTCGATCAGGGCCCGCTGCATGTGCGGCGCAAGCTTTCCATGACGGTGCAGCTCAGCGAGGCCGCGTCCTATGAAGGATGCGACCTGCAGTTCAATGCCGGCAACAAGGTGGAAGACGCGCCGCGCGAGCGGGGCTCGGCCATCGCCTTTCCCTCGCATGTCCTGCACCGGGTGACGCCGGTGACGTCCGGCACGCGCAGGTCGATGGTCGTCTGGGTCACAGGCCCAAAATTCCGCTGATCGCCATGGAAAGCCGCACCCGCACGCTGCCCTTCGCCACCTGGACCGGCGCTTTCACGCCCGAGGAACTGGACCGTATCGAGGCTTACGGCGACAGGCTGACGGCGGAGAAGGCGCTGGTATCGGGCGAGGCGCCGCGCAAGGAAGACGATGCCTCGCGCATCTCGCGCACCGCCTGGATCGCGCGCAACGCCGAAACCGACTGGTTCTATGACCGGATGGAACGCGTCGCCCGCACCCTCAACGACAAGATATGGCAGTTCTCGCTCAGCGGCTTTTCCGAATTGTTCCAGTACACCATCTATGACGGGCCGGAGCGGGCCTATTTCGACTGGCATGTGGACCAGGGTTACGTGGAAGTGCCGCGCAAGCTTTCCTTTTCGCTGCAGCTGACCGATGGTTCGCAGTATGAAGGCTGCGACCTGCAGTTCCATGCCAGCAAGACGGTGGATACCGCCTCGCGGGAGAGGGGTGCGGTCATCGCCTTTCCGTCCTATGTCCTGCACCGGGTGACGCCGATCGTCAGCGGTACGCGCAAGGCGGTGGTGATCTGGATCACCGGACCGGATTTCAAATGAAGGTCCTTGAGTAAATAAGACACGAGTGGGGGCGTACATGTCGTTATTCAATCCCGCGTCATCACCCGTCCTCATGCCGGGCGGCCTGGTGGTCTGGGAGAATCTGTTCAGCAAGGCAGAGCTGGACGCGATCGAGCAGCATGCTGACCGGCTGGGCCAGGAGAGGGCGGAGCTCGCCGCCAAGGGGACGGGGCTCGACAGTATCCGCGTCACCCGCGTCGCCTGGCTGATGCGCGATGCGCAGACGGAAAGTTTTTACGCCCGGATGGAAGAGGTGGTGCTGCGGCTGAACGCCCAGTTCTTCCGCTATGACCTGTCCGGCGTGGTGACGTTTCAATATGCCGTTTACGACGGCGCCGAAGGCGGCCACTTCGACTGGCACAAGGATTACGGCAAAGGTTATGACGCGGCGGCGCAGGAGCCGCGCAAATTGTCGATCAGTATCCAGTTGAGCGATTCGGCGGACTATCAGGGCTGCGACCTGGAAGTGCGCGCCGGCAATCTCACCGATGTTGCGCCCAGGACGCGCGGTGCGGTGATCGCATTTCCGTCCTACGTCCTGCATCGCGTGACACCGATCACATCGGGCGTGCGAAAGTCGCTCGTCGTCTGGGCGGTAGGACCGGAGTTCAAGTAGACGCTGGCAAACGGCGAAACCTATCAAATGTTATCATCTGTGCGCCTGACACTGATAACATCGCGCCTGACACTGCTAACATCGGGTCGTGCGGCAATCACTCGTTGTGCGCGATAGAAGCTGAGCGCAAATAGGCGCCGCAAAGTCTGCGCCGAAAGCTCATCAAATGTTACGATCGTTGCACGCGACAGCGCTTGTACCCGCGGGCGGTTTTGTCATGTGGAAAGATTTTTTCTGCGCGAACCACGGGTAATGAATTTGCCCCGCCCTGCGCTGCAGGAATTGTTCGACCAGGCCATCACGCTTCATCAAGGCGGCAACCTGGCCGCGGCCGAGCGGCTGTATCATCAGGTGCTGGCAATGGAGCCGGCCAGCTTCGCGCCGCGCCACATGCTGGGGGTGATCCGTTTCCAGCAGGGCCAGCATCTGCAGGCAATCGATCTGATCACGGCCGCGCTGAAACTGAATCCGCAAGTCGCCGAGGCCTGGATCAATCTGGGCCATGTGCAGACGGGGGCAGGCCGCCCCGAGGAAGCTGTCGCCAGTTACCGCCGGGCGCTGACGCTTTCCCCGGGCGAATTTGCGGCGCTGAATGCCCTGTCGGGTGTCCTGGTGCAGCTGAAACGTTCGGAAGAGGCGCTGGACTGCACCAACTGGTCGCTGGCGCTGCGCCCCGGCGACATCGAAGCGCTGCATCGCCGCGCCGACATTCTGCGCCAGATGAAACGCTTTGACCTGGCGCTCAAGGACTATGACGCCGTGCTGGCGGTTCAACCCGATGTTGCCGAGATCCTGACCGACCGTGGCGCAACCCTGTCGGAGCTGGGCCGCGCCGAAGAAGCACTGGAGAGCCTGGACCGCGCGTTGGCGGTACAGCCCGGCTTGCCGGTGGCCCTGAGTAATCGCGGCTTCACCTTGCGCGAACTCAGCCGGTTCGAGGAAGCGCTGGAAAGCCTGGACAGCGCGCTGGCGAGCGATCCCGACAATGTTCCCGCCCTGGCGGTTCGCGGCAAGGTCTTGAGCGAAATGAACCGCCTGGAGGAAAGCTTCAGCGATTTTCGCCGGGTCGCGGAACTGGCTTATGGCGACGCCGCGCCGGCGCAGAACAAGCCCGCGCATCAGATCGCCCATGACCGCGAGCAGCAGCAATGGCGCGCCGCCCATGGTGGAAGCACGCGTTTCGTCGGCGGCGAAAGGTTGAGCGGGCAGGCGGTCAATCCGCAGAATGCGGCGGCGGTTGCAAAAGCCTGGCTCAGCAGCGATCCCAACCTGGTGGTGATCGACAATCTGCTGACACCCGAAGCGCTGACGAGCCTGCGCCGCTATTGCCGGGGCTCGGTTGTCTGGCACACCGCCTATAACCAGGGCTATCTGGGCGCCTTCCCGGAGTCGGGCTTCGCGGCGCCGCTTCTGGCGCAGATCGCGGAAGAATTGAGCACCACCTTCCGCGAGATTTTCGCCGAACATCCGCTGCGCTACCACTGGGCCTTCAAGTATGACAGCAAGCTGGAAGGCATCGGCATCCATGCCGACGAGGCGGCGGTGAATGTGAATTTCTGGATCTCGCCGGACGAAGCCAATCTCGATCCGGAAGGCGGCGGCCTGGTGGTCTGGGACAAGCAGGCGCCATTGGCCTGGGACTTTGCCAAGTTCAATGCCGATGAAAGCGCGGCCTATGAACTTCTGGCCAAAACCGGCGCCAAGCCGATCAAGATTCCGTATCGCGCCAACCGCGCGGTGATCTTCGACTCCAACCTGTTTCACAAGACCGACGAGATCGCCTTTGCGGACGGCTATGAGAACCGCCGCATCAACATCACCATGCTGTTCGGCCGGCGCCAGCGCGCCTGAAGGGGCCGCACCGTGCCGAAAATCGCTTGTTGTGCGGGCCGTGGAACCTGAGTTCAAATAGGCCTCGGAACGCTGCTTGCGAGGGCCTGCTCTATGTCATCACCGCATCCCGTTGTGCAGGGGCCCTTCGTAGCCTGGGAAGGCGCGCTGGACCCGGCGGAAGTCGATGCCATCGTCGCTTATGGCGATGCGCTGCTGCACAAAAGGGGCACGCTGGAAGGGCAAAGCGGGGAAATCGACGCGGTGCGCATCACCGATCTGGCCTGGATCGAACACGGTCCCGACACGCAAAAGCTCTATGAGCGGCTGTCCCAGATCGTGCTGCGGCTGAATACCGACTTCTACCGCTTCGACCTGACCGGGCTCGAGAACCTGCAATACACCATCTATGACGGGCGGCAGGGTGGTCATTACGACTGGCACATCGATTTCGGGCACAAGAACTTCAAGCCGCGCAAGATTTCCCTCAGCGTCCAGCTCAGCGATCCGGCCGATTACGACGGCTGCGAGCTGCAGTTCCAGATCGAAAGCCAGCCGATATCGGCCCCGCGCGGCCGCGGCACCGTGATCGCCTTTCCATCCTTCTTCCTGCACCGGGTCACGCCGGTGACCAGGGGGGTGCGCAAGTCGCTGGTGCTCTGGGCCACGGGGCCGGAATTCCGCTAAAGGCTTCAAAGAGATAGACAGGGGGGGCCGGGCTTTCTATTTTGCCCCCATGACCGCGCCGCGCCCCGCCCTTCTTTGCATTCTCGATGGCTGGGGCTGGCGCCCGGAAGCCGCCCCGGACAATGCCATCGCGCAAGGTCACACTCCCAATTACACCCGCCTGCTGGCGACCTGCCCCCATGCCCTGCTGGAAACCAGCGGCAATGCGGTCGGCCTGCCCAAGGGGCAGATGGGCAATTCCGAAGTCGGGCACATGAATATCGGCGCCGGGCGGGTGGTGGCCCAGGACCTGCCGCGCATCGATGTCGCGATCGAAGACGGCAGCCTGGCGCGCCGCCCCGTGCTGCTGTCGCTGATCGAGAATGCCAAAAGCGCCCAGCGCGCCGTGCACATCATGGGCCTGCTGTCGCCCGGCGGGGTGCATTCCCATCAGGACCACATCGCCGCGCTGGTGAAAATCTGCAGCGCATCGGGCGTGCCGGTCTTCGTGCATGGCTTTCTCGATGGCCGCGACACGCCGCCCAAAAGTGCCGGCGGCTTTGTCGCCAAATTCCTCGGCGACATCGCGGGGCTGGCCGGCGTAAGGCTGGCGACCCTGTCGGGCCGTTTCTATGCCATGGACCGCGACCAGCGCTGGGACCGGGTGGAGAAATGCACCAGCGCCATCATCGACGCTTCCGCCCGCCGCTTCGACGATGCGGCTGCGGCGATTGAATCCTCCTATGCCGAAGACGTCACCGACGAATTCCTGGTGCCCTGCGTTCTGGGCGATTATGCCGGGGTGGAAGATGGCGACGTGCTGCTGTTCGCCAATTTTCGCGCCGACCGGGCGCGCGAGATTTCCGCGGCGCTTCTGGACAAGGGCTTTGACGGTTTCGAACGCGTGCGCATTCCGGTGTTCGGCGGCGCGGCGGGCCTGACCGAATATTCCGATCATCTCAGGACGCTGATGGGTGCGGTCTTCCCGCCGGAGGATGTGCGTGAGACGCTGGGCGAAGTGGTGGCGCGTTCCGGCCTGAAGCAACTGCGCATCGCCGAGACCGAGAAATACGCCCATGTCACCTTCTTCCTGAATGGCGGACGCGAGCAGGTGTTCGACGGCGAGGACCGTATCCTGGTGCCCAGTCCCAAAGTGGCGACCTACGACCACAAGCCGGAAATGAGCGCCTACGAAGTCACCGAAAAGCTGGAAGAGGCCATTGTCAGCGGCAAATACGACCTGATCGTCTGCAACTACGCCAATCCCGACATGGTGGGCCATACCGGCATCATGAGCGCGGCGGTGAAAGCGGTGGACACGATCGACATCTGCCTGGGCCGGCTGATGACGGCGCTGCAGAAGGTGGACGGCGTGATGCTGCTCACCGCCGATCACGGCAATATCGAGATGATGCAGGATCCCGGTAGCGACGTCCCTTACACCGCGCACACCACGCTCGATGTCCCCGTCATCGCCTTTGGCGCGCCGGCGGGCGCAACATTGAAGAATGGCCGGCTGGCCGATGTCGCGCCCACGCTGCTCGAACTGATGGGCCTTCCCCAGCCGCAGGTGATGAGTGGTCATTCCCTGCTGGTGCGCGGCGCGTGAAAGCCAGGCTCGCCTTCCTCCTGGCCGCCGCTCTTCTGGGACAACCCGCGTTCGACGCGCTCGCACAGAAACCAAAAAAAGTGATGGCGCCGTTCCGCCCCACGCCGCGTCCGGCGCTGCGCGCCGACAGGCCCGAAGTACCGATCGATCTTTCCCGCGCGCTGCCGGGCAAGGTGCTGTCCACCCTGCCGTCCAGCGCGCAGCAACTCCAGAGCCTGTCGTCGGAGCTCAAGCAGGGCCAGCCGCAACTGGCCAGCGCGCGGGCGAAAAGCGAAATGCTGGCGGCCGAGGCGATGGAGCTGCGCCGCCGCCTGATCGCCACCGCCCAGCGCATCGAGGCGCTGGAACGGATGCGCATCGCCGCCGACCTGCAGATCGAAAGGCTGGAAGCGGAGAACAGGCGGCTCAGCGCCGGCTTCGCCAACGACCGTGTGGCGGTGACCCGCCTTCTGGCGGTTCTGCAAAGATTGCAGCACGACATGCCGCCCGCGATCGCCATGCATCCGGGCGATGCCTTGGGCGCGGCGCGGGGCGCCATGCTGATCGGCTCGTCGCTGCCGTCGGTCTATGCCCAGGCCGCTTTCCTGTCGCGGCGCATCGACGCCTTGAAGCGCAGCCGCGCGGCGCTGGAGCAACAGCGCCACCAGGCCGCCGACACCGGCGTCCGCCTGGGGATCGCGCGCGCCGAACTCGACGAGCTTGTGGCGCGCAAGGAAAAGGAAGCGGCGGGGGCGGCCGACGCCTATGGCAGCCTGAAGGCCCAGCTGGCGGTCATCGCCCGCGAGGCCGCCGACTTCCAGGCGCTGGCGGCCCGGGTCCGGGCCTTGCGCCAAAATGGAACCTCCCAGCAAAGCGTCGTGTTCGTGACCGCGCAGAACAGCGGTTCCGGCGGGGGACTGGCCAGGAATTCGCTGCTGGAACCGGTGGTCGGAACCGTGACGGGAGGCGGGGAAAAGGGCAATCCGGGCCTTACCTATGCAACCCGGGCGGGGGCCCAGGTGATTACGCCCTCGGATGGCAAGGTTCTTTTCGCCGGTCCTTACCATAAAAGCGGACAAGTCTTGATAGTTGAGATAACCACTGGCTACGATGTGGTCCTGGCGGGACTGGGACGCGTGACGGTTAGGCCAAACGATCAATTGCTGGCGGGCGAGCCGGTTGGAACCATGCCCGCTGAAGGATCGGATAACAGGCTGTACTTCGAATTACGTCACGGCGGTCATGGCCAGAATCCCGCGCCATGGTTGAAGTTGAATCTGCGCCCCGCAGTTGGAAAGGCGAACGGCACATGAATAAGTTTGCATTGGTCAGCATGGGCCTGGTCGGCGGTTTCGCCGTGGCCATGATCGCGCTGCCGGAAGCCAAGGGCGCCAATGATGCATCCGCCTATGGACAGCTGGACCTGTTCAGCGACGCCTTCGAGCGCGTGCGCGCCAACTATGTGCGCCCGGTCAAGGACAGCGAGCTGATCGACGCCGCCATCCAGGGCATGGTATCCAACCTCGATCCCCATTCCAGCTACATGGACGCCAAGTCGTATGGCGACATGCAGATCACCACCAAGGGCCAGTTCGGCGGCGTCGGCATCGAAGTCACGCAGGAAGACGGCCTGATCAAGGTGATCTCGCCGATCGACGGCACGCCTGCGTCGCGCGCCGGCATCAAGTCGGGCGACCGCATCGCCGGCATCGATGGCGGCTCCATCCAGGGCCTGCCGCTGAACGAAGCCATCGACAAGATGCGCGGCCCGGCGGGCAGCAAGATCACGCTGACCATCCTGCGCGAAGGCGAAAAGAAGCCGTTTGACGTGACTTTGGTGCGCGCCATCGTGCGCGTGGATGCCGCCGCGTTCCGCCGCGAAGGCGATATCGGCTATGTCCGCATGCCCGGTTTCAACGAACAGACCGCCGACGGCCTGGAGCGCGCGGTGCGCGATCTCAAGAAGCAGATCGGCCCCGGCATCAAGGGCTATGTGCTGGACCTGCGCAACAATCCCGGCGGCTTGCTGGATCAGGCGATCCAGGTGTCGGACGATTTCCTGGGCACCGGCGAGATCGTTTCCACCCGCGGCCGCCGCAGCGAAGACACCCAGCGCTATGACGCCAAGAGCGGCGACGTCACGGATGGCAAGCCGATCGTGATCCTGATCAATGCGGGCACGGCCAGCGCGTCGGAAATCGTCGCGGGCGCGCTGCAGGACCACAAGCGCGCCACCATCATCGGGCTCACCAGCTTCGGCAAGGGATCGGTGCAGACCATCATCCCGCTCGGCGAAAGCCGCGGCGCGCTGCGCCTGACCACGGCGCGTTACTTCACGCCGTCAGGTCATTCGATCCAGGCGCAGGGCATCATCCCGGACATCCAGGTGGCGCAGGGCGATGAAGCCAATGTGCCCAAGCTGGCGCGCTCCTCGGAAGCCGATCTGCGTGGCCATCTGTCGGGCGAACCGGTGCCGGCCAAGCGGACCAATGCGCCGGTGATCAAGCCGGCGGCGGGCACCAAGTATGACGACTTCCAGCTTGCCTATGCCCTGGACCTGCTGCGCGGAAAAATGACGGTGGCCTCGGTCACCACCCCGCCGCCGGCCAAGACGGCAGCCACCCCCCGTTAAGACCTGTTAACCAGCACGTAACCATGCTCCTTCATAAATAGGAGCATGGTGGCTGCTGTCGATTCCGCAGAAGGGTTTGCCGTGTCCAAGAGCGGTCGCGCTCTGGCGTTCGCCTGCTCCTTCACCGCCTGCCTGTTTGCCGCGGGAATCCTGGCCATAACACTGTTCGGACGCCCCGCCGCGCCCGCCATCACCCTGGAGCTGGGCGCGGCGCCCGGCGCCCATGGCCCGGCCTTGTCACCGGACGTGGCCGCGATTGCCGAGGCCAGCGCGGTGGCCGCTGTCACCCAGCCCATCTATGCCGGCAAGGCGTTGATGGCCGATCCCGCGCTGATCGAAAACAGCGCCAGCGGCCCGCTGCCGCGCATCGCCGATGACGGGCGCAAGCCCATGCAAGCCTATGCGGCGCCCGCCGCCATGGGCGCCAAGTTCAAGATCGCCATCGTGGTCAGCGGCCTTGGCGTTTCCGCCAGCGCCACCAAGGCGGCGCTCGACAACCTGCCCTCCGGCGTCACGTTGGGCTTTGCCCCCTATGCCGGCGATGTCGGGCAATGGGTATCCCAGGCGCGCGGACGCGGACATGAAGTGCTGCTGCAGATTCCGATGGAGCCGTTCGATTTCCCCGACAGCGATCCGGGTCCGCACACCCTGCGCGCCGGCCAGGACGAAGCCGCCAATATCCAGCGCCTGACATGGGCGCTGTCGCGCTTCACCGGCTATGCCGGGGTGACCAATCTTCTGGGCCAGCGCTTCCTGTCGGACAGTTCGGCGCTGTCGCCGGCTTTGACCTATCTCAACCGCCGCGGCCTCTATTTCTTCGACAATGGCGCCGCCGCACAATCGGTGGCGCCCAATGTGGCGGCGCAGGTCGGCATTCCGGCGGTCCAGAGCAACGCCACCGTGGACGGCATCCAGACCGCGCTGGAAATCGACCGCCGGCTGTCCGAACTGGAAACCCAGGCCCGCACCAGCGGCAGCGCCGTGGGTTCCGCCTTCCTCTATCCGGTGTCCATCGCCCGCATCGCCGCCTGGGCGAAGGGGCTGCAGGCACGGGGCTTTGTGCTGGTGCCGGTTTCCGCCATAGTGACCCCCACACAATAACAGGCGCTCAGCGCCCGTAACGTTCAGGGGAATATGTCTTCCGATCTGCCCTACCGGCCGTGCGTCGGCATCATGCTGTTCAACAAGAACGGCGAGGTGTTCGTCGGCAAGCGCATCGACCAGACCGTGGAAGGCTGGCAGATGCCGCAGGGCGGCATCGACAAGGGCGAAACGCCCAAACAGGCGGCCCTGCGCGAACTTCAGGAAGAAGTCGGCACCGACAAGGCCGAGATCCTGGGCGAGATGGAAGACTGGGTCACTTATGACCTGCCGGTCCATCTGATCGGCGTCGCCTTTCATGGCAAGTACAAGGGCCAGCGCCAGAAATGGTTCGCCCTGCGTTTCACCGGCGAGGATCGCGACATCGACCTGGCCTCCCATGAGCCGGAATTTTCCGCCTTTCAATGGGTCAGCCTGGAGAACCTGCCGGCGCTGATCGTCGCCTTCAAGCGCGACACCTATCGCAGCGTGATCGCGGCGCTCGGGAAATACGCATGAAGAAATCCCCGGTCCTGATGATCCATGGCGCCTTTTGCGGTCCCTGGTCATTGGACGGTCTCAAGGAGAAATTCGAAGCGGCCGGCTATGCCGTCACCGCGCCGCCCCTGCGCTTTCACGACATAAACCCCGCGCCCAAGGCGCTCGGCACCACCGGGCTGGCCGATTACGCGGCGGACCTGGAAGAAGAGATAGCCGCGCTCAAGGCCCCGCCCATTCTGGTGGGCCATTCCATGGGCGGCTTGCTGGCCCAGATGCTGGCCGCGCGCACGAAAGTCGCCGCGCTTGTTTTATTGGCGCCGTCGCCGCCCTGGGGCGTCTCGCCCACCACCCTGTTCGAGATCGGTGCCGCCCAGTCCATGCATCTGCGGCCCGGCTATTGGAATCAGCTTCTGGAACCGCAGCGCGATATCGCCTTAGCGCATTCGCTGGACAAGCTGCCCAAAAGCACGCGCGACGCGGTCTATGACCGCTTCGTGCCGGAATCCGGGCGCGCCACCTTCGAGGTGATGAACTGGGCGCTGGACATGAATCACGCCAGCGCCGTGGAGGCCGAGGCGGTCACCGCGCCGCTGCTGTTCCTGACAGGCAGCGAGGATCGCATCAATCCGCCCAGCACCGTGGCGCGCATCGCCGCGCTGTATGGTGACCGCGCCACGGCGGAAGTGCTGCCGGGCTTGGGCCATTGGCTGATCGGCGAACCGGGTTGGGAAAAGCTGGTCGAACGTGCCTTGGGCTGGCTAAAGCAGAATAAGCTCTAGCTCTTCACATCCGCGTGGCGCTTGCTGAAGTCCTTCATGAAGGACTGCAGCGTGTCCACCGCCGCGATCTTGGCGGCAGCTTCGCGGAAGGCCAGGCCATGGGCGTCGATGCTGGCCGACAGAACCGCGAACAGGTTGCCGTCGGGCGTATTCTTCATCTTGGGCGTGAAATGGGTGCGGATGCGCTCCAGCCCCGCCTGGTCGCTGGCCAGCGAATAGGCGACGGCGGCGCGCAGCACATGGGCGCGGTCGGTGATCGATAGCGGGGTTGCATCGGCCCAGCGCGGTTCCACCAGTTCTTCCGCCTTCTGTCCGGCGATCGCCCAGTTGCCGCTTTCCCAATAGATGTCGGCGCGCAGGCGTCGGGCGTCATCGGATTCGTCCACCGCGATCAGGTCCAGCGCATTGTCCCATTGCTTGAGCGCGGCGAAGGCGCGCGCTTCCAGCAGCATGCGCTGATGCATTTCTTCCTGCGGCAGGCCGGTGATCATCGAACCGCGGATCACGTTCACCGCCTGCTGCGGCTTGTGGTCCATCAGATAAACGGCGGCCAGACGCGTAGCGACCTGTGCCTTGGCGATGCCTTCCAGGCGCTTGTCCACCTGATAGGCGAGCAAGCTCGCGGCCGGACCCAAGAGGTCCACCGCCACCAGCCGGTCCGACATGCGGCGGATCATGTCATCGCCGTCCGGCCCGATCGGGGTGAGATCGATATTGTCGTAAAACAGCGCCAGCGAATCCACCGGCTTCATCTTGTCGGCATCGCCCTTCAGATAGAGCTTGACGAAGGCGGCGCGCATGTCGTCCTGCGCCACGCGCGCGGCGTCCTGGCCGGTGAAATTCTGGGTTGCCACCCGCAAGGTCTTCAGGCCGTCGCGGTGCTGGCCGCGCCCGAAATACAGCGAGGCCAGCTTGCGCAGCGTCTTCATTTCCAGCTGGTCGCCGCGCCAGCGGAAACGCAGCTTTTCCAGCTTTTCGATCGCCTGGGGCACGGTGATGGCGCCGGCGTTCAGCGCGGCATTGGTGTGATGGAAGATCGCCTGCGCCGCCAGCTTCTCGTCGCCGCTTTTCTCGACCTTGACGAACTGCGCGGTCGCCGCGCGATACTTGTTCTGCGCCGCGGCCAGCCGCGCCTGCGCCAGTTCCGCCACCAGCGCCTGACGCGATTCCAGTTCCTTGGGCAGGCGGCTCAGCGCCGCATCGGCAAGATCGAGGCGGCCCATGCCCAGCGCGGCCTCGGCATCGGCCAGATGTGCCGTGGCCTGCCAGAGGGCGGGATAGCGGTCGAGCACCAGGCTGGCGCGCTGCAGGTGCAGGTGGGCGCTTTTCCAGTTTTCCATGCCGGCATCGGTCAGGCCGCGCCAGAAGGCAGCGTGACGGTCGGCGTCAAACGCCGCGCCGCTGAGTTCGTTATGGGCGTCGCGATAACGGCCCATCATGTAAGCGGCGGCCGCGCGCATGGTGGCGAGCTGGGCATCACCCATTAAGGCCGGATCGTTGGTCTGCAGCAGGTTGATCACGCCCAGCGCTTCGGCGGCAAAGCCGTTGGCAAGATAGAAGCGCGCCAGTTCCAGCCGCGCCGCGCCGGCCTTGGCGGAGGACTGCCGCGCCGCGGCCTGGGTCAGGCGGCGTTCGGTGGCCAGGAAACTGCCGCCGCTGGCGACGCCCCATTTGGCGAAATTCAGATAGGACGGCCCGTTGCCGAAGCGCGCCATGGCCGAAGGGCTTTGGCCCAGCGGCATTTGCGGCGGGGTCAGCGCCATGCCGGCGGGGCGCGAAATCACCACCCGCGCCTGCGCCACATCCACTTTCAGATCGTCGACATAGGGCGTGATCACAAGGCCGCTGGCGGTGGGCAAGGCGGCGAAATCGGCGAAGACGCGGATATTGGGCATGCCGCGGCCCGGCGCCGCCGGAACGATGGTCAGCATGTCGCCGCTGTCCGGATCCAGAAGCTGGAAGGCGCGGTCGGCGGCGGGCAGCAAGGTCGAGAGCGAGGCGCGCTTGGGATCGGACTGGTTGCGGGCGAAACCGATGACCACCGGGGCGGGCGCAACCTGGGGCGCGATCTCGACTTCCAGGTCGGGGCCCTTGCCGCGCGCGCCGATCTGCGCCGGGGCCTTCAGGGTGACGCGCAGAATGCCCAGACCGTTGCTCGAAACCGCATCCAGGCGTTCGGCGAAATCGCCCAGCGTGGTTTTCAGGTTGCGGGAATCGAAGTTGGGAGCGTTTTCCAGCACCACCCAGGCGGTGAGGCCGCGCACGAACACGGCGGTGGCGCGGCCGCCCGCGCCCTTGAACGTGATCAATGCGCCATCGCGGGTGCGCTTGCCATCGGCCACCGGCACGTCCGGAACCGGAGGCGCGGCTTCGGCCGTTTGCGTTTCTGCGGGTTTTACCTCGGCCGGCTTGGCCTCGGCGGTCTTGATTTCGGGCTTGGCGCCAGATTTTGCATCAGGCTTGGCGTCCGGCTTCTTGCCGCTGACGGCGGCGGCGGTCTGGGCGATGCTTTCGGCCTGCGCCTTGCTGACGGGTCCGGCCGCCACTTTCGCATCCGTCTTGGCGGCCATCTTGGTGGCGACGGGCTTGGCGGTGCCCGGCGGCGCGTAGGCCGCGACGTCGGTCTTGGGCGCCAGGATATCCAGCACGATCTTGTTGCCGTCGCGGAAATGGTGATAGCCGGAATCGGAGTCGGTATCGAACTCCACCAGCATGCTCTGGCCGTCGAGGCGCCAGGCGGCATTCTTTACCCAGGGCGGCGCCAGCCGCGCGATCACCGAAACGTCGGCGCGCGCCTGGGCGGCGAAGCGGATGCTCATTTTTCCCGCGCCGGGAAACACCTGGTAGGAAACATTCTGCGGCCAGTCGAACACCAGCCGGGTGAATTTTTCATAGGAACCGGTGCGCAGCTTGATTTCCGGCAGGCTGGCCATGTCCAGCGGCTTGGGCGCTACCTTGGGCGGCGCCACCAGGTCCGGCATCACGCCGGTGAAATTCGTCGGCGCGACATCCACCACGGCGCGCGCGCCAAGCTGGCTGACATGCAGCTTGACCGGCTGGCTGAGGGTGAAGCGCAAGGTCTTGCCGTCTTCATCGGCGCGGCCACTGGAGATCAGGCGCGGGAGGGCGGCGGTGATCGCCGCGGGATCAACATCGGTCTTGGCGCTGAAGCTGATGGCCAGCACGCCGCCGGTGGTGGTGGCGCTGACCTTGGTGGTGGCGGGAATCGAAAAACTCAGCCGGCCATAACCGTCCTGCGTCGCGCCGCTGACGCTGTCGGCCCATGCCGGTGCGCTGACGCCAAGCGCCATCACCAATGCGATGCTGCGGACCGTGCGGATCAACGAAACTGCTCCCCTTCTCACTCTATAATCGCGGGGTCGCGTTAACCTCGGGTTAAACAACTAAGTCTTTGGTTTTTCAGCATTTTCCGTCGCAGCAGGGGTCGCCGGCTTGGGCGCGGCGGCGGCTTGGGTGCCGGGGGCCGCAGCGGCCGGGGTGGCGGCGGCGGCATCCTGGGGCGCGGCCACCGGGGCGGGGGCCGGGGCCGGCGCATCGGTGGTCTGCGGCAGGGTCAGGCGGTTGGCCAGCTTCACCGTCAGCTTCTGGGCGCTTTCCGGATTCATGCTGGCCATGATCGGGGCCAGCACGTCGGATTTCATTTCCTGCGCCACCGACATCAGCACATCGTCGGGCAGGTTGCTGAAAATGCGCGCCGCGTCCTTGGACTTCATGGCGGCATAGGTCTTCACCAGCGCCGCGACCTGCGCCTTCTGGGCGTCGTCGCGCTGCTGCAGGAGAGCGGTGATCTTGGACTGAAGCTGCTGCAACTGGACGATCTTGGCGTCGACACGCTTTTCGGCGGCCTGGATGATGGCGGCCTGGGTGGTGAGCGTTCCGGCGCGTGCGTCCAGTTCCTTGCGGCGCTTGCCCAGGGCATTGACCACGTTGACTTCGCTGGCCGAGGCGAGCTCGTCGTCCGCGCCGCCGGCATAGTCGGGATTGGCGGCAACCGGATCCTTGGTCATGGAAACCGCCGCCTCACTGGCTTCGGCATAGGCTTCATGCACCAAGCCGCTGGTCTTCAGCACCAGGAGGGCGGCGCCGACCACGACGACGGACGGCAGAAGGCGGGCATAGCGGGGGAATCTCATTGCACGGCGCTTTCAGAACGGTTCAGGCGGCTGAGGATCGAGGTGGACGGCAGCGGCATGTCGGGAATTTCGCGCGCCACGCGCGGGGCGGCGGCGGACGCTTCCATGCGCTGGGCGATGCGTTCGCCCGACGCGGTCAGCAGCGAAAGCTCGTCGATATGCAGGCGGGCGCGCTTCAGGCGCTCATCCAGCGTCTGGGCGGCTTCACCGGCGGCGGATTTCAGGGCGCGGAGCGATGCGCCGGCGCCGGCGATCGCCATGTTGAGTTCGCCGATGGTGCGCGACAGGCCTTCCTGGCCCTTGCGCACGGAGGCCAGGCGGCGTTCCAGCACCACGCAATAGCAGAGCGTGAAGGCCAGCAGCACCTGCAGCGCCAGTTCAAGATAAAAGGTCAGGTCCATGGGAATGTTCACGGTGGTGTCTCTTTCAAATAAACGTTGAAATCAAAGGGCGCGGGACGCGTCCGTGCGTTCGATGGCTTCGTCAACCCGCACCGCGACGTTCGCGCCGACCCGGCCCATCCGGCCGGTGAGCAGCGGCACGCCGCGGCAGCGCAGCTGAATCTTGGAATCGGGATTGGCGCCCAGCATCATGGTCTGGCCGACTTCCAGGTTCATCACCTGGTTCAGCGGCATGGTCTGTTCGTCCAGGATGGCTTCGATATCGACCTTGGTGGACCAGAGTTCGGTCGCCAGATGGCTTTCCCAGATCGAGTCGCGGCCGAACTTTTCGCCCATGAACTGCTGCAGCAGCAGCTTGCGGATCGGCTCCAGCGTGGCATAGGGCAGCAGCAATTCGGTGCGGCCGCCACGGTCTTCCATGTCGATGCGCAGCTTGACCAGGATGGCGGCATTGGCGGGGCGCGCGATGGCGGCGAAACGCGGATTGGTTTCCAGGCGGTCCAGGTTGAAATTGACCGGCGCCAGGGGTTCGAACGCGGCGCACATGTCCTGCATGATCACTTCGATCATGCGCTGGACCAGGGTGCGTTCGATGGTGGTGTAGGGACGGCCCTCGATGCGCATGGCGCTGGAGCCGCGGCGGCCGCCCAGGAGCACGTCGACGATCGAATAGATCAGGTTGGAATCGACGGTGAAGAGGCCGTAATTGTCCAGTTCCTCGGCATGAAACACCGCCAGAATGGCGGGCAGGGGAATGGAGTTCAGATAGTCGCCGAAGCGGATCGAGGTGATGGAATCCAGGCTGACTTCGACATTGTCGCTGGTGAAATTGCGCAAGGAGGTGGTCATCAGCCGCACCAGGCGGTCGAAGACGATTTCCAGCATCGGCAGGCGTTCATAGGACACCAGCGCCGAATTGATGATGGCGCGGACGCCGGACTTGTCCTGGGCCTGGTCGGCGCCGACGTCAAAACCCAGAAGCGAGTCGATTTCTTCCTGATTCAGAACCCGTTCGGCGGCTGCGCCGGTTTCGGGCGTGGTTTCAAAGGCAGCCGCATCGGGCGCGGTGTCTTCGGCGGCGGGGGTTTCGTCAGCCATGGTCTGGGACCTTCAATCCTTGAGGCACTTATTTAATGGGCGCGTCGGCGCTTACTGGACGATCATTTCCTTGAGCAGCACGTCGCGGACCTTGTAGGGAGCGGCGGCCACATTGACGCGGCGCAGCAGCTCTTCCTTCAGGCGCAGCACGCCGGCCGAACCCTTCAGGTCGTCGAGGCGCAGTTCGCGCAAATAGGCCTGGAACTGGTCGGTGATGCGGGGCATCAGCGGCTCCAGCGCGGTCTTCTGTTCCTCGTCGTCCAGTTCCAGCGAAACGCCCAGCTTGAGATAGGCGGGGGTGCCGTCGCTGCTCTGGATATTGACCAGGATGTCCTGCATGTCGCTGAAGGCGACCTTGGGTGGGGTCAGGGGCACTTCTTCCACATGCTCGGCCGCGCCTTCGTCGTGGCTGCCGCCCATAAAGAAGTAGGCGCCGGCGCCGCCGCCGCCCAGAAGCACCACAAGAGCCGGGACGCCGAACATCAGCATCTTCTTGCTCTTGAGCATGCCGAGAATCTTACCAAAACCTTTCTTCGGCGCGGCATCCGCGCCTTCGCCCGTGGCTTCGGCGTTCTCGCCGTCCGCCGCTTCGGTTTCTTTCTCTTTATTGGCCATGGAATTCTTCCCAGCGCTCTTCGTCTCCGCGCCAAGGTAAGCAAACGTGGTTAAGGAGTGGTTCAAATTGCCGGGTGGGGCGTCAAACGCCCGGCAAGAATTTCCGCGTCGCTTCCGGCATGCGCGAAAACATCAATAAAACGGGGATTTCCCGCTGGCATGGCGGCTGCACTGTTGGTTGCGTCGGACCAGAAAGGATCCGTCGGCCATGGATAATTCACTTCTCGTTAGTCTTTCGCAGCAGCTCGCCGCCTATCGCGCGATAGACGTGATCGCGAACAATATCGCGAACGCCTCGACGCCGGGCTTCAAGCGCGAAGCCGCCAAATTCGAAGAATATATCAGCCAGATGCGTCCCGCCGAGGGCCAGACCGGCATGCAGCCCGTCAGCTTCGTCAAGGATGCCGGCATCCTGCGCGACACCAGCCAGGGCAACATCGAGCGCACCGGCGCCATGTATGACGTGGCGATCTCCGGCAAGGGCTATTTCGTTGTGCAGACGCCCGCCGGGCTGCGCTACACCCGCGACGGCCATTTCAACCTGGACGCCAACGGCCAGATCGTCACCACCGACGGTCATGCCCTGCAGGGCGATGGCGGCGCCATCACCATCACCCCCGATGATGGCGACATCGCTATCGCGCAGGATGGCACGCTCAGCGGCAAGACCGGCCAGCTCGCCAAGATCCGCATCGTCGATTTCGCCGATACCGCCACCGGCATGACCAAGCATGGCGGCAATCTCTATTCCACCGACCAGGCCGCCATCGTGCCCACCGCCACCAGCCTGAAGCAGAAGATGCTGGAAAGCTCCAACGTCCAGCCGGTGATCGAAATCAGCCGGATGATCGAGGTGATGCGCTCTTACGAAGCGACCGCCACGCTGTCCAAGTCCCACGAAGACCTCAAACGCCAGGCTATCGAGAAGCTTGGTCGTATGCCGTAAGGAGATTCCAACATGCGCGCTCTTTCCATCGCCTCGACTGGCATGCTCGCCCAGCAGACCAATGTCGAAGTCATCGCCAACAACCTGGCGAACATGAACACCACCGGCTTCAAGCAGCAGCGGGCCGAATTCCAGGACCTGCTCTACCAGAACATCCAGACCCCGGGGGCCCAGACCTCGGACACTGGCACCTACGCGCCCTCGGGCGTGCAGATTGGCGCGGGTGTGCGCATGAGCGCGATCTACCGCGTCACCACCCAGGGCGACCTGAAGAGCACCTCCAATCCCTATGACGTCGCCATCCAGGGCGCGGGCTACTTCCGCATCCAGCAGGCCGACGGCACCGACGGCTATACCCGCGCCGGCAATTTCGGTCTTTCGCCCCAGGGCCAGCTCGTCACCCAGGACGGGTTGGTCGTGCAGCCGGGCATCGCCATTCCGCAGAACACCCTGTCGGTGCAGATCAACGCCCAGGGCCAGGTCAATGCCAGCGTTGCCGGCCAGGCCGAACCCACCACGGTCGGCCAGCTCGAACTGACGCGCTTCCCCAACGAGGCGGGCCTGAACGCGGTCGGCGGCAATCTCTATCTGGAAACCGCCGCATCGGGTTCGCCCCAGGCCGGCGTGCCGGGCTCCACCGGCTACGGCACCCTGCAGCAGGGTTTCCTGGAAACCTCGAACGTGAACTCGGTCGACGAGATCACGGCGCTGATCACCGCCCAGCGCGCCTATGAAATGAATTCCAAGGTTGTCTCTGCCGCCGACCAGATGCTGCAGAACACCGCAAGGTTGGGGTCGTAACATCATGAAAACCGCAACTTATTTTTGGTCGCTCCGGCTTTCGCCGACGCTCCTCGCCGCGTTCCTGATCCTGCTGCCCGCCGCCGTCCAGGCCGCTACCGTGCGCGTCGTGGTCCCGGCCCGCGACATCCCGCGCGGTGAAGTGATCGTGGAAAGCGATCTCACTTACGCCACTGTGGATGGCAATACGTTGATGGCGGGCGTGCCCACGAAGATCGAAGAAATTGCCGGCATGCAGGCGCGCCGCGTCCTGTCCAATGGTCAGCCGTTCCGCGGCGACGATGTGCGCCGTCCGATCGTCATCACCAAGGGCCAGTCGGTCACCATGCAGTTCAGCGCCCCCGGCGTGGAGCTGGTGGCGATGGGCCGCGCCATGAGCGAAGGCGGCATCGGCGACACCGTCACCATCCAGAACCCCGCCTCCTTCCGCATGATCTCGGCCACTGTCGTTTCGCCCGGCACCGTGCGCGCCAATGGCGGCCCGATCTCCGCTCCCACCAAGCTTGCCCGTCGATAGGATTTCACCATGCGTCGCTTTGCGAAAATCACCACTCTCCTTCTAATCGCGGGTCCCCTGGCGGCCTGTTCGGCCGCGACGCGGATTTCGGAAATCGGCGAAGCCCCGCGCATGGCCGCGGTGGGCAATCCCGCCGGCAGCCAGATCGTGGCCGGGATTCCGGGCCCCGCGCCGATCCGCCATATCAACAATTCGCTGTGGCAGGCCGGCGCCAAGAGCTTCTTCAACGATCCGCGCGCCCGCGCCATTGGCGACGTGATCACGGTCAATGTCTCGACCGCCGATGCCGCCAAGCTGTCCAACACCACGTCGCGCAGCCGCGCCAACAGCGAGAATGCCAGCATGGACAATCTGTTCGGCCTGGAAAAAGCCTTCCCCAGCCAGCTCGATCCCTCCAGCCTGGTCAAGATGGGCTCGGACCTTTCCAACACCGGCACCGGCGCCGTGGCGCGTTCGGAATCCATCAACCTGACCCTGGCGGCGCTGGTCGCCCAGGTGCTGCCCAACGGCAACCTGGTGATCGACGGGCACCAGCAGGTGCGCGTCAACAACGAGCTGCGCGACATGCGCGTCTCGGGCATCGTGCGCCGCGAAGACATCACCCAGGACAATACCGTCAACCTGACCCAGATCGCCGAAGCCCGCATTTCGTATGGCGGCCGCGGCACGGTCAGCGATGTGCAGCAGCCGCGCTATGGTTCGCAGCTGCTCGACATCATCATGCCCTGGTAATCACCGAACAAACGGTGGGAAGAAAAAAAGAGCCCGGTCTTGTGACCGGGCTCTTTCGTTTTTAATGGACGGACCGGCAACACCGGTTCCCGCGCAAAGAGTGGGCCTAAGTCCAATGGCTGGCCGCAAGGGAAGCGCCCACCGTGCCCGCCGCCACAGCGCAGGCTCACCTCCGTCCAGCGCTCACGGCCCAAGCCGCAATGCAACCGATGCCAGAGCGGGCGGATGGCACCATACCGATGAGGTTCAGACGATGCTTAAATCAAAAACCGTTTCTCTGCTGGGCGCCCTGGCGATCCTGGCAACCAGCGGGGTCACTGTCGTCATCAGCACTGAGACTGCCGCTGCGCAGACCCGGGGCATGGAGCGGCGCGGTGATCGCCGCGACACGCGCCAGAGCGCAAGGGTGGAGAAGCGGGCCTGCATTACGGCGAGCGATAACAGCCGTGCCGAGTGCCGGCAGCAGAAGCGCGAGACCAAGCAGGAAGGCCGGCGGGACTAGTCCTGCCTAGTCGTCGCGATAGACCTTTTCGCGCCGCCCGCCGCGCATAGCGCGGCCATTCAACAAAGGAACGGCGCGAACGACGCACCTAGTCGTCGCGATAGACCTTTTCGCGCCGTTCATGACGTTCCTGCGCCTCGATCGACAAGGTGGCGATGGGGCGTGCGTCCAGGCGCTTGAGCGAGATGGGTTCGCCGGTCTCTTCGCAAAATCCGTAAGAACCGTCTTCGATCCGGCGCAGCGCCTCGTCGATCTTGGCGATCAACTTGCGCTGGCGGTCGCGGGTGCGCAGTTCGAGCTGGCGTTCGGCCTCGGTGGAAGCGCGGTCGGCGAGATCGGCGTGCGGCACGGTCTCGGCCTGCAGGTTCTGGATGGTCTCGCGGCTTTCCTTGAGAATTTCGTCTTTCCAGACATTGAGCTTGCGGCGGAAATACTCCCGCTGGCGCTCATTCATAAAGGGCTCGTTATCCGAAGGCCGGTAGTCGGCGGGGACCTGGGTTCCCATGCACACTCCCTTCAACGCAGTGCGGGAAAACACGCTCGCAAACCCGCCCTGAGGGCCGGGGTTATAGCGACGGCCCACCCCCCCGGCAATCACGATTCGGGCCTCGATCAGTGTTGCACATAGATTGGGCGCGCAGAGCCTTCGCGGTTGCGAAAATCCCCAAGAATCAGGAGCTTCCCGCCGGGCCGGACGAAAAAAGGCCCGGCTTTGGGCCGGGCCTTTTGTCCGATGGTTGCGGGGACAGGATTTGAACCTGTGACCTTCAGGTTATGAGCCTGACGAGCTACCGGGCTGCTCCACCCCGCGTCACGGAAGGTGGGGGGATATAGGCCAAGCCCCACCCCCTGTCCACCCCCGCTTGCCCGCCGATTCCAGCAGGAACCAGGCTTTATGCGCCCTTAACCCAGGCGAGGTTAGAGCAGTGCGTGCTTCTCCAAGGACCTGCGATGCGTCTGGCCCTGTCGTGTTTTGCGTTTGTGGCCGGGCTCTTCATGTCCATCTTGGCGACATCCGCCCTGGCGCAGCCCTGGGATCTGTTCGACGGCGGCAAGCTGTTGGCCACCGGCGGCGTCAGCCAGATCGAAGGCGCGGGCGGCGGCGGCCTGGCCAACTGGGCCATGATCACCGGCTATGGCACCCGCGACGGCGTCGGCGCCAATGTTCATTACACCACTGTGCTGCTTCCCGATTACACGCTGCACAGCGCGGGCGTCGCGGTCGGCCTGTTCGACCGGCTGGAGCTTTCCTATGCCTGGCAGGAATTCGACACCCAGGAGGTCGGCGCGGCGCTGGGCCTTGGGCGCGGCTTTACCTTCCACCAGAACATTTTCGGCGCCAAGCTGAAGCTGATCGGTGATGCGGTCTATGAGCAGGACAGTTGGCTGCCGCAGCTTTCCGTCGGCCTGCAGCACAAGGAAAACGACCGCGGCGCGGTGATCGGCGCGGTGGGTGGAAAATCCGACCAGGGGACCGACTATTATCTTTCCGCCAGCAAACTGTTCCTGGCGCAAAGCCTGCTCGTCAACGCCACCTGGCGCCACACCCGCGCCAACCAGTTCGGCATACTGGGCTTTGGCGGTGACCGGCATGCCGGCTATAGCGCGCAGTTCGAAGGCTCGGCCGCCTATCTGTTCAGCCGCCGCTTTGCAGTGGGGGCGGAGCTGCGCACTAAGCCCAACAATCTTTCCATCGCCAAGGAACAGGCGGCCTGGGATATTTTCGCGGCCTATTTCTTCAACAAGAACCTCTCCGCGACCCTGGCCTATGCCGATCTGGGCAATATCGTGATCCGCGACGATCAGCGCGGCGCCTATCTCTCGCTACAGGCAGGACTGTGATGAAAAAGGTTCTCGCGCTTTCGCTTCTGGTTCTGGCCACCTCGCCGGCGTTTGCCCAGGACACGCTGTTCACCGACATGGGCGGCCAGGCGGGCATTGACCGCATCGTGGATGCTTCGGTGGAGAATTATCTCGCCGATCCGCGCATCAGCAAGATTTTCGAGGAATCCAACATGGACCGGGTTCGGGCCCAGTTCAAAGTCCAGTTCTGCCAGATCGCCGGTGGACCTTGCGAGTATAAGGGGCACGGCATGGCCGAAGCCCATAAGGGCCTGCGCCTGACCAATGCCGACTTCAACGCGGTGGTCGAAGATCTTCAGGCGGCGATGGACAACGTGGGCATTCCCTTCGCCACCCAAAACCGTTTCCTGGCGCGCCTGGCGCCGATGCAGCGCCATGTGGTGACCCAATGAAGAAGCTGGCGTTGCTCCTGATGATCGCCATCCCCGCGACAGCCTTCGCGCAGGGCACCAACACCATCGCCCAGAAGGGACGCCGCTTTCTTCCAGCGGAAATCTCCATCCGCCAGGGCCAGTCCATTACCGTCACCAACGAAGACGAGTTCATCCACCAGATCTATTCCGAAGGGCTGTTCGATTCCGAGGAGCGGCGTCCGGGCCAGAATATCGTGGAAAGCTTCCCCCGCTCCGGCACCTTTGAAGTGCGCTGCCATATCCATCCCAAGATGAAGCTGATTGTGCGTGTGAACTAGCGAAGGAACACGGCATGAAAAAACATCTGACCCTGGCTTGCCTTGTGACCGCCGCCCTGTCGCTGGTGCTGGCGGCCCAGGCGGCGGATAACCGGCGCATCGTCCAGAAGGGCCGCGCCTTCCGTCCCGCCGCCGTGACGATCATGCGGGGCGAAAGCCTGACTTTCACCAACGGCGACAGTTTCGTGCATCAGGTCTATGTCGACGGCCAGTTCGACTCCGAGGAGAAGGGGCCGGGCGAGAATATTAATCAAACCTTTCTGCGCAGCGGAACCTTCCAGGTGCGCTGCCACATCCACCCCACCATGAAGATGACGGTGCATGTGAAATAGCCCGGAAAAGCTGTGGCCTGGGCGGCCCGGCAGCGGCGCGGGAAAAGCCTTAAGGCGCCATAAACCCTGTAGCGGCAATAATAATTCGTCGTTCGCCGGCGCAGGTAACCGCTTAGCATGAAGCTCGCCAGATACACGATTGGCGCCAAGATTTTTGGCGCCTTCGCCGTCATGAGCGCCATCATCGGGCTGATGGGGCTGGCGAGCTATGGCGTCTTGTCGGCGGCAGGCAATATCGCGGTGACCACCTTCGACGGCCCGCTGATGGCGATCAATTACGCCCGCGCCGCCCAGAATGATTTCACCGAAATGCAGCTGGTGGAAATGCGCTTCGAGCAGGCGACACCGGCAGCCCGTCCCGCCATTGCCGCGGAGATCGCCGCCCTGGCGGAAACCTTCAACGAAGACCTGGATGTCGCCGCGCAGCGCAGCCTGCATTCCGATGAGCAGCAGATGATCGCCGAGTTACGTCCCCTGATAAAACGCTGGCAGGCCGCGAGCGACAGGGGCGAGATCGCCGAGCTGATCAGGCTGGACCGCCAGATCGACGAGAAGTTCGACCTCCTGATCGAGTTCAACACCGGTCACAGCTTCGTGGGCCGCCGCCAGACGGTGACCAATATCGCCAATTACAAGTATACCCTGATCGCCATGACGGCGCTGGCGCTGCTGCTCGCCGCCGGCATCACGCTGCTGCTGCGCAGCCGCATCGTGCGCCCGCTGCAGGCCGCCGCCAGCGTCGCCGACCGCATCGCCAAGGGCGAGCTTCAAACCCCGATTCCGCAAGGCGGCAAGGACGAGACCGGCGCGCTGCTGGGCTCGATGACGGTGATGCAGGACAGTATCCGCAGCATGATGGACCGCGAGACGGCGATGCGCCGTTCCGCCGAAAACCGCCTGGCCGACGCGCTGGAAACCAGCCGCGAAGGCGTGATGCTGGTGGCGCCCGACGGGCGCATCGCGCTTGCCAACGGCACCTTGCGCGAATTCTTCCCCGCCATTGCGCCGCAGCTGGTTCCGGGCACCGCCTTCGAGACCGCGCTGGCGCTGATCCAGCAGCAGTTGGCGCCGACCCAGGCGCCCAGCGAGGACATCTCGATTTCCGGCCATGCCGAGCTGGAACTGGCCGACGGGCGCTGGCTGCGCATGACCGGCAGCGGCACGTCGGAAGGCGGCTCGATCATCTTCCTGTCGGAATTCACCGCCATCAAGGAGCGCGAGGAAAGCCTGCGCCGCGCCAAGCGCGAGGCCGAAGCCGCCAACAGCTCCAAGACCCGCTTCCTGGCCAATATGAGCCACGAGCTGCGCACGCCGCTGAACGCCATTATCGGTTTTTCGGAGATTATTTCCGGCCAGCTTTTCGGCCGCATCGGCAATGAGCGCTATCTCGATTATTCGGGCGACATCCTGCGCAGTGGCCGCCACCTTCTGTCGGTGATCAATGACGTGCTGGACCTGTCGCGCAGCGAAGCCGGCAAGCTGGTGATCGATGAAAAGCCGGTGGACATGCGCGGAGTGCTGGACGACTGCATCGCCATGGTGCGCGAGCAATGCGCTGCCGCCGGCCACAGGCTGGACGCGCATATTCCCGATCACGATATCCTGCTGGCCGGCGATGAAGCCAAGCTGCGCCAGGTTTTCCTCAACCTGCTGTCCAACGCCATCAAGTTCACCGAATCCGGCGGCACGATTTCGCTCGAGGTCGCCGAAACGTCCGACGCGATCGCGGTCACGGTGGGGGATACCGGCATCGGGATGAATCCGGAAGATGTGGAGGTCGCCTTCCAGCCCTTCGCGCAGGTCGATAACCGGCTGGAGCGGCGCTACGAAGGCACCGGCCTGGGCTTGCCTTTGACCAAGGCGCTGGTGGATCTGCACAAGGGTGACATCCGCATCGACAGCGCGCGGGGCCGTGGCACCCGCATCACCGTGACCGTCCCGCGACCTGCCCGGCAGGCCTTGCTGCAGGCGGTCTGAGTCCCGCAGCCGCTCCAACGGTACAAACCGCAGCCGCAGCCCCATAAAGCCAGCAAAACCGCGCTTTGAAGGCGGGATACGCCTTTTTTACGCCATATTTCGGCATGGTGATACCGGCCGATCAATTTTCCAAGGGAGGGATTTTTCATGAAAAACAAGCTTTGGGGTTCTTTGCTGTTTGCCGGCGCGGCGGTCTGTCTGGCGGGTGCCGCCACCGTGAATGCGCAGGGCAATATGAGCTTCTTCATCACCAGCGTCGGCAAGGGCGATGGCGCCAATCTCGGCGGCCTGGCGGGCGCGGATGCGCATTGCGCGATGCTGGCCAAGGCCGCCGGCTCGACCAAGACTAACTGGCGCGCCTATCTCTCGGCCACCCAGGTGCCGAACGGCGCCGGTCCGGTGGATGCGCGCGACCGCATCGGCAAGGGTCCGTGGGTCAATGCCAAGGGCGTGACCATCGCCAAGAGCGTGGACGACCTGCATGACGGCGCCAATTCCAACCTGACCAAGGCCAACCTGCTCAATGAAAAGGGTATGCCGGTGAACGGCCGCGGTGACACGCCCAACACCCATGACATGCTGACCGGCTCGGACTCGGCCGGCCGCTACATGCCCAACCTGGGAACCACCGACACCACCTGCGGCAACTGGACCAAGAACGCGGACGGTTCCGCGGTGCTGGGCCATCACGACCGCAGCGGTCCCAACACCAACCGCAACTTCGTTTCGTGGAATTCGGCCCACGGTTCGCAGGGCTGCAGCCAGGAATCCCTGGTCAAGACCGGCGGTGCGGGTCAGTTCTACTGCTTCGCGGCTGACTAAGCGCAGCAGCACTTGAAAAGAGAAAAAGCCCGGTGTCACCGGGCTTTTTTGTTTTCGATTGACGGGCGGTTACCGGTCTTCGTGATCCGGCAAGAGAACTTCTCGGACGCC
>JAZKDV010000161.1:0-11343 GCA_040387395.1 Pseudomonadota bacterium | reverse complement strand
AGGGCCAGCGCCTGCTGTGGCAGCCGGTGATGGTCGCGTTCGGCCCCAAGGGCGAAGTCTATATCGGCATGGGCCATGCCAATGAGAGCCCCAACGATGTCGACAGCCCCGATCCCGCCAACAAGTATGGCGTGGCGCGCGTCATGCAGATCACTTCGGACGGCAAGTTCGTACGCCAGTGGTTCGGCAACGAAGTGGGCCAGGGCAAGTTCAACGACGTGCATGGCCTGGCGGTCGATCCCACCAATGGCGATGTCTGGGTCGGCGACCGCGAACAGTATCGCATCGTGGTCTATACGGCCGATGGCCGCTTCAAGAAGACGCTGCTGACCAAGAACCTGGTCTGTGCCCTGCAGTTCGACAAACAGGGTAATCCCTGGATGGCCTCGGGCCAGGACGGCCAGTTCCTCAAGCTCAACCGCGACGGCAAGGTGCTGGGCGCGGTGGGCAACGGCATGGGCATCGGCCATGGCCAGTTCATCGAAGCCAGCTACTGGGTGTTCGACAAGAACAACAACCTGATCGCCGGCGACACCAGCGTCGGCCGCGTCACGATGATGAGCAGGAAGTAAGCGGTTCGTCCGCGCAAATAAAAACGGCGCTTCGCAAGAAGCGCCGTTTTTTATTTCGCCGCGACGTCCTTGGCGGTGGCCGCCATCAGCCGGCCCAGCTCCTGCTGGATCGCCAGCGACGAGGCATGGCCCTGATGGCCTTCGCCGGGCACGAAGCTGACCAGCAGCGTCTGGCCGACGATGCTGATGGTGGGCTTGCCGCCTTCGGCCAGTTTTACCTGGTTGATGCGCTTGATCAGGGTCTGGCGCGCGGTGGGCGAGGCCGCGAGGAAACGCTCGATCCCCAGCGCGGCATTGGTCAGCGCGTCGAAGGCGCGGCCGCGGGTTTCCGGATCGGATTCCAGCACCGACGGATCGGCGGAGAATTTCAGGGTTACTTTCTGCACATAGGCCAGATGCGCGGCTTCATCGCCCAGCGCCGCCCTGAATTCGGGCACCGACACTGCCAGCACCGGCAGCGGCGGCGCATCGCTTTGACGGGTGGCCGGCACGCCGCCGGGATTGGCGAGGGTATAAAGCGTCAGGCCGCCCCAGACCGACACCCGGAGCGCCATGGCGCCGGTATCGTATCGCAAGAGCTTGGTGCCCATCGCGCCGCGATCCACGGTGAGCACAAAGCTCTCGGAGACGCCGGAAAAGCGCAGCAGGAATTTTCCGCCGGGATAGCGGTGCAGTGTGAAGCTGTCTTTTTCGCCGCTGCTATAGGTGCCGGGCTGGATGGCGCTCAGCCGGTCCGCCGCCAGCCGCGATGCCATGGAGGGCGGCACGCCCGGTGGGGCGTCGGGCTGCGCCCAGGCTGGACCAAGGGCAGGGCCCGCCAGCAACACGGCTATCGCTGCAAGGAATTGTTTCACGCACACTCTCACGGCGGTTGCTTCCGCCCGATCTGGCGGTTGCCCCGCCAGACCCCCTTCATTGATCCCCACCATGGCAGGCCTTTTGGGCATTTTTAAGCCGGTACCGGTGCTTTTGGACGCCCGTGCGGCCCTGGCGCAGCTTCCTTTTGGGCGGGAATGTGACTAAACCCGAATCTTCCAATCCAGCCAAAGGGCGCTCCCGTGACGCAGAGCCTCGACACTTTCAAATGCCGCAAGACCCTGAAGGTCGGCAGCAAGAGCTACATCTATTTCAGCCTGACGGCGGCCGAAAAGAACGGCCTGAAAGGCGCGTCCCGCCTGCCTTATTCCATGCGGGTGCTGCTGGAGAACCTGCTGCGCCATGAAGACGGCCAGACCGTCACCGCCGATGACATCCGCGCCGTGGTGGCGTGGCAGAAAAGCCGCACATCCGACCGCGAAATCGCCTTCCGCCCCGCCCGCGTCCTGATGCAGGACCTGACCGGCGTTCCCGCCGTGGTGGACCTGGCCGCGATGCGCGACGCCATGAAGAACCTGGGCGGCAATCCCGAAAAGATCAATCCGCTGGCGGAAGTCGATCTGGTGATCGACCACAGCGTGATGATCGACAATTTCGGCCAGAAGGATTCCTTCAAGAAGAACGTCGCCGTCGAGTATGAGCGCAACAAGGAGCGTTACACCTTCCTGCGCTGGGGCCAGCAGGCCTTCGCGAATTTCCGCGTCGTGCCGCCGGGCACCGGCATCTGCCACCAGGTCAACCTGGAATATCTCGCCGAGACCGTGTGGGTGAGGAAGCAGAAGGATTCCGTCAACAAGAAGACCATCGACGTCGCCTTCCCCGACAGCGTGGTGGGCACCGACAGCCACACCACCATGATCAACGGTCTGGCGGTGCTGGGCTGGGGCGTGGGCGGCATCGAGGCGGAAGCCGCCATGCTGGGCCAGCCCATCTCCATGCTGATCCCGGAGATCATCGGCTTCAAGCTGACCGGCAAGCTGCGCGAAGGCGTCACCGCCACCGATCTTGTCCTGACCGTCACCCAGATGCTGCGCAAGAAGGGCGTGGTCGGCAAGTTCGTGGAATATTACGGCCCCGGCCTGGACGAACTCAGCCTGGAAGACCGCGCCACCCTGGCCAACATGGCGCCCGAATATGGCGCGACCTGCGGCTTTTTCCCGATCGATGCCGAGACCGTGCGTTTCCTCAAGAATACGGCGCGCAAGGCGCCGCGCGTGGCGCTGGTGGAGAAGTATGCCAAGGCGCAAGGGTTGTGGCGCACCAAGAAGAGCCCCGATCCGGTCTTCACCGACACGCTGTCGCTGGACATGACCACGGTCGAGCCTTGCATGGCCGGCCCGATGCGCCCGCAGGACCGCGTGGCGCTGGGCGGCATTGCCGGCAATTTCGCCGAACATCTGATGACCACCTTCAAGAAGGAAGACAGCGCCAACAAGCGGGCGCGCCTGGAAGGCAGCGAACATTCCATCGGGCACGGCGATGTGGTGATCGCCGCCATCACCTCCTGCACCAACACCTCAAATCCGTCGGTGATGATCGGCGCGGGACTGGTGGCGCAAAAAGCGGTGAAGCGCGGCCTGAAAGTGCGGCCCTGGGTGAAAACCAGCCTGGCGCCGGGATCGCAGGTGGTTACCGATTATCTGAAGAAAGCCGGCCTGGACAAGGCGCTGGACAAGCTGGGCTTCACGCTTGCCGGTTACGGCTGCACCACCTGCATCGGCAATTCCGGTCCCTTGCCGGAAGCCGTGGCCAAGGCGATCACCGAGGCCGACCTGGTCGCCGCCGCGGTGATCTCGGGCAACCGCAACTTCGAGGGCCGCGTCCATCCGCAGGTGCGCGCCAACTATCTGGCCTCGCCCATGCTGGTGGTGGCCTATGCGCTGGCCGGATCGGTCAACATGGACCTGACCAAGGAGCCGGTGGGCTACGACAAGGACAACGAGCCGGTCTATCTGAAGGACGTCTGGCCCAGCCCCCGGGAAATCGCCGACGCCATCCGCAAGGCGGTCAAGCCCGCCAGCTTCAAGAAGCGCTACGGCAATGTGTTCGACGGTGACGCCAATTGGAAGAAGGTCAAGCTGGTCAAGGGCCAGACCTATCAGTGGGACAAGAAGTCCACCTATGTGCAGAACCCGCCCTATTTCGACGGCATGACCATGGAGCCGAAGGCGGTCGAGGAAGTCAGCGGCGCGCGCGTTCTGGCGCTGTTCGGCGACAGCATCACCACCGACCACATCTCGCCGGCCGGCAACATCAAGCCGACGGCGCCGGGCGGGGTCTATCTCACCGAGCACCAGGTGGCGCAGCGCGATTTCAATTCCTATGGCTCGCGCCGCGGCAACCATGAAGTGATGGAGCGCGGCACCTTCGCCAATATCCGCATCCGCAACGAGATGATGGGCGGGGCGGAGGGCGGCAACACCATTTATTACCGCGAGCCCAACGCGCCCGGCGAAACCATGTCGATCTTCGACGCCGCCCAGCACTACAAGCAAGACGGCTATGGCACGGTGGTGATCGGCGGCAAGGAATACGGCACCGGCTCGTCACGCGACTGGGCAGCCAAGGGCCCCAAGCTCCTGGGCGTGCGCGCCGTGATCACCGAAAGCTTCGAGCGCATCCACCGCTCCAACCTGATCGGCATGGGCGTGGCGCCCTTCTGTTTCGAGGCGGGCAAGACGCGCAAGGATTACGGCTTCACGGGACGCGAGGTGATCGACATTCCGGGTCTCTCGGGCAACCTCAAGCCGCGCCAGCAGATGAAGGCGCTGGTCACGCGCCCCGACGGCACCACCTTCGATCTGCCGCTCTATCTGATGATCATGACCGCGGACGAGGTCGCCTATTTCAAGAATGGCGGTATCCTGTCTTACGTCCTGCGCAATCTGGTCGCCGCTTAAGACAAAGCCATCTGGGGTATCCTGCCCCGGATGGCTTTTGATTCCCTCAATCTGGCTGCTGCGGCAGCGCTGTTTGGCGCCGGCGTTGGCGCCTGGCTGCTGGCGACGCCGTTCAAAAGCGCATCGCGGCTTTACCTGCGCTTTGCCGCCATGCTGCTGGCCGCGCTCTCCGTGACCTGTGCCGTTGGGCTGGGCGATGTCGCATCTCTGTTCTTGTTGCCGCTGGACAGCGCCGCGCTGGCCTTGTCGGCGCTGGCGCGTTTCGCGCGGCCCTTGCGCAGTTTCGCCGCCACCCTGGTGCTGGTTGCCAGTCTCGCGGCCGGTCTTTCGGCCATGCTGTCGGGCCTTTGGATTTTGGCGTTGATCCCGGTGGCGCTGGCAAGCCTGGTGATCACGGCCGCAAGCCTGAACAGCCTGGCTTGGGTGCAGGCATTGTCGGGACTGGCGCTGTTGGCGGCTGGGCTTTCGACGTTGCAGCAAGGCCTGCAGGCCGGTGCGCTGCTGTTCCTGGCGGCGGGATTGATCGGCCTGTCGCGGCGTCAGCTTTTGCGGTCGACCAGCAAAGCCTGGCGCGGCACAGCGGTGCCGTAAGCGGTTTCCACCGATACGGTTTCGCGCCGGTCCGGCATCACCTGACCCAGCAGCTGAGTCACAAAAGACGGCACCAGGCGCGGCCCGTCCCAAATTGGATCGAAGCCGCGCGTCTCGTCCTGACACACAAGTTCGACCTTCAGGCGGGGCGTGGATTTCGGCTCCGCTTGCGCAAAGTCCGGCGTCCTGCCGCCCAACTGGCTGGAAGCGCTGGATTTTTCGATGGCGCGCGGGGCCGCGGCGAAGGTCTTAACACCTCCGCGGCCGATCAATTCCAGGGGTCCGTTAACGCGCATGCCAGGGACAACGCAAGGCCCGGGCCGCGCGCGCGGCTGCGCGCGATTTCCGCTTTCTTAAGCCCGGGTTGCCATACTGAAGCCAGCAAAGGCCGGAGAAACCGGCCCGAAATGGTGGACCTGTGTTGAACGCCGCATTGCAGAAGCGAAACGAAAGCGCCCAGCTGGCCACGCTGGAAGGCGAACTGCGTCTGCGTCTCGCGGCCCAGGCCGCCGGGGCCGCGGCCTTCGACTGGAATGTCTCGGACGGCGTCATCAGCTGGGACGGCGCCACCGACGTCCTGCCGGTGCATCTGGACGGGCGCGACGCCTGCAACTTCCTCGGCAATATCGCGCCCGAACGCCGCGCCGCGCTGCTGGCGGTTCTGGACACGCGCAACACCGGGTCCAGCAGCTTCGAACTGGATATCGAATTCGCCTCCGCCATGGGCGCGGTCGGCTTCACCATGGTGGGCACGCGCATGGGGGGCGAAGACGGCCGCACGCTGCGGCTGGTCGGGCTGATGCGCGACACCACCGAACGCTCGCGCGAAGTGCGCCGGCTCAGCTATCTGGCCACCCGCGACGAACTCACGGGCCATCTCAACCGCAATGCGCTGCGCGAGGAACTGTCCGCGGCGATTGACAAGGCCAAAGCGGAATCGCGTCACTGCGCCTTCCTGGTCGCCTCGATCGACCGCCTGGCCATGATCAATGACAGTTTCGGCTTTGACGCCGGCGAGGAAGTGATCATGGGCGTGGGCGAGCGCCTGTCCCGCACCCTGCGCGGCAGCGACATTATCGGCCGCATCGCCGGCAACAAGTTCGGCGTCATCCTGAAGAACTGCTCCGAGCGCGAGATCGCGGTGGTGGCCTTGCGGCTGCGCGCCAGCGTGCGCGCCAATATCGTGGAAACCCGCAGCGGCATGGTCGCCGCCACCTGCAGCGTGGGCGCCGTGTGGCTGCCGCAAGCCGCGTCCACCAGCCAGGAAGCCATGCTGCGCGCCGAACAGGCGCTGGACAAGGCCCGCGCCAATGGCCGCGACGGCTTTGCCGTCTACCAGCCCTCGCCGCACCGGGAGACCGCGCGGCTGCGCCAGATGCAGATCGCCGACGAGGTGGTGCTGGCGCTGAAGGAAAACCGCCTGAAGCTCTCCTATCAGCCCATCGTCCAGGCCCGTTCGCGCAAGGTCTCGCATTACGAATGCCTGCTGCGCATGGCCAAGCCGGATGGCTCGATCATCAGCGCCGGTCATTTCGTGCCCGCCGCCGAGCAGATGGGCATCGTCCATCTGGTGGACCGTTTCGCGCTGGAAGCCACCGTCTCCCAGCTCAAGGCCCACAAGAAGATAACGCTGGCGGTCAATGTCTCGGGCACCGCGGCCAGCGATCCCGCCTGGCTGCAGGATTTCGTGGACTATGTCCGCACCGAAAAGGACGTGGCGGACCGGCTGATCGTGGAGCTGACCGAAACCGCCGCCCTGCATCATTTCGAGGAAAATGCCCGCTTCGTCTCACAGCTGCGCGAGATGGGCGTGCGCGTCGCCATCGACGACTTCGGCGCCGGCTATACCTCGTTCCGCAACCTGCAGATGCTGCATGTCGATACCGTCAAGATCGACGGATCCTATGTGGAGAATCTCAGCGCCTCGCCGGAAAATCAGGTGTTCGTGCGCACGCTGGTCGGGCTGGCGCGCAGCTTCGACATCAAGACGGTGGCCGAGTGGGTGGGGTCGGACGATGACGCGGCGCTGCTGCAGAATTTCGGCGTCGACTATTTCCAGGGCTTCCATTTCGGCGAGCCGCTCATGGACCCCGATTGGGGTCCATGAATCTCTAAGGGTCGCGCCGCGAGGCCTTCGCTTCGCTCAGGTTCGCGGTCGCTCCGTGGACCCCGCCTGGGACTGATTTAATGGTCGCGCCGCGATGCCCTTCGGGTTCGCGGTCGCTCCGCAGCTACTTCTTATTCCACACATCCACGCTGGCATTGCCGTTGCCTTCGACGGTGACGGTGAAGGTGTGCCGCGGCGCATCGAAATCCACCAGCCAGCGGTCCCTGATCTTCTGGGTCTTGGCCAGGGTAAAGCCGCCGCAGCGGGCATTGCAGTATTTCGTCAGGCGCTGGCTGGCGATGGTCTGGGCCTCGCGCGTCGACATCGGCGCGAAACATCCGCCCAGCGCCACAATACCGATGAAGCTGATGGCCCCCCGACCGGAGAGGCGCACTATTTGCGCTGGCTCAACTCGGCCAGCTGCCGGCGCATCGCTTCCATCTCTTCCTTGAGATCGGCGACTTCGTCGGTCGGCTTGGCGGCTGCTTGCGGCTTGCTTTCGCCCTTGGCCGTCGCGCCGAAGGGCGTGAACATGGCCATGGCATTTTCGAACAGCTGCAGGTTCTGGCGGGTCATGTTCTCGACCATCTGGTTGCCGCCGCCCAGGGCTTCGGCAATGCGGTCGCGCATCGCGCCCTGGTTCTTGGTGAAGCTGTCCATGCTCATGTCCAGATAGCCCGGCACGAAGGTCTGAAGGCTGTCGCCATAAAAGCGGATTAATTGGCGCAGGAATTTGATCGGCAGCAGCGACTGGCCCTTGGCCTCTTCCTCGAAGATGATCTGGGTCAGGACCGAGCGGGTGATGTCATCGCCGGTGCGCGCGTCCTGGACTTCAAACTCGGTCCCTTCCTTCACCATGGCGGCGAGGTGGTCGAGCGTCACATAGGACGAGGTCTGCGTGTTGTAGAGACGCCGGTTGGCGTACTTCTTGATGACCACCGGACCGTCGTTTTTGGCTTTATCTTCTGACACTTTGTCCCCGACTGTTTTATTGCGCCTTCCCCAAAAGGCGGTCCCCGCTTGGCAGGGTAAGGACGATAAAGACATCACCCTGCAGCGCGGGAGTCCAGCGTCATTTAGCAGACGCAACACGGGATAATTCGTCAGACGCCTGTCAAGGCATTGATTTAAAAGGGGGTTTTCGCCGCAGTTTACCATTGGGCGCGTTCGCGGCATTTTGCGCGCGGCAATAAAGAAAAAGACAGGCCCCGCTCCATGGAAGACGTCGTCATCGTATCCGCCGCCCGCACGCCGGTCGGCTCCTTCAGCGGCGCCTTTGCAAGCGTTGCCACCCACAAGCTGGGCGAGGTCGCCATCCGCGCGGCAATAAAAGATAAAGACAGGCCCCCCATGGAAGACGTCGTCATCGTTTCGGCAGCCCGCACCCCCGTGGGCTCGTTCAGCGGCGCTTTCGCGACCGTGCCCGCCCACAAGCTTGGCGAGGTCGCCATCCGCGCCGCGCTGGAGCGCGCCAAGGTCACGGGAGAAGAAGTTTCCGAGGTCATTCTCGGCCAGGTGCTGACGGCGGCGCAGGGCCAGAACCCCGCCCGCCAGGCCTCCATGGCGGCCGGCATCCCGCTGGGCGCCCCGGCCTGGGGCATCAACATGGTCTGCGGCTCGGGCCTTCGCACGGTGGCGCTGGGCGCCCAGGCGATCGCCGCCGGCGACAGCCGCATCGTGGTGGCGGGCGGCCAGGAATCCATGAGCCTGTCGGCCCATGCCGCTTATCTGCGCGCCGGTCAAAAAATGGGCGACATGCAGTTCATCGACACCATGATCCGCGACGGGCTGTGGGATGCCTTCAACGGCTATCACATGGGCGTCACCGCCGAGAATGTCGCCAAGGAATGGCAGATCACCCGCGAGGAACAGGACCGTTTCGCGGTGGCTTCGCAAAACAAGGCGGAAGCCGCCCGCAAGGCCGGCAAGTTCAAGGACGAGATCGTCGCCGTCACCGTCAAGGGCCGCAAAGGCGACACCATTGTCGACACCGACGAATATATCCGCGACGGCGCCACCTTGGAGGCCATGGCCGGCCTGCGTCCCGCCTTCAACAAGGAAGGCACAGTCACTGCGGGCAATGCCTCGGGCCTCAATGACGGCGCCGCCGCCCTGGTGCTGATGAGCGCCAAGGATGCGGCCTCGCGCGGGCTGACCCCGCTGGCCCGCGTCGCGAGCTGGGCCCAAGCCGGCGTCGATCCCAAGGTGATGGGCTCTGGCCCGATCCCGGCCAGCCGGTTGGCGCTGGAAAAGGCCGGCTGGAAGGCCGCCGACCTGGACCTGGTCGAAGCCAATGAGGCCTTCGCCGCCCAGGCCTGCGCCGTGAACAAGGACATGGGCTGGGATCCGGCCAAGGTGAACGTCAATGGCGGCGCCATCGCCATCGGCCACCCCATCGGCGCGTCGGGCGCGCGCATCCTGACCACGCTGCTGTTCGAGATGGGCAAGCGCGATGCCAAAAAGGGCCTTGCCACCCTCTGCATCGGCGGCGGCATGGGTATCGCGCTCACCGTCGAGCGCTAACACCGCAGTTGCAGCAACGGATTTTGTTGAACCGCCCCAAAAATGGGGCCTAACTGCTTGCCATAAACGGCAAAGCAAAAGGAAAATTCATGGCTCGGGTGGCGGTGGTGACCGGCGGTACGCGCGGCATCGGTGAAGCGATTTCGGTGGCGCTGAAAGATGCGGGGTTCGTCGTGGCGGCGAACTATGCCGGCAATGACGAACGCGCCAAGGCGTTCAGCGATCGCACCGGCATCAAGTCCTACAAGTGGGACGTATCGTCCTTCGACGAATGCACCGCGGGCATCAAGAAGGTCGAAGCCGAACTGGGCCCGGTGGATGTGATCGTCAACAATGCCGGCATCACCCGCGACGCGACGATGAAGAAGATGAACCGCCAGTCCTGGGACGAGGTGCTCGATACCAATCTCGGTGGCTGCTACAACATGTGCAAGGCGGCCTGGGACGGGATGCTGGAACGCAAGTTCGGCCGCATCGTCAATATCGGCTCGATCAACGGCCAGGCCGGCCAGTATGGCCAGGTCAATTACGCCGCCGCCAAGTCCGGCATTCACGGCTTCACCAAGGCGCTGGGCCAGGAAGGCGCCAAGTCGGGCATCACCGTCAACGCCATCGCGCCCGGATACATCGACACCGACATGGTCGCGGCCGTGCCCGCCGAAGTTCTGGCCAAGATCGTCGCGCGCATTCCCGTGGGCCGCCTGGGCAAGGCCAGCGAAATCGCGCGCGGCGTACTGTTCCTGGTGGCCGATGAAGGTGGCTTTATCACCGGCTCCACGATGTCGATTAACGGCGGTCAACACATGTACTAGCGGCATCGGAGCCGCTAGTTTCCCCGCATGATTTCGTCTCTCACCGCTGAAAAACTCGCCTGCACGCGCGGCGACAGGAAGCTGTTCGACGGCCTGTCGTTTCGCGTCTCGGCGGGGCAGGCGCTGGCGGTGGAAGGCGCCAATGGTGCGGGCAAGACGTCGCTTCTGCGGATGATCGCGGGTTTCCTGGCGCCGGCCGCCGGACGCCTGGTGTTGAAGAACGCGCAAACCGAAACCACCGACGCCGAAGAGCGCGGCAAGGCCGTCGGCTGGCTTGGCCATCACGATGGCCTCAAGCCGCAGCTCACGGTGCGCGAGCAGCTCGATTTCTTTGCCCGGCTGTATGGCCGCCAGCCCGATGCCAGCGCGCTGGAGCGCGTGGGGCTGGGGCGGCAGGCGGAACTGCCTTGCCGCTACCTTTCTGCGGGCCAGCGTCGGCGGCTGGCGCTGGCGCGGCTGCTGGTCAGCGAGCGTCCGCTCTGGCTGCTGGATGAACCCTTTGCGGCGCTGGATGCCGCCGGACAGGCGCTGATCGCGCAACTCATGGCGCGCCATTGCGGCCATGGCGGCATCATCATCGCCGCCACGCACGATCCCCTGGGCCTTGGCAATGAAAGCCTGAAGCTGTGAGCTCGTTTGGCACCCTGTTGCTGCGCGATTTGCGCCTGGCGGCCCGCAGCGGTGGCGGCGCGGCGCTGGCGCTATCCTTTTTCGCGCTGGTGGCCACGCTGGTGCCGCTGGGCGTCGGCGCGGACCTGAAGCTTCTGGCGCGGGTGGCGGGCGGTGTCTTGTGGGTGGCCGCGGTGCTGAGCGCACTGCTGTCGCTCGACCGGCTGTTCCAGGGCGACTATGAGGACGGCAGCCTGGAACTCATTGCGCTGTCGCCGCTGGCGCTGGAGGCGGTGGCGCTGGCCAAGATATTGGCCCACTGGCTTTCCACCGGCCTGCCGCTGACCCTGTTG
>JAZKDV010000160.1:13958-20333 GCA_040387395.1 Pseudomonadota bacterium | reverse complement strand
TCGTCTTTCACGCCAAACTAGGTTCTCAGTACGAGCGGGTTGAACGACTCGAAAAATTAGCGGGACAAATAGCGCCTGCGTTTGGGGCTAACGTCCAAGAGGCGAAACGTGCAGCTCGATTGTCAAAGGCTGATTTGACTACTGGCGTGGTCGGGGAGTTTCCAGAGCTTCAAGGCCTTATGGGTGGTTATTATGCTTTGCATGACGGAGAATCTGACAACGTCGTAATTGCGATCAGCGAGCATTACGGCCCAGTTGGTCGCAATCCGGCTTCAGAAAACGTAGTTAGTAACGCGGTCGCAGTTGCCGATAAGTGGGACACTATTTCGAAGTTTTTCAGTGTAGGTGAAAAGCCTACGGGCTCTGGCGATCCGTTTGCCATTCGGCGTGCTGCGCTGGGCATCATTAGAATTCTTCTTGAGCGCAAGCATCGTATCTCACTGTCAAGTCTTCCTGGATATTCAGACGAGATATTATCGTTCTTCGTTGAGCGTCTAAAAGTCGCTCTGCGAGAAAGTAATCAAGTCCCGCAGGATCTCATCGATGCAACTTTCTCGCTCGGCAATGATAGTGACTTAGTTCGTGTAACAAATCGTGGCGACGCACTTCAAAAGTTCTTAAAGACAGAGGATGGCGCCAACCTGCTGGCGGGCTACAAGCGCGCCGCCAATATCCTGAAGGCCGAAGAAAAGAAGGACAACAAGACCTTCACCAGCGAAGTGCTGGAAGGTCATCTGGCGGAACCGGCTGAAAAAGCATTGTTCGCGGCCTTGGCCAATGCCCGCGCGGCCATCAAGCCCGTGCTGGAAAAGGAAGATTTTGCTGCGGCCATGCAGCACATGGCCGCGTTGCGCCCGCCGGTGGATGCGTTCTTTGATGGCGTCAAGGTGAATGCCGACGACAAGGCGGTGCGCGAGAACCGGTTGAACTTGCTGGCGAGCCTTCGGGCCACGCTGCATCAGGTTGCGGATTTCTCCAGGATTGAAGGTTGAGTGATGGCTAAGTGGGTCTATGCGTTCGGCGACGGCAAGGCCGAGGGCAAAGCCGACATGCGCAATCTGCTGGGTGGCAAGGGCGCCAACCTGGCGGAGATGAGCAACCTGGGCCTGCCGGTGCCGCCGGGCCTGACCATCACCACCGAGGTCTGCACTTACTATTACGCCAATGGCGAACGCTATCCGGCCGAACTGAAAGAGCAGGTCGCCACGGCCCTGCGCGAGGTCGGCTATTCCGCCAAGGGCAATTTCGGCGATACCGAAAAGCCGCTGCTGCTCAGCGTGCGCTCGGGCGCGCGTGTCTCGATGCCGGGCATGATGGACACGGTGCTGAACCTGGGCCTCAACGCCGCCACCGCCGAAGGCCTGGCCCAACTGACCGGCGACGAACGCTTCGCCTATGACAGCTATCGCCGTTTCATCCAGATGTATTCGGACGTGGTGCTGGGCGTAGATCACGCCGCCTTCGAGGAAATCCTGGACGAGGAAAAAGACAACAAGGGCGTCGAACTCGACACCGAGCTGGATGCCGCCGATCTCAAGCGCATCGCCGGCCTTTACAAGGCGCGCGTCGAGAAGGAACTGGGCAAACCCTTCCCGGAAGATGTGCAGGAACAGTTGTGGGGCGCCATCGGCGCGGTGTTCGGCTCCTGGCGCTCACCCCGCGCCAACACCTATCGCAAGCTGAACAACATCCCCGAAGACTGGGGCACGGCGGTGACGGTGCAGGCCATGGTGTTCGGCAATCGCGGCGAAAGCAGCGCCACCGGCGTGGCCTTCACCCGCGATCCGGCCACCGGCGAGAAGCTTCTCTACGGCGAATTCCTGATCAATGCCCAGGGCGAGGACGTGGTGGCGGGCATCCGCACGCCCCAGCCGATTTCCAAGATGGTGCGCGAGCGCCAGGGCGGCAAGAAAGCCAGCATGGAAGAAGCCATGCCCAAGGCCTATGCCGAACTGATGGCGATCGGCGAGCGGCTGGAACAGCATTACCGCGACATGCAGGACGTCGAGTTCACCATCCAGGAAGGCAAGCTCTTCATGCTGCAGACCCGCAGCGGCAAGCGCACGGCGGAAGCCGCGCTGAAGGCCGCGGTGGACATGGAGCGCGAAGGGTTGATCGACCGCAAGGTGGCGATCACCCGGGTCGAGCCGGAATCCCTGAACCAGTTGCTGCATCCGACCCTGGACCCCGATGCGCCGCGCGAGCAGATCGCCATCGGCCTGGGCGCCTCACCGGGCGCCGCCACCGGCGAAGTCGCCTTCACGGCGGAGGAGGCCGAGAAACTGGCCACCGACCATCGCGACGTGATTTTGGTGCGCACCGAAACTAGTCCGGAAGACATTCACGGCATGCATGCGGCGCGCGGCATCCTCACGGCGCGCGGCGGCATGACCAGCCATGCGGCGGTGGTGGCGCGCGGCATGGGACGGCCCTGCGTTTCGGGCGCGGGCATGCTGAAGATCGACGCGGTGCGCGGCGAGATGGTGGCGGGCAATGTCACCATCGCGCGCGGCGACGTCATCACCATAGACGGCGCCACGGGGCAGGTGTTCAAGGGCAAGGTGGGCCTGCGCCAGCCGGAAATGACCGGAGATTTCGGCACGCTGATGGGCTGGGCCGATGAAGTGCGCCGTCTGCGGGTGCGCACCAATGCCGACACGCCCGCCGACGCCGCCACGGCGCGCAAGTTCGGCGCCGAGGGTATCGGCCTCTGCCGTACCGAGCACATGTTCTTTGACGCCGAACGCATCATCGCGGTGCGTCAGATGATCCTGGCGGACGCGGAAGACGAGCGCAAAGCCGCGCTGGCCAAGCTGCTGCCGATGCAGCGCGGCGACTTCGCCGCCATTTTCAAGGAAATGGCCGGTCTGCCGGTCACCATCCGCCTGCTCGACCCGCCGCTGCACGAATTCCTGCCGCAGAAGGAAGAGGAATTCGAGGAAGTGGCGGCTGCTGCCGGCACCAATGCCCGCAAGCTGCGGGCCCGCGCCATCGCCCTGCATGAATCCAACCCGATGCTGGGCCATCGCGGCTGCCGGCTGGGCATCACCTATCCCGAAATCTACGAAATGCAGGCCCGCGCGATCCTGGAAGCCGCATTGGACGTGGAAGAGGGCGGCGGCTCCCCGGTCCAGCTCGAAATCATGATCCCGCTGGTGGGATTCAAGGCCGAACTGGACGCGCTGGCGGGGAAAATCGCCGATGTGGCGCAGGCCATAAAGACGGAACGCGGAAAAGTGCCCGCCTATCTGATCGGCACCATGATCGAATTGCCGCGCGCCGCCTTGCGCGCTGGCGATATCGCCCAGACGGCGCAATTCTTCTCCTTCGGCACCAACGATCTTACCCAGACCACCATCGGCATCAGCCGCGACGATGCCGGCATGTTCCTGAATGACTACCTGGCCAAGGGCGTTATCGCGCGCGATCCCTTCGTCACGCTGGATATTGAAGGCGTTGGCGAACTCATCCGAATTGCGGCGGAAAGGGGGCGCAAGACCCGCGAAAAGCTCAAGCTTGGCATTTGCGGAGAGCATGGCGGCGACCCCGACACCATACGATTCTGTCACGACTCAGGCCTCGACTATGTGTCCTGTTCACCATTCCGCGTGCCGATTGCACGGTTAGCGGCGGCGCAGGCAGCCTTGGCGAAAGTGCAGTCGGACGTATAATCCGTGTACGGACGGAGCAGGAAAACGCTGGATTTTCCTGCGTCAAATGACGGTTAGTCACCTTAACGAAAAAATTTGTTTGACGATTCGTTTTTTGGCGGGCACAAGCCCGGCCATAGACGGTGCTGGGAACCATTCGGAACTTTTGAAGGACGACGCGAAAATCGAAACAGCCTGAATCGAAATAGCAAATGCGAATTGAATGCCGGTGAAGGGGCAAACGAATTAGCAGCTGCGAATTAGAGCAAGCCAGATAGACCAAGCGAAACCTAAAGCCGAAACGAGTTCATTTCTCCATGTCAAAGAAAACCCACGACGCGATTTCGCGTTCCGATCGCGTGCTTGTAGCGGCGATGGCGATCATCCTCGCCACCGCCAGCGCCGCGATTGGCGCTTCCATGACGTATCGTCCGTCTGCGGACAAACCCGTCGCCCCGGCCGTGCAGACGGTCGAAGCCGCGCCCAAGCCGGTGCTGGACGGGGTCACCGCCAAGCTGGTGGCCGAACACAAATGCCTGGCCGAAGTCCTGTATTACGAGGCTCGCGGCGAAGGCGCCGGCGGCCAGAAGGCCATCGCCGAAGTGGTGTTCCATCGCCTCAATCGCGGCAATTTCGGCCCCTCGATCTGCGCCGTGGTCTATGAAGGTTCCAAGGGCCCCGGTTGCCAGTTCTCCTTCACCTGCAATGGCGACATGAAGCGTCCCAAGCATGCCCGGGCCTGGCGCGAAGCCGAAGCCCTGGCCGCCAGCATCCTGACCGGCGAAATCCGCCTCAGGAACGCCACCGGTGGCGCCACCAACTTCCATGCGATCTCGGTCGCGCCGGATTGGTCCTACACGCTGGAAAAGACCACCCAGATCGGCAACCACATCTTCTATCGTGGCGCGTCGCGGGCCCGTTCTTCCCAGACTTAAAAATCCAGCCCAATATCCAGGTTCGGCGCCGAGTGCGTGATCGCGCCTGAGCTTATGTAATCCACGCCGGTTTCGGCGATGGCGCGCACGCTCGCCAATGTCACATTGCCGGAGGCTTCCAGGACGGCCTTGCCGTTCGTCAAAGCAACGGCACGGCGCAAATCCTCAAGGCTCATATTGTCGAGCAGGATGGTGTCCACGCCCAGCGCCAGCGCGTCTTCCAGTTGCGCCAGCGTATCCACTTCCAGCTCGATATTGACCATGTGGCCCAGCCCGGCGCGCAGCCGTTCGACAGCGGGCCCGATGCCGCCCGCCGCCTGAATGTGATTGTCCTTGATCATGGCGGCGTCATCGAGCCCGAACCGGTGATTGAAACCGCCGCCGCAACGCACCGCATATTTTTGCAGCAGGCGCAGGCCGGGCAGGGTCTTGCGGGTGCAGACAATGCGCGCCCGGGTAGCCGACACCGCTTTCACCAGCGCAGCCGTGGCGGTGGCAGTGCCCGACAGCGGTCCCAGGAAATTCAGCGCCACCCGTTCAGCAGTCAGGATGGCGCGGGCGCTGCCGCTGACCGTCGCCAGTAGCGTCCCGGCGGCGATGTCGCTTCCGTCCGGGGTGGGGGCGTCGAACGTCAGCGCCGGGTCGACAAGGCGGAACGCAGCTTGCGCGCAAATCAGTCCGGCGAGGCGGCCAGGCTTGCGGGCCACCAATTTTGCGGTCGCGGCCGTGTCGGCGGCAATGGTGAGCTGGCTGGTAATGTCGCCGGCACGGCCCAGATCTTCTTCCAGCGCCGCGCGCACCTGCGCTTCGAACAGCAGCGGTGCGGGTGGCCGGGTGAATTCCAGCGCGATCATTGCCAAACTCTCATTGAGCGGCGCGGCGGGGCAGTGTGTCGCCACCGGCAGCGATGCTTTCGGCATCACGCAGGGTCAGGAAGGTGCGCGTGCCCTTGGATTCGGTTTGCGGATAATCGCTTCGCCAATGGCCGCCGCGCGACTCCTTGCGCGTCAATGCGGCGGCAGTGACCAGCCGGGCGGCGGCGATCATGTTCTGCAAGGCCGGTTCGCTGCTGGTCTTTTCCACCCGCGCGATCACCTCCAGCGCTTCGCGCAGGCCGGCTTCGTCGCGTTCCAGCGCCACGCAGCGGGTCATCGCCTGGCGCAGCACCATCGGCGGCGCGGGCGAAGCGAAACGCTGCGGCGCCGGCGGCGTGCCGCGCATGGCGCCTGCCTGCAGGTGGCCGCGCACATCGTCTGCAACCCGGGCGCCGAACACCAGGCCCTCGAGCAGTGAATTGGAAGCCAGCCGGTTGGCGCCATGCAGTCCGGTGGCAGCGCATTCGCCCACCACCCACAGGCCGGGCAGGGACGAGCGTCCCTGCGCGTCGGAAGCGATGCCGCCCATGTGATAATGCGCCGCCGGCGCCACCGGGATCATCTGGCGCACCGGATCGACGCCGGCCGACATGCAGGCGGCATAGACGGTGGGGAAGTGATGCGGAAAATCCGCACCAATGGCGGTGCGGCAATCCAGATAGATTTTCTCGCCCGAAGCGATTTGGCGGTGAATGGCGCGGGCGACGATGTCACGCGGCGCCAGCTCGGCGTCGTTGTGGATCGCCGTCATGAAGCGCTCCCCGCGGCTGTTGACCAGCACTGCACCTTCGCCGCGCAAGGCTTCCGTCGCCAGCGGCGCGGGATCGCGCCCCGCCGCGATGGCGGTGGGATGAAACTGCACGAATTCGGGATCGCAGATCAGCGCGCCGGCGCGCGCCGCCCTGCCCAGACCTT
>JAZKDV010000160.1:0-13948 GCA_040387395.1 Pseudomonadota bacterium | reverse complement strand
GCGGATTGGTGGTGACGGCATACAGAGCGCCCAGCCCGCCGGTCGCCAATACCACGGCGCGGGCGCGAAACAGGATCAGCCGCGCGCTGGCGCCAATGCCCGAACGGGCGAAGATGCCGGTGACGCGGCCATTCTCCATCGCCAGTTCGACGGCATGAAAGCCTTCCAGCAGGGTGATGCCGTCGGCCTCGGCGGCGCGCTGCGCCAGGGTGGCGGAAATCGCCGCCCCCGCGCCGTCGCCTTTGACATGCACGATGCGGGGCAGGGAATGCGCCGCTTCGCGGCCCAGTGCCAGGCTGCCATCGGCTTTGCGGTCGAAGGGCGTGCCCAGCGTGATGAGGTCTTCGATGCGGGCCGGGGCCTCGCGCGCCACCAGATCGACAATGGCCGGATCGCACAGGCCCGCGCCCGCCACCATCGTGTCATGGGCATGGCTCTGCCAGCTGTCGTCCGCGCCCATCGCGGCGGCGATGCCACCTTGCGCCCAGGCGCTGGAGCCGGACAGGCCGGGCCGCGTGCCTGCCAGCACGATGGAGGGCATGGGCGACAGTTTCAGCGCCGTGAACAGGCCAGCGATCCCCGCGCCCAGTATGAGAGCGCCGTCGGTTTCGACGATGCTGTCGATGTGGGTCATGTCAGACCTTGACCGCCAGCATACGGTCGATCGGCGCCCGGGCCCTTGCGGCAATTACCGGGTCCACGATCACTTCATGGGTCATGGTCTGCAGGCTGTGCAGGATGCCGTTCAGGGTGATGCGCTTCATGTGCGGGCACAGGTTGCAGGGCCGCACGAAGTCGGTTTCCGGGTGCTCGACCGCGACATTGTCGCTCATCGAGCATTCGGTGATCATCACCACCCGCTGCGGCTTGTGGCTGCCGACATAATTGATCATCGCCGCGGTCGAGCCGGCGAAATCCGCTTCTGCCACAACTTCCGGCGGGCATTCGGGATGGGCCAGCACCACGATGCCGGGATGGGCAGCGCGATAGTCGCGAATCTCCTGCGCCGTGAAACGCTCATGCACCTCGCAGGCGCCTTCCCAGGTGATGACTTTCACGCCGGTCTTGGCCGCGACGTTGCGGGCCAGGTACTTGTCCGGGATCATGATGACGGTATCGACGCCAAAGTCTTTGGCGATGGTCTCGACCACGGCCACCGCGTTGCCCGAGGTGCAGCAGATGTCGCTTTCCGCCTTCACGTCGGCGCTGGTGTTCACATAGGTTACCACCGGCAGGCCGGGATATTTCTGCTTCAGCAGCCGCACATCGGCGCCGGTGATGGAGGAGGCGAGGGAGCAGCCGGCTTCCATGCTGGGGATCAGCACGGTCTTTTGCGGGGAGAGGATTTTCGAAGTCTCGGCCATGAAATGCACACCGGCCTGGACGATCACGCCCGCATCGGTGCGCGCCGCCTCGCGGGCCAGCGCCAGGGAATCGCCCACGAAGTCACCGACGCAGTGGAAGATTTCCGGCGTCATGTAATTGTGCGCCAGGATGACGGCATTGCGCTCGCGCTTCAGCCGGTTGATCTCGGCGATCATGGGCGCGTGGACGGGCCATTCCAGTTCCGGAATGACACTGGAAACCTTGGCGTACAGATCGCGGGTCGCGCGTGCGACAGCGTCGGTATAAGCCAGCTCAACTCCCATTTCGTCCTCCTGCCGCCAATTAATACTCATTTCGAGTATATATATGGGGCAAAAAACCCGGCCTTCAAGGAGCCGGTTCAGGCTTTATGCTACACACGAGCATATTGGGGTCAAGAGTCGCGAAAGTCACAGTTCAGGCTTTTGCGAAGCCGCCGTGACGCCAGATGACGCCAAGTCAGCCCTATTTGGTCCGGCGGCCCAGCCGGAGACCCGGCGCCGGACGCTCGCGCAGCACCTCGCGGCGAAAGCGGAACAGCTCGGCGGGGCGTCCGCGGGCCGGCGCCGAGAACTTGCCGGTTCCTTCCACCAACCCCTGTTCGGACACCAGGCGGCGGAAATTCTGCTTGTGCAGGCGCAGGCCGGCCAGCGCCTCAACCGCCCGCTGCAGTTCCAGCAAGGTGAAGGTGGGCGACATCAGTTCGAATACCACCGGACGGTATTTCAGCTTGCCGCGCAGCCGCGCGATGGCGGTGGCGAGAATGCGGCGGTGATCGAACAGCATGGCGGTGCCCAGCGCAGGACCGTTCGCGGTCTGGCCGCTGTCGCGATGGAATTCTTCTACCAGTCCCGCTTCGTACAAAAGCTCGTAGCGTTCCAGCACGCGCTCTTCGTCCCAGCCTTCGCCGAAACAGACATTCACCCGCTCGCGCCGCAGCTCCGCGGTTTCGGCATTGGGCGCGTCCTTCACGAATTTCTTCAGCGCCGGCAGAATGACGCCATCGATCATGGCGGGCCTGGTATCGCGCCAGTCTTCCCAGGGGAAATAATTGTACCAGCCGCGCCACTGGGTTTCCGGCGCTTCCTTCACCCGCCGCGTCAGCGCCAGATAGCCCACCGACACCACGCGCGCACCGCCCCGGCCCTTGTCGCCGCCCGCCGGCGTATGCCGGCCTTTGTCCCCAAACGTGTAGAGCTGCTCGGTATAGCCCAGGTCGAAACGGGTCTGCTCGCCCACCCATTTGCGCAGGCCTGATTCCAGTGTGCGGTGGTGCGCCGGATCAAAAGGCCCGAAGGGCAGGGCATCGTCGCTGCCGTCATGGGCCACCACCAGCACCACCGGCTGCTCGCTTTCCACCGCCACGATGGCGGCGGACAGGCCGATGCTGACGACTGTCTCCTTGCTCATAGGCCCACCAGCGGGAAAGCGGTGGCAACGCCTTCTTCCACCACCACCGGCGGCCCCATTGTGTTCAAGGCGGCGATCATCCGTCCGCCGCGCCCCAACGCATCGTCCGCATGGCTCACCAGCAGACGGTTGGGCTGGGCATGTGGTGCGCGCTGGCGGATCGCGCGGGCAATTTCAATTTCGCGGTCCGGGCCCAGCCGGTCGCACAGGATGGTGAAGGCCGAGGCCATCGAGCGCGAAATACCGGCCCAGCAATGGATCACCATCGGCTTTCGCGCATCCCAGCTTCGCGAAAAGGCCAGCAGCGCGTCGATATGGGTGCGTGCGGGCGGGGCGGTGCCGGCGGCAGGGTCGACAATGTCGTTGACCCCCAGGCGCAGGTGACCGGTGACCGGAAATCCGCTTGGCGTCTCGATCATGTGCTCGGGCGACAGCAAGCTGACCAGATGCGAGGGCGCATGGGTCCGAAGCGCATCGTCAAGGCTCGACAGGGGCGTGACCAGCAGGCGGGGCATGGGCCGCCTTTTAGCAGCTATTGAGCATAAAGGCGGTGAAACCTTGCGAGGAACAGGGCTTGCGCCTCGGAGGTGCTGAGGGGGGCCAGCCGGGGCGTTTTCAGGGCCTTGGGAGGCGTTCCGAACAGCCGGCCAGCCTCGGCCTCCCCGAAACCGGCAAGCTGGGTGGCCTCGTAATAGGCCGACAGATGGTCGGCGCGCTTGAACAGGGTCTTGAGGGCGGCCGGGACATGGGCGCTGAGGCCAAATCGTTGATGAATTGCTGCCTGAAGTCTTTCTTCCAGTGCCTTGTAATCAATGCCAATTGCCGCCTTGAAGGGGCTGATGAGGTCGCCGACAACATATTCCGGCGCATCATGCAGCAAGGCCATCAACCGGATCTCGCGGGTCAGCCGGGGCGACAGGTCCGATACCAGCCGCTCCACCAGGACGCTGTGCTGGGCCACCGAGAAGGCGTGCTCGCCGATGGTCTGGCCGTTCCACCGGGCCACCCGGGCCAAGCCATGGGCGATGTCCTCGATCTCGATGTCCAGCGGGCTGGGCTCGAGCAGATCGAGCCGCCGTCCGCTGAGCATCCGCTGCCAAGCCCGCTTTGCTCCGCCTTTCTTGATCAGGTCAGGCATGGAGCAACTGGATGACGGCTGGCAGCAGGGCCATGCGATTTGTCCGAAGTTTTTTTGAGAATGGGCGCGCAATTTCACACAAAGTTCCGGCCCCCACAATTGCCGCCTTTGCATGCCCTTTGGGCGGCAAATAGGCAGTTTGGACAACCGGCGGACGAAACACATCGCGGCAGGCGCCGCAAAGCGCGCAGAAGTTTAACGCAACTCTCATCAAGATTGAGAAAGGACTAACAAAGCCGCGGCGCGCCGCGATGTGGTCCAGGCTAAACGCAACTGGACATTTAGAAATTCGCGTTAAGACGAAGCGTATTCTGACACATGCGAACATGCCGCCTCTGATTGATCCCATGCAGACACAGGGCCGCAGCCGATCCGGGCTGGCGGGCGCGCTGGCGTTTTTTGTCGCCGGCCTGGTAATCGGCCTTGGGCTTGTGTCGAATCTCGGCGGCCAGTTCATTGCGGGACTGACTATCGTGGCGGTGTTGGGCTTCGGCCTGTTGCTGCTGGCCAGGCTTGCGGAAAATACCCGCAACCGGGTCACCGCGGGCGAAGCGAGTTATCGCGCCTTCTTCGATCACGCGGTTGATGGCATCTTCCGCACCACGCCCGATGGCCATTATCTGGCGGTCAACCAGGCGCTGGCCGACATTTACGGCTATGCCAATCCCGACGCGCTGATCGCCGGCCTGACCGACATCGGCGCCCAGCTCTATGTCGAGCATGGCCGCCGCGAGGAATTCCGCGCCCAGATGCAGGCCCACGACGTGGTGACCAACTTTGTTTCGGAAATCCATCACCGCAACGGCCACCGCATCTGGATTTCCGAGAATGCGCGGGCGGTGCGCGACTGGTCTGGCGAACTGCTTTGCTATGAAGGCACGGTGGAGGACGTCACCGAGAAGTTCGAGCAGGACCGCGCCTTGCGCGTCGCGCTGCGCCAGGCGGAAATCGCCAACAAGATGAAGGCGGCCTTCCTGGCGGCCATGAGCCATGAACTGAAAACGCCGCTGAATGCGGTGCTGGGTTTTTCCGAAATCATTCGCGACGAAGTGCTGGGCCCGGTGGGGCAGGACGCCTATCGCGACTATGCTGGCGACATCCACAAAAGCGGCGCGCGGCTGCTGGCCATCATCAACGACGTGCTGGACGTGTCACGCCTGGAAGGCGGGCTGCTGACCATTGATGCGCGTCCCGAGAACGTGCTGGACCTTGCCGAACAGGCCATCCGGCTGGCCCAGGGCGTCACCCATGACCAGCGCCGGATCGAGGTCGATGTGCCGGGCGACATGCCGTCGCTGCTGGTGGATCCGCGCCGCATATCGCAGGCGCTGGGCAATCTCCTGGCCAATGCGCTGAAGTTCACGCCGCAGACCGGCGAGGTGCGTCTGGCCGTGACACGCTCGGCCGATGGCGGGGTTTTGCTGACGGTGTCGGACACCGGAATCGGCATGGCCCAGGAAACCATCGCGGCGGCGCTGGAGCCGTTCCGCCAGGTGGATGGCAGCCTGGCGCGCCGCTTCGAAGGCACCGGATTGGGCCTGTCCATATCCAAGGCGCTGGCGGAGCTGCATGGCGGCTCCCTGTCGGTCCAGAGCGCCGTGGGCGAGGGCACCACCGTCACCATCACCCTGCCGCCCACGCGCGTATGCGCGGCGCCCGCCATTGCCCGGGTCGCCTGACCGGTCCCTCTGACGCCTTCTGGGCTTTTTTGTTTGTGCCGGACGCGGGCCAGGGGCTACATCCCCGCCATGTCCGCGCGCCCTTCCGCCCTGGTGCTGTTTTCCGGTGGCCAGGATTCCACCGTCTGCCTGGCCTGGGCGCTGTCGCGTTTTGGCCGGGTGGAAACGGTCGGCTTTGACTATGGCCAGCGCCATGCCGCCGAACTGGCGGCGCGGCCGCGCATCCTGCAGAAATTCCGCGAAGGATTTTCCGGCCTGGCGTCGGGCTTGGGCGAAGACCATCTGTTGCCGCTGGACGTGCTGAAGGCGATCGGCGGCAGCGCGCTGATGGACGACCGGAAAATCGAGATGGGCGCAGGCGGCCTTCCCACCACTTTTGTGCCGGGACGCAATGTGATGTTCCTCACCGCTGCCGCCGCGCTCGGCTATCGCCGGGGCATCGCCGATCTGGTGGGCGGCATGTGCGAAACCGATTACTCCGGCTATCCGGACTGCCGGGCCGACACGATCGAGGCGACGGCGCGGGCGCTGAGCCTGGGCCTGGCGCGGGAGGTGCGCGTGCATACGCCGCTGATGGCGATCGACAAGGCGGCGACCTGGACGCTGGCGGAAGCGCTGGGCGGCGCGGCGCTGGTCAACCTGATCGTGGAAGACACCGTCACCTGTTATGAAGGCGACCGCAGCCAGCGCCATGACTGGGGCTATGGCTGCGGCGTTTGTCCGGCCTGCGAACTGCGTGCTGTCGGCTATCTCAAGTACATGTCCCATGACCTATAGCGTCAAAGAGATTTACTACACGCTGCAAGGCGAGGGGGCGCAGACGGGCCGCGCCGCGGTGTTCCTGCGATTCGCAGGCTGCAACCTGTGGAGCGGCCTGGAAAAGGATCGCCATGACGCAACCTGCCGCTTTTGCGACACCGATTTCGTTGGCACCGACGGGCCCGGCGGCGGAAAATTTGCGGACGCAGCTGCTTTGGCCCGCGCCGTGGCAGCCGCCTGGCCCCGCGACGTTCGCGGCAAGCCCTATGTTGTCTGCACCGGCGGCGAACCCCTGCTGCAGCTCGACAGCGCCGCCATCGCCGCGCTGAAAGAGCAGGGATTTGAAATCGGTGTCGAGACCAATGGCACGCTGTTGCCGCCGCCCGGCATCGACTGGATCTGCGTCAGTCCCAAGGCGGATGCGGAGCAGAAGCTGATGCGCGGCAATGAGCTGAAACTGATTTATCCGCAGGCCGGCGCCGGGCCGGAACGCTTTGCGGGCCAGGATTTCCAGAACTTTTTCCTGCAGCCAATGGACAATGAACAGCAGGCGGCCAACACCGAGGCCGCCACGGCCTATTGCCTTGCCCACCCGCAATGGCGGTTGTCGCTACAAACGCATAAGCTGATCGGTATTCGCTAAAAGGGGGATTTGAAGCCGTGAAAAAATTCACTGTTCTTCTGTCGTCTGCCTGCCTTGCGCTTTTGACCGGTGCGCCCGTATTGGCTCAAACCCAGCGGCCCAATCTCGCACCCATCCCGACCTATGACGTGCATCGCGCCAAAGTTGCGCCGCGCATCGACGGCCAGCTGGACGATGCCGCCTGGCAAGGGGCCAAGCCGGTGACCTTCGTCTTTCCATGGTCCGATCAGACCGGCAAGAAGCAGAAAACCGTGGCCCGGATGACCTGGGACAGCGATAACCTCTATGTCGCCTATGCGTGCGAGGATAGCGACCTCACCGCGGTGCATGCCACGCATGACGACCCAACCTACAAGGACGATGCCGTCGAAATCTTCATTGCGCCGCCTGGCGTCAGGAACCTGTATCTGGGCCTTGAGATGAATGCCCGCGCCGTCCTGTATGACTATCTCTACCCGTTCCCGCAGCGCATCATCAAGAATTACAACCTGCCGGGCGTGAAGGTGGCGGTTTCGAGCAAGGGTTCGCTCAACAGCAGCGCAGACCAGGACCAGGGCTGGAATCTCGAAGTGTCGATTCCCTGGCGCTCGTTTGCCGATTTGGCGGATGATCCTGTGCCCAAGGTTGGCGACCGCTGGATCGCGAACCTGAATCGCTGGGATGGGACGGCACCCGACCGGCGGCTTTCGCAATGGTCGGATTCAGGCATGCTGAAACCCAACCCGCACTATCCGGGCCGCTTCGGCCAGTTGCGGTTCGTGGAATAGCCTTCAGAACACCGTAATGATCTTGTCCATCTCGGGACGGGGGCGTTCTTCGAGCTCGACCTTGGCGGTGCCGATATAGATGAAGCCCGCAATCCGCTCGCCCGGCTTCAGGCCCATCTTCTGCTTCACATCCGGGTGATAGGCGTACCACTCGCTCAGCCAGTTGCCGACGAAACCAAGCGCCGTGGCGGCGATCAGGATGTTCTGGCACACCGCGCCGGCCGAAAGCTCCTGTTCCCAGACCGGTATCTTGTGCTGCTCGCGCACCGCCGAGACCACGCCGACCACCAGCGGCGCGCGCAGGAAGCGGCCGCGCTCTTCCTCGACCTGCTTGGCGCGCTCGCCTTCGGCTTCCATCACCTCGCCCAGTATGTCTCCGGCGCGCTCGCGGCCCTTGCCTTCAAAAACGATGAAGCGCCATGGAAACAGCTTGCCGTGATCCGGCGCGCGCGCGCCGGCCTGCAGGATGTCTTCGATCTGCTTTTTGGACGGTCCCGGGGCCTTCATCGCCTTGGCCGACCCGGATCGCCGCGTCAGCAGCAGGTCGATGGTCTCGGGCGCGGGATGGTTGAACGTCTCTTTTTTTGACATGCCAGTTTGATATCAGGCCGACAGCCGGTCGCAAGTGCCCGGCGTCTCGCTGCCCTTCAGCGCGCAGAAATGCGAAACCGGCACGCCTTTCAGGAAGAGCGAGCCGGAAAAGTATTTTCCCGCCACTTCGCCTTCGAAGACGAAGCCCTGGCTGTCCTGTGTCATGACCAGATGGCGGTCTTCGATGCTCCAGCGTCCGCTCATGGTGGGCTGGGTGCGCCGGCCGCTTACCACCCGGCGCGCATCCTCCTGATAGGTGCCGTCCTGGCTCACCCTCCAGCTGAAGACCATGCCGGGAAAGGCGTCGGGTATAAGGATGGTCCATTCCCCCGCCATTTCGTCGGCCGGAGCGGCCAGCGCCGGTCCGGTCGTCAGGGGGGCCAGCAGCAGCAGCAAAGCCGTCATCAGGCGAACAACCGTTTGTCTCAGGGCAGTCATGCAAGCCTCGAATAAGGACGGGTGTGGACCCATATTAACATTTGCCGGGGGAAAAAGCCCGATTTTGGGCGTTTTGAAATTCTACAAACTTCCGTGGTAAAAGCACCGCCCCAAAGGACCAGCATGGCCAGCCCGCGCGAAAAAGTTTCTACCGTCGATCCGATCTGGAACAGCCTGCGCCAGCAGGCCGAAGCCATGGCCGCGCGCGAGCCGACCCTGGCCGGCTTCGTCCACGCCACCATCCTGCAGCATGAACGGCTGGAGCAGGCGCTTTCCTATCACCTGGCCCGCAAGCTGGGCGGGGAGGATCTCAGCCCGCTGGCGATCCGCGAAATGTTCGACGACGCCATGGCCGCCGAATCCAGCCTGGGCGCGGCGGTGCGCGCCGACCTGTCGGCGGTGTTCGAGCGCGATCCGGCCTGCCATTCCTATGTCGACGCTTTCCTGTTCTACAAAGGCTTCCACGCTCTGGAGAGCTTCCGCATCTCCCACTGGCTGTGGAGCAATAACCGCCAGGCCATGGCGTTGTTCCTGCAAAGCCGCATCTCCCAGCTTTTCGCGGTGGACATCCATCCGGCTGCCCGGGTCGGCCGCGGCATCATGCTGGACCATGCCACCGGCATCGTGATCGGCGAGACCGCGGTGGTGGAAGACGATGTCTCCATCATGCAGGACGTCACCCTGGGCGGCACCGGCAAGGAAAGCGGCGACCGTCACCCCAAGATCCGGCGCGGCGTGCTGCTGTCGCTGGGCGCCAAGATCCTCGGCAATATCGAGATCGGGGAATATAGCCGCGTCGGCGCCGGTTCGGTGGTGCTGAAATCGGTGCCGCCGCACTGCACCGCCGTGGGCGTTCCCGCCAAGCTGGTCAATTGCGATTGCGGCGAACGGCCCTCGCACCAGATGGACCATTTCATCGAAGAGTTGCCGGATAACACTGGGTGAGGAGTGGCCCGCGAAGCGGGTGAGCAGGTCCGGTGGACCTGCGAAAGCGACGAACGCCGCGAGCTTGGGCGAGCGGCCGGGCGAAAGCGGTTGAAATCGCCTCCTAGCCATGCGAGTTGGGGGCGTCCAATCATGAGGAACCGGCTTTGACCCGCAGCGAAATCTGGCGCCTGGAAAAATACCTGCGCAACCTGTTCCGTCTCGACACCATCACGATCGTCGAGCGTCCCAAGCAGCAGGACAGTGTCGAAGTGCAGGTCAATGGAGAGTTCGTCGGCGTGCTGTTCAAGGATGAGGAAGACGGCGAAGTCTCCTACGCCTTCAACATGGCGATCCTGGAAATGGATCTGCCCGAGCCGCCCCCCTCGCGCTGAGGTTCAGCGACTTTCGAATTTTCGGATCAGGATGTTCACGCCGCCGGCCATTTCGCGCCAGCGCGCCAGATAGGCGCGCTTGAAGCGGTAGGAAAAACTCAGATTCCGCGCCATAGGCCGGTCGATCGCCAGGCAGTTGGGACTGGACAGGTCGCTGGCGGCGCGTTCGCATAACAGCAGCACCAACCCGTTCGGGCTCATTCCGGCAAACAGGTCGTTCTGTTCATAGCCCGAATTCTTGCGGAAGGCGTACTGGGTCAGGCCGAAAGGTCCGGCCGCGCCGTCACGGTTCACCAGATAGGGTCCGTAGATGCGCAGCAGGCGCGCCTCCGGCGCGAGGTTGTTGGCGTCACCCCTGAGGCTCATATGGATGACCGGCGAATCCGGGGCATTGCCCTGGAACAGTTTCGCCTCGCTTTCGGAATAGCCGCGGAAGGACGGGAACAGCGCCGCCAGCGCCAGGCTGTCCTGGTCGCCGCCGGCGCGCGTGGCAGCATTCTCGATGTAATTGGCGGGAATGGCGAAGGCGCTGCCGCGCACCGTCAGGTTGACGATGTTCGACTGGCCGGTGGGCGCGGCGGAGGGGCGGGGGCCGGGGCGCAGGTACCAACCCAGGAACAGGGCCGACAGCAGCAGGATGGCGAACAGAAACGCCAGGGGCAGCCACCAGCCGGAATGCTGGTGAACGTCGTCCCGTTGCCCCGTGTTGCTCATCGGCGCCAAGCTTAACATTGCCGGGCCCGCTGCGGGCTGGGGCTAGCCCAATTCTTGCGACGCGTGACCTGGAAACATCATTTTCGCGTCATTTCAGGACATGTCAGTTTTATTCAAGGCCGGAGCGGCCTTTGTCTGCGCCGCTCTGCTCACCGGCAACCTCCCGCCTCTTAGCCCCCATTGGCGGGCCGTGGCGGCCGATCTCCACCAGGCCGAGCCCCAGGCCAAGGTGAAGTCGGCTGTCTTTTCGCTGTTCCACACCAAAAAAGGCTGAGCCTTAGGGGCATTCATGCACAATCTCATTCTGGCGCTGTTCCTGCTCGCGGGCGGGCTGACACTTTCCGGCATTGTGGCCAACGGCTACCGCCTCCTGGCCAACAAGCCGGAAGGACGGCTGGCGACCTGGGCCTATTATGGCGTGATGCTGCTGGCCGGTCCAAGCGTGCTGTTCGAAAATTCCACCCGCTCCTTCCGCAAGAAGGAATGTTCGGGCCTGTCCTACAGTTTCGCTGTCGGCTTGGCAGTCTATTGGGCCTTCATCCTCGGCCTGGGGATGATGAACCTGCGCGAGGTTTTATAAAAAGAGCGCGGGCGTTGCCCGCGCTCTTTCAATTTCACAAGACTGTCAGCATCGACGCCACCAGCGGGTGGCGGACAATGTCGCCTTCCGCCAGCCGCACCACCGGAACATCCGGCAGTTTGTCCAGTTTCGCGGCGATATCGGCCAGGCCCGAAATGCCGGGCAGCAGATCGGTCTGATCCGGATCGCCGGTCAGCACCATGGTCGAGCGCCAGCCCAGCCGAGTCAGCAGCATCTTGATCTGGGTGTAGGTGCAGTTCTGCGCCTCGTCGATCACCACGAAACACTCGCTCAGGGTGCGGCCGCGCATATAGGCCACCGGCGCGATTTCGATGATGCCGTCCGCCAGCATCGCCTTAAGCCGCTTGGTGCCCAGTCTTTCGGTCAGCGCGTCGTAGAGCGGGCGCAGGTAGGGCGCCAGCTTCTCCTGCAGGTCGCCGGGCAGGAAGCCCAGGCTTTCCCCCGCTTCCACCGCCGGGCGGGACAGCACGATGCGCTGCACCTTGCCGGATTCCAGTGCTTCGACGGCCTTGGCGATGGCGAGATAGGTCTTGCCAGTGCCGGCTGGGCCCAGGGCGAGAACGACACTGTTGGTATCGACCGCATCCATCAACTGCTGCTGGGCCGGGCTCATCGCCCGTATGTTCTTTACGTATTTTCGGTCTCGAAACTGGCCATCGGGATCGTGGGGAGTCCAGCCGGCGCGGCCGGGAAAAAGCGGATGCACATTTTCTTGAGCGTAGGCAGAGTCACGCGACTTCGAACGCATGGAGCGTTTGGCCATAAATACTCCCGATGTGATGTGAGGTGCTTTTGGGTGTGAGCGAGGGGGAGGGGCTGTCCGGTTTCCCGGCCCTTGAAACTATTGGCGAACGCAGTGCGAGATGCACCAGTGCCGATACCCCCTTAATCGCAGGCGGCGAATCGTACCGCCTGTTTCAAGGGTATCTATTTTTGCGCCGCAGTGTGTGAATAATCGAACGCGCTTTCACGAAAGAGATGCGAATGCCGATTTACACGCTGGATGGCGACACGCCGCAGATCGCCGATGGCTGTTTTGTCGCGCCCGATGCCGTTCTGATCGGGAAGGTGCGGTTGCTGCAAGGCGCGAGCATCTGGTTCGGCGCTGTGCTGCGCGGCGACAATGAGTGGATCACTGTGGGCCAGGACTCGAATATCCAGGATCATAGCATCATTCACGCCGATCCGGGACAGCCTGTGGAAATTGGCCGCGGCGTCACCGTCGGCCACCGCGTCATCATCCATAGCGCCGTCGTTGGGGACCACTCCCTGATCGGCATGGGCGCGACCCTGCTCAATCGCGCCCGCATCGGCTCGCAGTCGCTGGTGGGCGCGGCATCGCTGGTCACCGAAGGCAAGGCTTTCGAGGACGGCAAGATGATCCTGGGATCGCCGGCCAAAGCCATGCGCGATCTTACGCCGGAACAGATGGCGGGCATAAAGCAGTCGGCGGAAATCTATGTGGCGAACGCGGCGCGTTACGCCAGCGGGCTCAGGCGCGTCTGACGGCGCGTTTTTCCGGGCCGGCATGTTCGATCGGGCGGCTCCACATCCGGCGGATGCGGGTGTCGCTTTCGGGACCGAAATTGAACCAGGCCGCCTTGTCATGGGCGGCGTCCACGATGAACAGCGTGTCGATCTTGCCCAGCTTCTGCACCAGCGCGTTGCGGATGGTGTTGATCGAAGCGTCGCTGGACAGGACCCAGGCTTGGGGCATGAAGCGATGCGCCTGGCCGAGATTGAAGATCTCTTCTTCCAGGCCGCTGATCGAGCTGGATTTCATGTCGGCGATGATCACGAAATGCGCGGGCAGGCCGTCGCTTTCCGGTTCGCTGCGGCCGAAACGATGCGGCGTCGCGGCGGCCGGTTCGGCGGCCGGCGCCGCCTGTTCGGCTGGGGCGCCCTGGAAGAGGGGCGCCAGTTCGGGGTCTTCGATGGCGGGGTGAAACTGTTCTTCGCCCGCGCGCGCGATCAGGGAATGGTCCGCCAGCCGGTTTTCGGCGTGGAAGCCCTGCATCTGTTCAAGGGTGTAGGGGCCATAAACCCGGCCGCCGACGCTGATTGTCCAGGATTCCGCCATGACACGCTGAATGGAGTTTCGCGCCCAGCCTAGCGGTCAATGGTTACCCATTGGTTGCCGTCCAGCCAAACCACGGGCGGCAAACGGGGATTTTGGCGGCGTTGGGCGGGGCGTCAGACAAATTCCCAGGCGCCGTCGCGGCGCAGGCAGGCGGTACCGGGGCGGTCGAATTGGCGGCCCTTGCGATAGACCACCTGTGTGAAGTCGCGGCAAAGGCGGCCCATGCGGTGATACTCGCGGTGGGTGACGATGTAGCCGCGGTTGGGACCGCGGTTCCAGCCATAGCGCCGGCCGACGGGCCCACGGAAACTGTCATGATAGGAGCGCACCGCATGGGGCCGGTCGGCGCAGTCCATGTCGCGGGCGATGGCGTTGCCGGCGAGGCCCCCAAGCAAGGCGCCGCCCGCCACCGCGCCGCCATTGCCCTGGCTGGCCGCACCGCCC
>JAZKDV010000159.1:0-8598 GCA_040387395.1 Pseudomonadota bacterium | reverse complement strand
GGCTACGTGCTGCCCTGGGGCCAGATGTCCTTCTGGGGCGCCACGGTCATCACCAACATGTTCAGCGCCGTCCCGCTCGTGGGCCAGGCCATCGCCACCTGGCTGTGGGGCGACTTCGCGGTGGGCGACGCCACCCTGAACCGCTTCTTCTCGCTGCACTATCTGCTGCCCTTCATCATTGCCGGCGTGGTTGGCCTGCATATCTGGGCGCTGCATGTCCCGGGCAACAACAACCCGCTGGGCATTGATGTGAAGAGCCCGCAGGACACGGTGCCCTTCCACCCCTACTACACGGTGAAGGACGCCTTCTATCTGGTCTGCTTCGTGATCCTGTTCGCGGGCTTCGTGTTCTTCGAGCCTGACTTCTTCGGCAATCCGGACAATTACCAGCCGGCCAATCCGCTGGTGACGCCGCCGGAAATCGTGCCGGAATGGTACCTTCTGCCCTTCTACGCCATGCTGCGCTCGGTCCCCGACAAGCTGCTGGGCGTGCTGGTCATGGGCGGCGCCATTCTCACTCTGGTGTTCATCCCCTGGCTGGACACCAGCCGCGTGCGCTCCTGCCGCTTCCGCCCGCTGATGAAGCAGTTCTTCTGGGCCTTCGCGGTGGTCTGCGTGATCCTGGGTTACTGCGGCGCGCAGAGCGTGGAAGCCACCGCCTTCGGCATTCCGCTGGTCTGGGTCGCCCGTATCGCCACCCTGTACTACTTCGCCTACTTCTGGCTGATCATGCCGATCGTCGGGCTGATCGAAACGCCCAAGAAGCTGCCCGCATCGATCGCGCAATCCGTGCTCGGCGATTCCGCCGCCAAGCCTGTCGAGTGAGAAACACCATGCGTCTGACCAAACTCTCTCGCAACCTGGCGCTCGGTCTGGGTCTTGGCCTTCTGGCCTCAACTGCCGCTTTCGCGGCTGACAGCGCCACCGCGCGCCATCATCCCAAGGAAGTGGAATTCGAGTTCGAAGGCCCCTTCGGCACCTATGATCGCGGCGCCCTGCAGCGCGGCTATCAGGTCTACAAGGAAGTCTGCGCCGCCTGCCACAGCCTGCAATACATCGCCTTCCGCAATCTGGCGGACAAGGGCGGCCCGGAGTTCAGCGAAGCCCAGGCCCGCGCTTTGGCGGCGGCTGTGCGGGTTCCGGCCGAGCCCAACGAGCAGGGTGAGACCGTCGACGAAAAGGGCGTTGTGCTGACCCGTCCGGCGGTTCTGTCGGACAAGCTGCCGGCGCCCTACCCGAACGAAAATGCCGCCCGCGCCAACAATGGCGGCGCGGCTCCGCCGGACCTGTCGCTGATGACCAAGGCGCGCGAAGGCGGCGCGCACTATGTCTATTCGCTGCTCACCGGCTATGACGAAAAGGCACCGGCCAGCTTCCACCTGCCGACCGGCAAGAACTACAACCCCTATTTCGAGGGTTGGGCCATCGGCATGCCCAAGCCGCTCAGCAACAATGGCGTCACCTATTCCGACGGCACCAAGGCGACCATCGAGCAGCAGGCCCATGACGTGGTCACCTTCCTGGCCTGGACCGCCGAGCCCAAGATGGAAGACCGCAAGCGCATGGGTTTTGGCGTGCTGATCTTCCTGATCACCCTGGCGGGCCTGTTGTTTGCCGCCTACCGCAAGGTCTGGAAAGACGCCCACTAGGGAGCAGCGGCGAACCGTCCCGCAGGGACGGCCTCGTCCGTGCGACCATTAAAAGACGTCATAAATCCGAGGCATTGCCCCTCGGGTCATAAATGTTAAAAGGGCGCCGTCTTCAAAGATGGCGCCCTTTTTCATGGCTAAAACCGTTCTGGGTATTGTCGGCGGCAGTGGGGTCTACGAAATCCCCGGCCTGGAAAACGCCAAATGGCAGACCGTCAAAAGCCCCTGGGGCGAACCGTCGGACCAGCTTCTGACCGGCACCTTCCATGGCGTGGACCTGGTGTTCCTGCCGCGCCACGGCCGCGGCCATATCCAGACACCCTCTTCGATCAACTACCGCGCCAACATTGATGCCCTCAAGCGCATCGGCGTCACCGACCTGATCTCGGTCTCGGCCTGCGGCTCGCTGAAAGAGGAGCTGCCACCCGGCACCTTCGTGATGGCTGACCAGTTCATCGACCGCACCTTCGCGCGCGAGAAGAGTTTCTTCGGCCCCGGCTTCGTCGCCCATGTCCCCATGGCCCATCCGGTCTGCCCGCGTCTGTCGGGCGCGCTGACTCTGGCGGCGCGGGAAGAAAAGATCGATCACAGTGAGGGCGGCACCTATATCTGCATGGAAGGCCCGCAATTCTCCACCCGCGCCGAAAGCTTTCTCTATCGCAGCTGGGATTGCAGCGTGATCGGCATGACCGCGATGCCGGAAGCGAAATTGGCGCGCGAGGCCGAGCTGCCCTACGCCATCGTCTCGATGGTGACCGATTACGATTGCTGGCACGACGATCACGAGCATGTGACGGTCGAGGCGGTGATCAAGGTGATGCACCAGAATGCCGCCAATGCGCGCAAGCTGATCATGGCGGTGGCGCCCAAGCTGGGACCGCAGCGCGAACCGTCCACCTGCCCGGACCGTCCGGAAACGGTGCTGGATTTTGCGCTGATCACCGCGCCCGAAAAACGCGACCCTGCTTTGGCGGCGAAACTCGATGCGGTGGCCGGCCGCGTGCTCAAAAAGGCTTAAAGACGATGGACTTCAAAACCGCGATCCGCACCATTCCCGACTATCCCAAGCCCGGGATCATGTTCCGCGACATCACCACCCTTTTGGGCAATCCGCGCGCCTTCCGCGCCGCGGTGGACCAGATGGTGCAGCCTTATGCCGGCATGAAGATCGACAAGGTGGCCGGGATGGAAGCGCGCGGCTTCATCCTGGGCGGCGCGGTGGCGCACCAGCTTTCGGTCGGATTCATTCCGGTGCGCAAGAAGGGCAAGCTGCCCCACACCGTGATCGGCGAGGATTATGACCTGGAATACGGCAAGGACCGGATGGAGATCCATGTCGACGCGGTGGAAAAAGGCGAGCGCATTCTTTTGGTGGACGACCTGATCGCCACCGGCGGCACCGCCTTTGCCGGTATCCGCCTGTTGGAGCGTGCCGGGGCCAACATCATCGGCTGCTCCTTTGTCATCGACCTGCCCGAGCTGGGCGGCGCCGACAAGCTGCGCGCCATCGGCAAGCCGGTGATGGCGCTGGTGGCTTTCGAAGGACACTAGGCGTTGAAGCTCCACACCAACGCCGCTTCGCCTTTCGCGCGCAAATGCCGGATCATCGCGCACGAACTGAAACTGGCGCTGGAAGAGGTCCGCACCCTGCCGATGCAGGAGCCGGAGTTCCGCCGCATCAATCCGCTGGGCAAGATTCCCGCGCTGGTGCTGGATGACGGCTCGATCCTGATCGACAGCCCGGTGATCTGCGAGTATCTCAACCATGCCGGCGGCGGGTCGTTCTTCCCCAACAGCAGCATCTGGAAAGAGGATGCGCGGCGCTGGAAGACGCTGGGCCTGCAGGCGCTGGGCGATGGGCTCGCCGATGCCGCGGTGGCCTGGATGATCGAAGGCCGCCAGCAGCCTGTCAACGAGGGCGCCCGCACCCGTCACATGGCGGCGGTGATGGCCAGCCTGGACGTGCTGGCGCGCGCCAAGTTCGCCGACGATCCCACCATCGGCGAGATTTCCGTGGCCTGCGCCCTGGGTTATCTCGATTTCCGCATGCCCGATCTTGATTGGAAGAGTTCCCGCCCCACATTAGCGGGCTGGTACGCGAAATTCTGCGAGTACCCTTCGATGAAGGCCACGGCTCCGGCGAGTCCTTGAGGTTGAAGCGGGCATGAAAATCCAGGGCAAACATTATCGCTCAGTCTGGCCGGTCGGCGAGGATGCGTTCGGCATCATCGACCAGACCAAGCTGCCGCACGCGTTCGAAACGCTGACCCTGCGCAACGTGGAAGCCGCGGCCCATGCCATCAAGAGCATGCAGACCCGCGGCGCGCCGCTGATCGGCGCGGTGGGCGCCTATGGCCTGGCGCTGGCGGTGCGCGAAGACCCGTCCGACGACAATATCCAGAAGATGGTGGAGATGCTGGCCGAAACCCGGCCCACCGCCATCAACCTGAAATGGGCGCTGTGGCGCATGCGCGGCGCGTTGCTCAATCATCCGCATGACAAGCGCGCTGCGCTGGCCTGGAAGGAAGCCGCCCTGATCGCCGACGAAGACGTGGCGATGAGCGAAGCGATCGGCCAGAACGGGCTGAAGATCATCCGCGAGCTGGCCGACAAGAAAAAGGGCCAGACGCTTAACATCCTCACCCATTGCAATGCCGGCTGGCTGGCGACGGTGGATTACGGCACCGCGCTTGCGCCGATCTACCTGGCGCATGACGCCGGCATCGACCTGCATGTCTGGGTCGATGAAACCCGCCCGCGCAACCAGGGCGCTTCGCTGACCGCCTTCGAGCTGGGCAGCCATGGCGTGGATCACACCATCCTGGCCGACAATGCCGGCGGCCATTACATGCAGCAGGGCGAAGTCGACATGGTGATCGTCGGCACCGACCGCGTCACCGCCAATGGCGATGTCGCCAACAAGATCGGCACCTATCTGAAGGCGCTGGCCGCCAAGGACAATGGCGTGCCTTTCTATGTGGCGCTGCCCAGCTCGACCATCGACTGGACCATCGCCGACGGCCGCGACATCCCGATCGAGGAACGCAGCGAAGACGAAGTGCTGAAAATGCCCGGCCGCCTGCCGGACGGTTCGGTGGCCATCGTGGAAATCGCCGCGCCCGGAAGCGGCGCCGCCAACCCCGGTTTTGACGTCACCCCGGCGCGTCTGGTCACCGGCCTGATCACCGAACGCGGCACTTGCGCCGCCACACCCGAAGGCTTACGCAGCCTCTTCCCCGAAACGCAGGAATAAGTTCCATGAAGTCGAGCTGGTCGGACAAGGACGCGCAGGATTTCATCGCCAAATACGCCCCCAACGGCGTCAATGCCGACCTGGCGGTGCGCACCTACACCACGCGCCTGCTCGGCAGTGACCCGAAGATGGTGCTGCATGGCGGCGGCAACACCTCGGTCAAAACGACGATCAAGGACCAGCTGGGCGAAGATGTGGATGTGATCTGCATCAAGGGCTCGGGCTGGGACATGGGCGTGATCGAACCCGTCGGCCTTCCTGCCGTGCGGCTGGAGCCGCTGCGCAAGCTGCGCAAGCTGGACAAGCTGTCCGACGAAGACATGGTCAACTTCCAGCGCATCAACCTGCTGGATTCCACTTCGCCCAACCCCTCGGTCGAAACCCTGCTGCACGCCTTCCTGCCGCACAAGTTCATCGACCATGTCCACTCCACTGCTGTCTTGGCGCTGACCGACCAGCCTGACAACAAGGCGCTGGTGCACGAAGTCTATGGCGACCGCGTCGCCTATGTGCCCTACACCATTCCGGGCTTCGCGCTGGCCAAGGCCGTGGCCGAAGTGTTCGACAAGCATCCCAAGGCCGAAGGCCTGATCCTGCTGCAGCATGGCATTTTCACCATGGGCGACACGGCCGAGCAGGCCTATTCGCGGATGATCGAATTCGTCACCATGGCGGAAGAACGCCTGAAGCTGCAGCGCAAGACCGCGGTGGAGGCCAAGCTGCCGTCCAATCTGGCGACCCTGCCGGAAATCGCGCCCATCCTGCGCGGCGCCGTGGCGATCGAGAAGAATGCGCTGGCCGGCACCGCCAAGCGGCAGATTCTGGATTTCCGCACCAATCCGCAGATCCTCGCCTATGTGAACGGCGCCGAACTGTCGCGCTACAGCCAGGTCGGCGTGGTGACGCCCGACCACACCATCCGCACCAAGAACTGGCCGGTGGTCGTGCCGGCGCCGGAAGCCGGCAAGCTGGAAGAATGGTCCAAGGATGTGCATGCGGCGGTCGACGCTTTCGTCGCCCGCTATCACAAGTATTTTGAAGACAACAATGCCAAGAGCCCGGTGAAGAAGAAGGAGCTCGACCCGCTGCCGCGCGTCATCCTGGTGCCGGGCGTGGGCATGTTCGGCATCGGCGCCAGCGCCAAGGATGCCGCCATCGCCGCCGACATCGCCGAGAATGCCGTGGCCGTCATCACCGACGCCGAAGCCATGGGCGAGTATCGCAGCATCAGCGAATTCGACATGTTCGAGGTTGAGTACTGGTCGCTGGAACAGGCCAAGCTGGGCAAGTCCAACGAAAAGTCGCTTGCCCGCCAGGTGGCGGTGATCACCGGCGGCGCGTCGGGCATCGGCGCGGCGACGGCGAAAGCAATGGCCAAGGAAGGCGCCGAAGTCGCCATCCTCGACCGCGACCTGGAAGCCGCCAAGGCGGCCGCCAAGAAGATCGGCGGCAAGGCGCTGGCGGTGGAATGCGATGTCACCAATCCGCAAAGTGTGCGCGCGGCCTTCGACAAGGTGGTGTCCACCTTCGGCGGCGTGGATATCGTGGTGTCCAACGCGGGCGCGGCCTGGCAGGGCACCATCGGCAAGGTGGATGACGAAACCCTGCGCAAGTCGTTCGAACTGAATTTCTGGGCCCATCAGGCGGTGGCGCAGCACGCCACCCGCATCATGCTGGCCCAGGGCACCTATGGCTGCCTGCTGTTCAACACCTCCAAGCAGGCGGTCAATCCGGGCAAGGATTTCGGGCCGTATGGCTTGCCGAAAGCCGCCACCCTGTTCCTGGTCAAGCAGTATGCGCTGGATCACGGCAAGGACGGCATCCGCGCCAATGCGGTCAATGCCGACCGCATCCGCTCGGGCCTTCTCACCGACGAGATGGTGGCGGCCCGCTCCAAGGCGCGTGGGCTTTCCGAGACCGACTATATGAGCGGCAATCTCTTGAAGCGCGAAGTAACGGCGGAAGACGTCGCCGATGCCTTTGTCTATCTCGCCACCGCCTCCAAGACCACGGCGGCGGTCGTCACCGTAGACGGCGGCAATATCGAAGCAAGTATGCGCTAGTAGCTGGGCGTGGCGGCTGCTGATTTTTCGATCAGCTGCTTCAGGATTTTCGCGTCCACATCGGCCAGCGTTTTGACATAGAGGCACGCCTTGCCGCTGGTGTGCGGTCCCAGCTTCTTAAGCAGGGCGTCGCTGCCCTTGAACGGCGTCAGATAGAGAACCAGGGCCGGCTTGCGCGGCGAAAAGCCGATCACCGGCATGTCGCCTTCGCGCCCACTCTCATAAACATAGTGGTGCATGCCGAAGCCGATGATGCTCGGGCCCCACAGTTTGGGCTTTTCCCCGGTGGCGGCCTGCATCAGCTTGACCAGGGTCTTGGCGTCGGCGCGCTTGGTATCGTCAGAAATGGCAGCGATGAAGGCGGATACACTGGCCCTGGTGGCCTTGGTCTTGTTTTCCGCCATCGGCTGCCTCCCATCTGTCATTCCCGGCTGAGCGTTGCGGCAGCAACGCGAAGGGAAGGGAATCCAGGTGTTTAAATCAGATCAGGTCTTTCGGCCTGGATCCCCTTCCCTCGCATCGCTATGCGATGCTCGCCGGGGATGACACGCTGCGCGTGTCAGTTGTTGAACCGGAAGTGCATCACGTCGCCGTCGGCGACGACATATTCCTTGCCTTCCAGCCGGAACTTGCCGGCTTCGCGCGCACCGGCTTCGCCCTTGCCCGCAACATAGTCGGGATAGGCGATGGTTTCGGCGCGGATATAACCCTGCTCGAAATCGGTATGGATCACGCCGGCGGCCTGCGGGCCCTTGGAGCCCTTGGTCACGGTCCAGGCGCGGGCTTCCTTCGGCCCCACGGTGAAGAAGGTCAGCAGGCCCAGCAGTTCATAGCCGGTGCGGATCAGGCGGTTCAGGCCGGGCTCTTCCAGATCCAGTGACGACAGGAAGTCGGCGCGGTCTTCCAGCTTCATCTGCGCGATCTCTTCCTCGATCTTGGCGCTGATCACCACGCTGCGCGCGCCTTCGGCCTTGGCCATGGCTTCGACCTTGGCGGAAATCGCGTTGCCGGTGGCGGCAGAGGCTTCCTCGACATTGCAGACATATAGAACCGGCTTGGCGGTCATCAGGCCCAGCTGGGAATAGGGACCGCGCTCTTCAGGGGCGAGATCGGCGCGGCGGGCGGGCTTGCCTTCGCGCAGCAAGGTCACCGCCTTCATCATCAGCGCCAGCTGTTCCTTGGCTTCCTTCTCGCCGCTATTGGCTTTCTTCTCCAGCGGCTTGATGCGCTTTTCCAGGCTTTCCAGGTCGGCCAGCATCAGCTCGGTTTCCACCGTCTCGGCGTCGGAGACGGGATCGATCTTGCCCTCGACATGGGTGATGTCGTCGTCCTCGAAACAGCGCAGCACATGGGCCACGGCATCGACTTCGCGGATATTGGCGAGGAACTGGTTGCCCAGCCCTTCGCCCTTGGAGGCGCCGCGCACGAGGCCGGCGATATCGACGAAGGTCAGGCGCGTCGGGATGATCTCCTTGGAACCCGCGATCTTGGCGAGCAGCTCCAGCCGGTCATCGGGCACCGCGACGTCGCCGACATTGGGCTCGATCGTGCAGAACGGATAATTGGCCGCCTGCGCCGCCGCCGTCTGCGTCAGCGCGTTGAAGAGCGTCGACTTGCCGACGTTCGGCAGGCC
>JAZKDV010000158.1:0-10912 GCA_040387395.1 Pseudomonadota bacterium | reverse complement strand
GCTGCAAGGTCTGGCGGACCTGATAGCGATCCCGCGTCCCATAACTGACGGCCAGCAACAACAGCGCTGCCGACACCGTCAAAAGCAGGAACAGGCGGCTGCGGCGGACCGTCAGCAACAGCCAGAAGCCCATCACCACCGGCATCAAAAGCCGCACTTCCAGGCCCCAGAATTCAAGGCCTGTTTCCCACACCGCCCATGCCAGCGTGGCGGCCAGCAACGCTGCGAAGAGGTGCAACGTGGCGGCATGGTTCTTCCACACAAGAACACCCGTCGCGATCAGACCGACGCCGAACAGGACATAGAAAAGCGACCCACCCAGCAGCGCGAGGCGCGCGCCGAGCAAAGCAAGAAAAAGCCCGATCAGGGCCAGGCCGGCGGCGGTGATGAAGGCTAAGGGGCGTTTCATTCCGGCCTCTTGTTTTGCGAAAACATCAGGCGGACGGCACGCTTTGTCAAACAGGGCCCTAAGTGCGCGACCAGCCGCGCAGCAGGTTGTGATAGACCGCCGTCAGTTTCAGCAGGTTCGGGTCATCGGCCTGCAAGGATGGCGTGACGCCCTGGATTGCCTTGTCCAGGTCGAACAGCAGGGCGCGGCGGCCCGGATCGCTGACAAAACTCTCGACCCAGAAGAAAGAGGCGATGCGGGCCCCCTTGGTGACCGGCGTGACGCGATGCAGCGCGCCGGAGGGATACAGCACCATGTCGCCGGCCGGCAGCTTGACCGATTGGTGGCCGGTGGGTGCGTCGATTTCCAGGACGCCGCCTTCATATTCGTCGGGGGCGGACAGGAACAACGTGGCGGAGATGTCGCCACGCACCGTCACCGGGCTGCCCGCGACCGGCATCAGGGCGCGGTCGACATGCATGCCATAGGTGCCACCGCCGGTATAGCGGTTAAAGCGCGGCGGATAGATCTTGGACGGCAGCGCGAAGGTGGTGAAGCCGTCATGCACCGCCAGCTTGCGCAGGATGTGATTGCCCAGGCTGATGGCCAGCTCGCTGGTCTCTTCCAGTTGCTGGTTCTGCTTGACCGACTTGGCCAGCGTACCGGCGGTCTTCAGCCCGTCCTGCCATTGGGCAGCGTCCAGATGCTTGCGAAACTGCGCGACTTCGTCGGCAGACAGCAATTGCTTGATGACGGTCAGCATGCGCCCCCTGCCCTGTTGCCCAAAAAGAATGAAGCCGGGCGAACGCCCGGCTTCATCATTTCCGTACCCTCCGGCTTTTTCAAGCCGTATCTCAGAGCGCGTAGTCCAGCGTCACCTTCACGGAACGGCCATCGCCCTTGTACAGGAAGAAGCCTCCGCGATAGGCGGCGGTGTAATAGTTCACATCGCCGATATTGTTGACGTTCAGGCGGCCGCTGAGATTGTCGTTCACCCGATAGCTGGCGAACAGGTCCACCACGCTGTAGGACGGCACCGGCTGGCTGTAGATGCCCGTGGCCACCGCGAACGGCGCGGCGGTATCCGGCTGGCCGCCAAAGCGGCGGCTTTCGAACTTGTAGGCGCCGCCCACCTGCAGGTCTTCGGTGATGCGGTACTTGGCCAGGATGTTGGCCGCGCTCTTGGCGAAGTTGCCCAGCGTCTTGCCGACATTGGCCGGGGTCGATGACTTGAGCACTTCGGAGTTCATGTAGGTCACGCCGCCCGAAACCGTCAGGTCGTCGGTCAGCATGCCGACCAGGCCCAGCTCCACGCCTTCCACCTTGTTCTCGCCCGTATTGAAGGTGCCGAAGGCCAGATAGTCGGCGCCTTCCATCACGTCCGACTTGGTGCTCTGGAACAGCGCGGCGGTCGCCAGCAGGCGGTCGTCGAACAGGTTCCACTTGGTGCCGATTTCGAAATTGATCGAGGTTTCCGGCGCGGCGCCCGCGGCGGTGCCGTTGAAGATCACCAACCCGCCATAGCCGCTGCTGGTGCCGACATCGGATTCGCCGCCATTGATGTCCTGGCCGGTGGAAAAGCTGGCATAGACATTGCCGACGGGGCTGAACTGGTAGACCAGGCCGAAATGGCCGTTCACCAGCGTGCCGTCATAGGGATAGCTCACCTGCGCCAGGGTCGTGGTGTTTTGCGTCGTCATGCGGAAGTCATAGAAGTCCAGGCGAACGCCGCCGAAGGCGGTCCACTGGTCGTTGAAGCTGACGGTGTCCATCAGGCCGACCGAGGCGGTATCGACCTGCCAGTCGATGTCGTAGTTGCCCTTGACGATCTGGCGGTTCAGCAGGTTGCGCAGGTTGCTGACCGGCTGGCCCGAGGCGTTGGTGATGCAGAAAGCGTTCAGCGTGGTCGCGGTGCCGGTGGAGCAGTTCTGGCCCGAATTGGTCACGCCATACACGCCATTCTTGACCGAGTGCGAGGAATATTCTCCGGTCAGGATAAGTTCATGCTTCATGCCGCCCAGCGTCGGCGTCCAGAACAAGTTGGTCTGGTTGGCGACATAGTTCACATCCTGCCAGCCCTGATGGGTGCTGATGGCGGCGGTGGTGTAAACGCCGCCGGGATTGCGGGCGTTGGTGGTGGTGCCGTTGGCGCCCGAGATCACATAGCCGTTGAAGGCGCCCGCCGCGCGCAGGGTGCTGGAGATGCGCCATTCGTCGTTGAACTGGTGCTTGATCCGCGCCGTGCCGGTATTGACGTGCGACTTCAGGAAGTCGGCGCCCTGGGCGAACACCGGCGGCAGGGGATTGACCGGGAAACGGTCATTGCCGGTGCCGGAGAGATAGCTGCCGACATCCGGATTGTCCTTCGCCTTCAGGCCGTAATAGTCCAGCACGATCTGGGTGGCGTCGCTGACCTGATAGAGGCCGGACAGCGCCAGGCCCTGGCGCTCGCGGTTGGCCGGGGCGCGGCCGGGAACGTCCTGGTAGCTGTAAAGGACGTTGGCGCGGATCGCGAACTTTTCGCCGACGACCTGGTTGGTGTCGATGGTAAAGCGGCGATAGAGGTCGGTGCCAAATCCGGCCGAGAACTTGCTGAAGTCATAATCGGTGGTGGCCGCCTTGGTGATGGCGTTGATCGCGCCGCCCGAAGTGCCGCGGCCGCCGAAGCTGGAGCTGGGCCCCTTGGAGATTTCCAGCTGCTCGATGGCGAAGCTTTCGCGGATGGTCATGCCCGGATCGCGAAGGCCGTCGACGAAGGTGTCGCTCTTCGCCTCCTGGCCGCGGATGATGTAGCGGTCGCCGAAGGCGTTGCCGTTCTCACCGGTGCCGATGGTGATGCCCGGCTGCGCATCCAGGATCTGGGTCATGTCGGTGTAACCGGAATCGTCGATCTGCGCCTTGGTCAGGACCGTGATGGTCTTGGGAGTTTCCGCGATGGGACGGGTGTTGCGCTCGTCGCCCGAGAATTTCGCCTTGTAGGGCACGCCGGGTTCGGCATTGGGATTGGGATCGATCGCCTGGCTCTGCACCTTCACCGTGCCGAGCGTGGTTTCCTGCGCATGGGCCAGGGGCGCCGCCAGCATCACGCCGAGCGCCATGGTCGAAACCGCGCCGAGCGCGCGCAGACGGACGCAGCCGCCGTTGAAATCACCGTTCTTCATTGTGCTATCCCTTCAATGGCCCAGCAGCCCTCACGCCGGTGCTGGAAAATATTTCAAAACAAGCGCTTGCCTAAAATTCGGCCGTGACGTTTCCCGCTCTTGCCGGCGCCTTCTTAATGAGAGTCATTCTTAAGATCAATACGAAATGAGTATCATTCTTATCTTGCGGCAATATGGCATCAGGTGGTGGCGAGGGGCGGCCGCGCACTGCGAACCGCCGCCGGCGGCTTAGCGTGCGCTCTTGTCCAGGCTGAATTCGATCGGGACGATCACCCAGGCTTCCACCGAATTGCCGTTCTGCTTGGCGGGCTGGAATTTCCATTTCTGCACCGCGGCCCGCGCGGAAGCATCCAGACGCTCATAACCCGATGACTTGAAGAGCTGGACGTCCTGCGGTTCGCCCGCCGCGCTGACGCGCACGCGAAGCTGCACCACGCCGACCTCGCGCAGCCGGCGCGACATGTTGGGATAGACCGGCGCAGGATTGTTCAGATAACCCGCATCGAAGCGCGGCGGCGTGACGGGCGCCGCTTCCGCGCCCTGGTCGGTGGTTGCCACCTGCGGCGGCGGGGGCGCCGCGCGTATCGCCGTGGGCGAAGGCGCCGCGGCCGTGTCTATGATCGGCAAATTGGGCTGCGCCACCTGTGGCACCGGCTCGAGCTTTGGCATCGGCGGCGGCTCGGGCTGGCTCACTTCCGCCGCGGCGATGGATACGGTGATGGTCTCAAGCTCGGTCTCCTTCGGCACGGCGAAGGAGAGATAGACGAGCGCATATACAAGCGCGCCATGCCAGATCAGGGACACGGCCAGGGACTTGCCGCGATGGCGCGGCGGCACCTGGTGGCGCGCATGAAGATGCGCCGCCATGCCGCTGCGCGCAGGCGGCTGTGCGGAGCTTTCTTCAGCCTCTGGCGACCAGTCGGGATAGGCGATGCTCATGCGCTTTATGGATTTCATCCCACAATTCGATGAAATCAATAGTCAGTCGCAATAGCAGCCGCAAGAGGCTTCTTGCCTCTTCCTAAACCACTGGAAAATAACAGATTTTAGGCCGGAGGCCGGGCTATTTTCCTGGCACAAAGACAAACCGTTCCAGCCGCGCGACTTCTTCCTTGTTCACATACTTGCCGATCTCGTGGCGGAACTGGCCCATGGACCGGTAGGGGCGGTACTCGCGGAACTCCGCCATCATGCGCCGGCTCATCCCCGGGATGAGCATGATGTCCTCCGCCGTGGCGGTGTTCAGGTTCAGCGGCACGAACATGCGGGTGTAGAGCTGCTGGCGCTGGGTCTCGTTCAGGCTCGGCGCCAGGGCGGCGTCCAGATTCGTGGGCGCGGCGAAGGGACGTTTGGCGAGAAGCGACTGTGCCAGCTGCGGATTGAGGTGCGGCATCGAAACCAGTTCGGCTTCCGTCGCGGTGTTGGGATTGAGCAAGGCCGGCCGCGCCGTTTGCGCCATGGCGGGAATCGATGTGAGCAGGATCGCGGCAGCAAGCCAGTTCTTCCAGACCATGTTGTTCCTCATTGCGTTAACTTGCGCGGGCCGTAGCTTTTCCATAGCCGGACAGCTTCCAGCAGGCCAAGAACAGCCAGATGCAAATAGGCTGTCAAGGGATCGAAGGCGCTGAGCACCCAATGGGCGAAGGTCAGCAACGCCGCAAGATGTACGAAACGGTGCAGCCGGTTCCAGCTTCGGCCCAGCCGGCGCACCGACCAGTTGTTGCTGGACAAGGCGAGCGGCAGAAAAATCACCAGTGCCAGCCAGCCCGTCCAGATTTCCGGATAGGCCGCCTCCTCCGCCACCAGATCGAAAGTTTCCTTGCGGATGACATAGGCAACGACATGCGGCAGCGCATAGGCAAAGGACGCCACGCCGAAATAGCGCCGGTTCTGGAGAAGCCGGCGCGACCAGCCACCTCGCGGGAACAGCAGCCTCAGCGGCGTCACCGCCAGCGTCAGCAGCAGCAGCCAGACGGAGATTCGCCCGGTATGCTGGATATACTCGCCGTAGGAGATCGCCTCGTTCAGGTACCAATAGGTGATGAGCGCCAGGGGCAAACCCAGCAGCAACCACAGGAAATAGGGACGGTAATCAGACGAGCGGCCCATCGCACGTCACCGCTACAGTGAAGTACACGGTGCGCGCAAGTCTCACGCGCAATCCCGCCTGCCGATCGGGCAGCGGAGCTCGCCCTACAGCGCCGCGCTTGCCGGGCGTTCCGCTGCGGCCGGACCGACGAATTTCCCGAACTTTGAGAACAGCGCCGCCGCCAGGGCATCGGACGTCACCGGTTTCTGCACCACGGGGACACCGGCAAACCGGCTGTCGACTCCCAGTTGTGAATATCCGGTCACGAAGAAGAAAGGGACATTCTGGGACCGCAGCAGCTCCGCCAGCGGATAGACCAGCTCGCCCTTCAGATTCATGTCGAGCACCGCGCCATCAAAGCGTTCCCGTTTGGCGGCCGCCATCGCTTCGCCCAGGCTGGTGACGGGACTGGTCGGCGAAAATCCCAATTCGTCCAGCAATTCTTCCATGAACATGCCGACCACGGCCTCGTCCTCGACCAGCAGCAGCCGCGCCCTGGACACCGATGGCACGAAACCCGCCGGTTCCAACTTTGCCATGTCCAGCGCCGGCTGCATGCGCTCCGGCTGCGCCATCAGCGGCTTGACCTTGCAGACAAGCTGCAACGTGCATTGCAGGCCTTCGCTGCGCCAGTCGAACGTCACGCTTCCCCGGTTGGTGCCCTTGAAGCTGGACTGGATGATCCTTGTGCCAAAGCCTGTTCTGGTGGGCGCCTGGACCGCAGGACCGCCGGTTTCGCTCCATACCAGCGTGAGGTTTTCCTCGAAATGCGTCCAGCTGACATCGACGCGCCCCCCCGCCGCCGACAACGCACCATATTTCGCCGCATTGGTGGCGAGCTCATGCAGCGCCATCGCCAGTGTCTGGGTATCTTCCGGCGCCAGCAGCACCGGCGGTCCTACCGCAGTCACCCGCTGAAGCCCGTCATTGTACGGCGCCAGCTCTTCCAGAATCAGGTGCAGGATGTCGGCGCCTTCCCATCGCGACTTCGACAGAAGCTCATGGGTTTGCGCCAGCGCGCCGATGCGGCCCTCAACGGCGGAGACGTAATCCTGAATGGTGTCGCGTTTCGCCAGCCGGACTATCGCCTGCACCACCGCGAGCGCATTCTTGGCGCGGTGATCGACCTCGCGGGCCAGCAATGTCTGCCGGGCCTCGGCTTCCTTGCGGAAGGTGATGTCGGTCGTCACGCCGCTGATCCGCACCGGCTTGCCCTCCGGACCCAGGGCTGACGCGGCCGCAACCTGGCACCAGCGCACATCGCCGCCGGGTTGCACCACGCGAACTTCGATCTCGAAGGTTTCGTTGCCGGGGGCCAACTGCCCGATGGCGGCCCGCAGGCGCTCGATGTCTTCGGGATGGATGGCCTGCTTGATCCTGTCCGCCGTGGGTACAAAAGACTGGTGCTCGACGCCAAATATCCGGCTTTGGCCCTCGTCCCAGAACCACTGTCCGGTCTGGAGATGGAAGTCCCAGGACCCCATGTTTCCCGCCGCCAGCGCCAGGGTGCGGCCCTGCTCGCTGTTGCGCAGGCCCGCAGCGGCTTTTTCCAGCGCCTCGGTTCGCTCGGCCACGCGCGTCTCGAGCTCTGCATTGAGCTTTTGCAGTTGCCTTGTCTTGCGGAACAGTTCGGCGAATACCCGGACTTTCGCCCGCAGCAGTTCCGGCACCACCGGCACCGACATGTATTCGACGGCGCCGGCCTCGTATCCGCGCAGATAGTCCGATTCCGACATGTGAACCGCCGAAACGAAAATGATGGCAGTCTTCTGGAAGCGCGGATGCTCCCGGATCATCTTGGCCAGCTCGAAGCCGTCGAGCTCGGGCATGCAGACATCCACCAGGATGACGGCGACATCCGACTTCAGCAGAAACTCGAGCGCGTCACGGGCCGAGGTGACAGGCACCAGGTTTTCGCCCAGCTGCGAGAGCATGACTTCATAGCTCAGCAGCTTGGCGGGCTGATCGTCCACCAGAAGGACATTGACGGGCTCGTGCTGACCGGTATCCATCAGCGATGCAGCCACATCCGCAGCGCGGACAGCAGCTGCTCGGTGTTCACGGGCTTGGCGAGATAGTCCGACGCGCCAGCCTCCAGGCATTTCTCCCGGTCGCCCTTCATCGCCTTGGCGGTCAGCGCGATAATGGGCAGCCGCCGGAATTCGGGATTCTCGCGGATCTTGCCGATGGTCTGATAGCCGTCCATCACCGGCATCATGATGTCCATCAGCACAATGGCGACATCGGGCGTATCATTGACGATCTGGATCGCGTCCATGCCCGTGGTGGCGGTCAAAACGTGCATGCCGCGCCGCTCCAGGGCGCTGCTGAGCGCGAAGATGTTGCGGGCGTCGTCGTCCACCAGCAGCACCGTGCGTCCCACCAGGTCCTCGTCGGAACTGGTCAGGCGTTCCAGCATCCGCTGCTTGTCCGCCGGCAGTTCGCTCACGACCCGGTGGAGGAACAACGCGGTCTCGTCCAGCAGCCGTTCGGGTGACTCCGCGCCCTTGACCACGATGCTGCGGGCCACCGAATGCAGGTGGCTTTCCTCGTTCGGGGTCAATTCGCGCCCGGTAAAGACCACCACCGGAACATCCCGGAGATTGGGGTCCTCGCTCAGCCTGTCCAGCAATTCAAAGCCGGTGATATCCGGCAGCCGCAGGTCCAGCACGACGCAGTCGATGGCCTTTTCCCGCAGCACTTCCAGCGCCCGGGCGCCGGTGTCCACGCTTTCAATCCGGACGTCACTGTGTTCCAGCAGGGCCGTGATGCTGAGCTGCTCGGCAGGATTGTCTTCCACCACCAGCAGGATTTTTTGCCGGGGCCGGATATAGGACTTTATCTTGGCCAGCGCGGTCTGCACGCCTTCCGCCGAGGTCGGCTTGGTGACAAACGAAAATGCGCCGCGGGTCAGGGCATGTTGGCGGTCCTCGTCCAGGGTGATGATCTGGACCGGGATGTGACGCGTCCTGGGATTTTGCTTGAGCTGGCTCAAGACCGTCCAGCCAAGCATGTCCGGCAGGAAGATATCGAGCGACACCGCAGAAATCTCATACTCGCTGGCCAGACGCAGCGCCTCCTCGCCACGCAACGCGACGATCGCCTTGAAGCCTTCGTCATGCGCCAGGTCCAGCAGGATCTGGGCATAGTGCGGATCGTCTTCCACGATCAGAAGCACCGTATCATCGGGCGCCAGCACCGCGCGGTCGTCGATGATCTGCTCGCTGGGCCTGTCCGGCAGCGCCGCCGCCGTCTTGGCGGTGTTGGGCCGGCTGGCAACGGTGGAGCCGACATAGCGGGCCGGCAGATAAAGTCGGAATGTGCTGCCCACGCCCGGTGCGCTGCGGAGCTGGATCTCGCCGCCCAGCAGGCTGGACAGTTCGCGGCTGATGGCCAGACCCAGACCCGTGCCGCCATACTTGCGGCTGGTGCTGGCATCGGCCTGCTGGAACGCCTCGAAAATCAGCTTCTGCTTTTCGGCCGGAATGCCGATGCCGGTATCCGACACTTCGAATACCACCACCGACGCGGCCTGGCTGAGGACCGGATGGGACGGCGACCAGCCTTCCGCCACGGACGACACGGAAAGCTTGACCTCGCCCTGGGTGGTGAACTTGAAAGCGTTGGACAGCAGGTTTTTCAACACCTGCTGCAGGCGCTTGGAGTCGGTCAGGATGGTGCGGTCGAGCGCCGGGTCCAGCTTGACGGAGAAATCTAGCTGGCGGCCTTCCGCGATATGGCGGAACGGCCTGGCGACGGCGTCCACCACGCTGGCGAAGGAGATTTCCTCAGCATCGACCGTGACTGTACCGGACTCGATCTTGGAAAGGTCGAGAATGTCGCTGATCAGGTTGAGAAGGTCGGTGCCGGCGCCATGAATGGTGCGGGCGAACTCCACCTGCTTGGGCGTCAGATTGCTGTCGGGGTTTTCGGAAAGCTGCTGGCCCAGGATCAGGATGCTGTTCAGCGGCGTGCGCAGCTCATGGGACATGTTGGCGAGGAATTCGGATTTGTATTTCGAGGTCAGCGCAAGTTCGCTGGCCTTTTCTTCCAGCGCGCGCCGCGCCTGCTCGATTTCCTGGTTCTTGCGCTCGACTTCGACGTTCTGCTCGGCCAGCTCGCGCGCCTTCTGTTCGAGCTGTTCGTTGGTCTGCTGCAGTTCGGTCTGCTGGGTTTGCAGCTCGCCGGCCAGCTGCTGGGACTGTTTGAGCAGGCCTTCGGTCTGCATCGTGGCTTCGATACTGTTGAGCACGATGCCCATGTTGGACGTCAGTTGCTCCAGGAAGGCGATTTCCAGGCTGGTGAATTCCGTCAGCGAGGACAGTTCGATCACCGCCTTGACCTGGTTCTCGAACAGAACCGGCAGGACGATGATGCTTTTGGGCGTGACCTGCATCAGCGCCGAGGCGATGGGCGTGGCCTGTTCCACGTGATGGACCAGTATGGGCCGGCGGTCGGCGGCGCATTGGCCCACCAGCCCGCTGCCGACGGTGAAGGATTTGGGATAGCCGTCAACCGGATGGTCGGCATAGGCCGACAGCAGTTTCAGCGTCGAAGGATCGGCGGAATCCATCTGGTAGATCACGCCCATCTGCGCATTCACCAGCGGCGTCAGTTCGCTGAGCAAGGTCTTGCCCACCGTCTCCAGGTCGCGCTGGCCCTGCAGCATGTTGGTGAACTTGGCCAGGTTGGTCTTGAGCCAGTCCTGTTCGGTATTCTGGTCCGTGGTCAGGCGCAGATTGCCGATCATGGTGTTGATATTGTCTTTGAGCTCGGCCACTTCGCCGCGGGCATCGACCTGAATCGAACGCGTCAGGTCGCCCTTGGTCACGGCGGTCGCCACTTCGGCGATCGCGCGCACCTGGGTCGTCAGGTTGGCCGCCAGCAGGTTCACGTTGCCGGTCAGGTCTTTCCAGGTGCCCGAGGCGCCCGGCACGTTGGCCTGGCCGCCCAACCGGCCTTCCACGCCGACTTCGCGCGCCACCGACGTCACCTGGTCGGCGAAGGTCGCCAGCGTTTCGGTCATGTTATTGATGGTGTCGGCCAGCGCCGCGACCTCGCCCTTCGATTTCACGGTGAGGTTCTGCTTGAGTTCGCCGTTGGCGACCGCGGTCACCACCTTCACGATGCCGCGCACCTGTTCGGTGAGGTTCGCCGCCATCACGTTCACGGTGTCGGTCAGGTCCTTCCAGGTACCGGCGACGCCCGGCACCTGGGCTTGGCCGCCCAGCTTGCCTTCGGTGCCGACTTCGCGCGCCACGCGCGTCACTTCCG
>JAZKDV010000157.1:0-7132 GCA_040387395.1 Pseudomonadota bacterium | reverse complement strand
CAAGTCCATTCCCAAGATGGGCGCGACGGATTTCGGCTATCGCCTGGCGAAACAGTTCGGCCTCAGCCTCACCGAAACCCGGCCCGGCCTGGTGCCGCTGACCTTCGATACGCAGTTGCTGGAGCGGCTGGAGGACCTGGCGGGTGTCGCGCTGCCCGCGCGCGTGTCTTGCGGCAAGACGGCGTTCGAGGAAGCATTGCTCTTCACCCATCGCGGCCTCAGCGGCCCGGTGATCCTGCAGGTCTCGTCCTACTGGCGGGACGGACGGGAGATCGCCGTCGACCTCCTGCCGGGCAGGGACGCGCTGGAAACGCTTCGCGCCGCCCGCCAGCAGAACGGCAAGCAGTCGGCCCATACCTTCCTGTCGGGCCTTGTGCCCAAGCGGCTGGCCAAGGTGATCGCCGATCTGCCGGCCTATCAGGGGCCTCTGGGCGGCCTGTCCGACGACAAGCTGCGGGCTCTGGCGGGGGGAATCGGTGGCTGGCGGATTATCCCCTCAGGCACCGAGGGCTACCGCACCGCCGAAGTCACTCTGGGCGGGGTGGACACCAGCGGCCTGGATTCCCGCACCATGCAGGCCAGGAAGGTTCCGGGGCTTCATTTTATCGGTGAGGTTGTGGACGTAACCGGCTGGCTTGGCGGCTATAATTTCCAGTGGGCCTGGGCGTCAGGCTGGTGCGCGGGGCAAGCGGTCTAAAAGAAAGCTTATTCCCCGGCGCGGCTGTGTGGCGGTTCCCGCAGGCCTCTGTTTTCTTTGGAAAAACCTGATACCTTTTGTGGAAACAACGACACAGCGCATCTCACGGTGCGCGGGCGGCCGGGCATACCCGGCTGTGAGGGAAGCTGGAGTAGGAATGTTGCCGACTGCCACACGTACCGGCCTGGCTCGCAAGCTGGTTGCCGCCGCCAGCCTCGTCGCACTGACTGCGGCGACGGGTGTTGGCCTTTTGGGGCAGGCGACCGCCGATCCGGTGACCGCGACGCCGGCCGTCCACACCACCGCGACTCTGTCCTCCGCCACGCCGGACGACCGCAAGCGCATGCTCACCCAGTTCTGCGGCGGCTGTCACAACGACAAGTCCAAGACTGCCGGCATGTCGATCATGCCGCTCAAGGCCGACAATATCGAAGCCCATACCGCCACCTGGGAGAAAATCCTGCGCCGGGTGAGCCTGGGCGAGATGCCGCCCCGGGGCATGAAGCGTCCTTCGAAGGAAGAGATCGCCGACTTCACCAACTGGCTGGAAGGCTCGCTCGACAAGATGGGCGCCGCCAATCCCGATCCGGGCCGCGCCACGCTGCGCCGCCTGAACCGCGCCGAATACGCCAATGCGGTGCGCGACCTGCTCGATCTCCAGATCGATGTCAGCGCCGATCTGCCCTTCGACGATTCCGGTTATGGCTTCGACAATATCGCCGACGTGCTGACCGTTTCGCGCACCCTGATGGACAAGTATATCCGGGTGGGGGCGCGGGTGAGCCGCACTGCCACGGGGCTGGTGTCGCGTTCGCCGGTGGTGACCGAGCACAAGCTGTCCAAGGATCCTTACGTCAACGAACGGGCGAATGACGAGCTTCCGCTGGGTTCGCGCGGCGGCGGCGCGTTCAAGTTCTATGCGCCCTATGACGCCGACTATACAGTGATCGTGAACCTCAATCCGGGGCTGGGCGCCGACATCCAGAAGAATCCCGCCGACCGGATCGAGGCCAGGGTCGCGCTGACCGCCGGGCAACATGTCATCGGCGCGTCGTTCCGCAAGAACATGGCGCTGGAAACCACGCTGGCGCCCAGGACCATCGCCCAGCTGCGCATGCCCAAGCCGGCCGCCGCGCCGGCGCCTTTGACGCTGGATATCCAGGTCGATGGCGTGCGCACCAAAACGGTCACCGTGCCGGCCCATGCCCTGGGCTTCCAGGATGCGGGCATTCCGCACACCGACGTCATCGCCGCCCGCGACGTGCAGGCGATTTCGGTCGCTGGTCCCTATGTGATCAAGGGCGCCGGCGACACGCCCAGCCGCCGCCGGATTTTCAGTTGCCGTCCGGGCGAGGGTATTTCCGAAACTGCCTGCGCCCGCAAGATTCTGAGCGGCCTGGCGCGCCAGGCCTATCGCCGCCCGGTGACGAGCGCCGACATCGCGCCGCTGATGACGATGTACAATGAGGGCCGCAAGGCCGGCACCTTCGAGCATGGCGTTGAAGCCGGGCTGGAAGTGATCCTGTCCTCGCCCAACTTCCTGTTCCTGCGCGAAACCGATCCGCCGCGCAGCCGTCCCGGTACGGTGCGCCGGATCACGGACGTCGAACTGGCCTCGCGCCTGTCGCTGTTCCTGTGGAGCAGCATTCCGGACGAGGAATTGCTGGTGGTGGCCGAGAAGGGGCAGCTCAGCAAGCCCGAGGTGCTGCAGCAACAGGTCTCGCGCATGCTGGCCGATCCCAAGGCCAAGGCCCTGACGGCGAATTTCGCCGGCCAGTGGCTGCACCTGCGCCGCCTGGAAGCGCAGAAGCCGGACAAGGTTGTCTATCCCGATTTCGACCAGCGCCTGCGCACCGCGATGCTGACGGAAACCGAGATGTTCTTTGAAACGGTCATCCGCGACAATCGCAGCGCGCTGGATTTCCTGGACGCCGACTACACCTTCCTCAACCAGCGGCTGGCCGAGCATTACGGCATACCGGGCATCTACGGCACCACCTTCCGCAAGGTGAAGCTGGACCCCAAGCTGCGCCGCGGCGGATTGCTGGGGCAGGCGAGCATCCTCACCGTCACCTCCTACAACAACCGCACCTCGGTGGTGATGCGCGGCAAGTGGATTCTGGAAAACATTCTGGCCGCCCCGCCGCCGCCGCCGCCGCCGGATATTCCGGCGCTGAACGATGCCAAGAACGGCAAGCTGCTCAGCGTGCGCGAGCAGATGGAAATGCACCGCGCCAATCCGGTCTGCGCCTCCTGCCACAACAAGATGGACCCTTTAGGTTTTAGTCTGGAGAATTACGACGCGGTGGGCGCCTGGCGGACCAGCTTTGCCGGCAAGCCGATCGATGCTTCGGCGGTGCTGCCGGACGGCACCAAGTTCGACGGTCCCGCCGGTCTGCAGAACATCCTGATGACCCGCAAGGAACAGTTCGTCGAAGCGCTGACCGAGCGCATGCTGACCTACGGCCTGGGCCGGGGTGTGGAATATTACGATATGCCAGCCATCCGCGAAGTCCGTGACCGGGCGAGGCGGGATGATTATCGGATGAACACGATAATCATGGGAATTGTCCAAAGCGTCCCATTCGTCATGAAAAGGATACCGGAAAAATGATGATCACACGCAAAGCCATGCATCGCCGTACCGTCCTGCGCGGCGCAGGCGCGACCATCGCGCTGCCCCTGCTGGAAGCTATGGGCTCTTCGGCCAAGGCGGTAGAAGCCGCTGCCGCGTCGCGCAAGCGGCTGCAGGTCATCTACACGCCCAACGGCATGGTGATGAAGGACTTCCACCCGGCCCAGATGGGCGAGGGCTACACCATGTCGCCGATCCTCAAGCCGCTGGAACAGTATCGCGACCGCTTCGCGGTGGTCAGTGGCCTCGACCATGTCCAGGCGGAAGCGCTGGGCGATGGCGCCGGCGACCATGCCCGCTGTTGCGGCACCTTCCTGACCGGCGTGCATGTCAAGAAGACCGACGGCGCCGGCATCAATAACGGCATCTCGATGGACCAGGTGGTGGCCAAGCAGTATGCCGAGCTCACCCAGATTCCGTCGCTGGAACTGGGCCTGGAATCCCCCAGCCTGGTGGGAAGCTGCGACAGCGGTTACAGCTGCGCCTATACCAACACGATGTCCTGGTCGGGCCCGGCCTCGCCGATGCCGATCACCACCAACCCGCGCGAAGTGTTCGAGCGGCTGTTCGGTGAAAGCGATGTCGCCGACGCCAAGACCCGCCTGATGGAACTGAAGCGCCAGGCCAGCATCCTCGACCTGGTGTCGCAGGACGCCAGGCGCCTGTCCCATTCGCTGGGCGCCGACGACAAGAAGAAGGTCGAAGAGTACATGCAGTCGATCCGCGACCTGGAGCGCGGCATCCAGAAGCTGGAACAGCGCGGCGCCTCGGTCGCCATGCCGGCCTATGCCCGTCCTGCCGGCATCCCGGAAAACTTCCAGGACTATGCCCGCATGATGATCGACCTGCAGATCCTGGCGATGCAGGCGGATCTGACCCGCGTCGGCACCTTCATGATCGGCCGCGAAGGTAGCAATCACAGCTATCCCGAAATCGACGTGGCGGACGCCCACCACCCGATCAGCCATCACGGCAACGATCCGGAAAAGCTGGCCAAGCTTTCCAAGATCAACACCCTGCACATGGCGCAGGTCGCCTATTACCTGCAGCGGATGATCGACACCAAGGAAGGCGAGAAGAGTCTGCTGGACAGCACGATGTTCATCGCCGGCGCCAGCCTTGCCGATCCCAACGAGCACAACCATCGCAACCTGCCGCTGATCGTCGGCGGCGGCGCCATCAAGGGCAACCGCCACTTCGACGCCAAGAGCGTGCCGATGACCAACCTGATGCTGTCCATGATGGACGAGCTGGGCGTCAAGGTGGACAAGCTGGGCGACAGCACCAGCCGTCTGACCGGACTGGTCTAGTATCGGACGCAAGCGGATGAAAAAGGCGTTTGGTATCGGCGTTCTGCTTTTGACGTCCGCCACAAGCTGGGCGGGCGAGGCGGACGACCGCCTGGTGCAGGCGGTGCGCGGCAACGACAATGCCGCCGTCAAAAGCCTGCTGGCGGGCGGGGCCAGCGCCAATGCGCTGCTCCCCGACCAGTCCACCATCCTCGCCTGGGCGATCGACCGGCAGAATGAGGAAGCGGTCAAGCTTCTGCTGACGGCGGGCGCCAAGCCCGACACGCGCGATCCCGCCGGCATTTCGCCGCTGGCGCTGGCCTGCGAGCTGGGTCAGCCCGGCATTGTCACGAGCCTGCTGGCGGCCGGCGCCGACGTGAAGATCGCCCGCCCTGAAGGCATCACGCCGCTTCATCTGTGCGCCGGCGCCTCGAATCCGGACGTTTTGGAGGCGCTGATCGCCAAGGGCGCCAATGTGAATGGCGCCGACCCGCAAGGCCAGACGCCGCTGATGTGGGCGGCGATGTACGGCAAGGCCGACAATATCGCGCTGTTGCTCAAGCGCGGCGCGCAGGTCAATGCGGTGGAGAAGAACGGCTTCACGCCGCTGTTCTTCGCCCTTCGCAGCAAGGTGCCGCTGGCGTCCATGCGGCTGCTGGACGCGGGCGCCAACGTCAATGCCGTGGTTCCGGGCGGCGCGTCTGTGGTCGAGGCCTCGGTCATCGTCGGCAATATCCCCTTCGCCATGCAGGCGGTGTCGCACGGCGCCGACCTCAAGCATCGCGACGCGCAGGGCCGCCAGGTCATTCATATCGCCGCGGCGACGGGCGATGCCGCCTTCGTCAAGCTGGTGCTGTCAAAGGGGGGCGATGCCAACGCCGTGGCCACGCCGCCGCCGCCACCACCTCCGCCGGCGTCCAATCCCAACCGGCCCAAGCCTTTCCCGGAAGCCAGCTCGCCGCTCCAGTTCGCCGCCAAGGCCGGTTCGCCGGAGGCCATGAAGGTGCTGGTCGAGGCCGGCGCCAAGCCGACTTACAAGGGCCCCGATGGCATGACCCTGGCCATGGCCGGGGCGGCCAGCGGCAAGCTGGCCTCGATGAAGTATGCCTATGAGCTGGACCCGCGCCTGGATGCGATCGGCCGCGGCGGCCGCAGCATCATGCATGTCGCGGTGGGCAACAAGCAGGCCGAAGAACCCGAAGCGCTGGTGCATTTCCTGGTCGACAAGGGCGCCAAGCTGGACGTGCTGGACGAACGCAAGTCCACGCCCGGCGATGACGTTAACCGGGGCGGGGCTGAGAATATCCGCGTCTTCTTCATCCAGCTGCTCCGCGACAAGGGCATTGTCAGCCTGGCGCATTAAGTGCGCTGGACACATCTGGACCGCAGGAAGTTTTTGCTCAGCTCCGCGCTGGTGACGCTGCCGGGCTTGGCTGCCGCGCAGCCCGCGCCGACGCTGGAGACCGCCATCGAGCAGGCCCATGCCCGACTCTGGCGCGAGCGCGTCGATACGCATGGCGTGATCCTGGATTATCTCGGCGAGCTTCCAACACCAGAGGATTGCCGGCTGGGCAGGCCGAACGCCATCGGCTGGTGGAGCCCCATCGAAAACGGACCCATGTTCACGGGCCTGTACCTGCCGGCCGCCTGCGAGCGCGCGCGGCGGACGGGGCAGGCAGCCGACCGTTCCAACGCCAGGCGGCTGGTGCAGGGCCTGCTGAAATGCGCCTCGGTGTCCGATGTGCCGGGGTTCATCGCCCGGGGCGTGGGAACGGATGGCCAATGCCATTACCCGCTGACATCGGACGATCAGACTCATCCCTGGTTCTACGGCCTGTCGGCTTATCTGCGCAGCGACATTCCCACGGCGGATGAGCGCGCCCGGATCGTCGCCAAGATGTCCGAGGTTGCCGGCGCGCTGCAGCAGTATGGCTGGCGTCCGCCCTGCGCCGGACAGTTCAAGGGTGAATTCCGCGGCGGCTTCAAGGGCCATCTGTTCCGCGACGCCGTTCGCTATCTTTACATGCTGCGCACCATGCATGCGGTGACGGGCGATCAGGTCTGGCTGGACCGTTACCGTACCGCGGTGGTGGAGCGCGCGGAGCAAAGCGACAAGACCCGCATCGAGCTCTGCGCCGCGGGCTATCCCTATGACCGCAGCGCCATCGCCAACATCGACAGCACGCAGTTGTGGATTTACATTGGCTGCCAGGCGTCGCTGGCGGGCTTGGCGGTGATGGAAAGCGACCCGGCGCTGGTCGCTTATTATCGCAAGGGCCTGGATGTGAACGCCGCCGGCGCGCTGGCTGCGATCGAGGCCTACAGGCAATTCGACAACAACGACACCAAGGTATTTGGGCATGCCAACTGGCGCGCGGTGTATGGCGCGGCCTGGTTTCCCCAAAAGACCCAGGCCGATGCCCACAAGCTGTCGGAGATGGCCGATGTCGCCAAGGCGGGCGAGCGCAAGACCTACGAACGCATTTATATGCGAAATCCGCTGGCGGGTGC
>JAZKDV010000156.1:2285-10659 GCA_040387395.1 Pseudomonadota bacterium | reverse complement strand
CAGCTTCTCGACCCGGCTATCCAGGGACTTTTTGCGGTCTTCGTCCCAGAAGAACTTGGCGTCCGACAGGCGGGCGCGCAGCACGCGCTCGTTGCCAGCAACGATTTCCTTGCCGCCGTCCTTAGTGATCATGTTGGCAACCAGCGCAAAGCGGTTGGCCATTTTTCCGGTCTTGGGGTCTCGCAGGCTAAAATACTTCTGATGCGTACGCATCGAGAGACGCAAGATGTCCTCCGGCACGTCCATAAATTCTGGCTGAATAGTACCCATTCCGCCAAACCTGACACTTCCGCCAACAGTCCAATATCCTCGATCGGCTCCAGCCCCAGCGCGAAGGCCTTCTGCTTGAGGTCGTTGCTGATGATCTCGGCCCTCTCGGCGGCGTCCAGCACCACATGGGCCTTTTTCAGCGCCGCCTCATAATCCTCGAACCGCCGCACCGTGATCTCGCCGCTGGAAAGGAAGCGGTGGCCGCGCGTGGTGTTGCCGCTCTTGATGCCGGCAAATTCCAGCGGCACCGTTTCGCCGTCGAAGGTGCACAGAATGGAATGCAGCGGCCGCACCCAGCGCACCGGGTCGCCCGCCTTCCAGCGCATGGATTTGGGCCAGGGCAGCTTGCCCATCACTTCGGGAATGATCTCGCCCAGCACCAGCGGCGTCGCCCTGCCCTTGCGCTCGATCACCGCCATATAGACGTCGCCCTTGGGCGTGGTCTCGACCTTGAGCTGATCCTTGGTCAGGCCGGTCTTTTTCAGGAAGCCATCCAGCGCGGCCTGCGGCGCGTCGGTGCGGGGGCCCTTCAGCTCTTCGCGGACATCCTTCTGCTCCGGCGGCAGGCCTGTGATCGCCAGTGTCAGCCGACGCGGTCCGGCAAAGGCCTTGATGCCTTCGAACAGAAAGCCCCGATCGGTCAGCGCCCCGACTGTCAGGCGCTCAAGGTCCTTGGCCGCCTGCGCCTGCATGCGGGCGGGAATTTCCTCACTGAACAATTCCAAAAGCATATCGGGCATATCAGCCAAACCTCGGCTTGTATTCGCCCATCGGCGTTTCCAGCCAGGCTTCGCAGCAGGCCTGGGCCAGCGCCCGCACCCGTCCGATATAGGCGGCGCGCTCGGTGACCGAGATCACGCCCCGCGCGTCCAGCAGGTTGAAGGCATGGCTGGCCTTGATGCACTGGTCATAGGCTGGCAGCGCCAGCTTCTTAAATTTTTGCTCGCCTCCGCTCGCGGGGCCGGTCAGCAATTCGCGGCACTGTTTCTCCGCATCCTTGAAATGCTGGAACAGGATTTCGGTATCGGCGCGCTCGAAATTGTAGGCGCTGAATTCCTGCTCGTTCTGGTGAAACACCTCGCCGTAGCGAAAGCTTTCATTGAACGCCAGGTCGTAGACGAACTCGACATTCTGGACATACATCGCGAGACGCTCGAGGCCGTAGGTGATCTCGGCGCAAACCGGATCGCATTCAATGCCGCCCACCTGCTGGAAATAGGTGAACTGGGTGATTTCCATCCCGTCGCACCACACTTCCCAGCCAAGACCGGCGGCGCCCAGAGTCGGGCTTTCCCAATCGTCCTCGACAAAGCGGATGTCGTGCAGGTCGGGATCGAGGCCGATAGCGCGTATCGAACCGAGGTACAGCTCCTGCACATTGGCGGGCGCCGGCTTCAGGATCACCTGATACTGATAATAGTGCTGCAGCCGGTTGGGGTTCTCGCCATAGCGGCCGTCCGACGGGCGGCGCGAGGGCTGCACAAAGGCGGCATTCCAGGGGCGCGGCCCCAGGGCGCGCAGGGTGGTGGCGGGGTGGAACGTGCCCGCCCCCATCTGGTCGTCATAGGGCTGCAGGATCAGGCAGCCATGCTGCGCCCAATAGTTCTGCAGGGTGAGGATAAGGTCCTGAAAAGTGCGGGCTTTGGCCACCGATTTTCGCCTATGCGGGATTGGCCGGAACCTATAGGCGGGCCCCGGACAGGGCAAGCGCTTCGCCGCGCCGCAAAATGGCGTCGCTTTCGGGGGTCCAGCCGCCATCGGCGCTATGCAAAACCAGCCCCGGCAGCAGCGCAAAGGGCGCGGATGAACCCTTGCGGGCCTGCACGATCACCCGCTTGGGCGCCTCCCCGGCATGGGGCCAGAGCGGAAAGGCTAGAACACCCTTTTCCGGAAGCGCAGCCAAGGCCTCGTTGAGCCGGTCAGCGCGCAGGATGGCGGTAAAAAAGCCGCCCGATACGGTGCGTTGCAGGCCAAGCTTCAACCAATCCCGCAAGCTGCCGCCATCCATCAGCGCGGCAGCGCGCGCCGCATCCGGCGATACCTGCCCTTCGCCATGAAAAGGCGGGTTGCAGAAGACTTGGTCGAAATCGCGCTTCAGTTCAGACGGCAAAGCGAAGATATCGGCCGCCACGAAGCGGGCGTCGGCGCCGTTGGAAGCTGCATTCTCGCCCGCCAGACGGACCAGCCCGGCATCCTGTTCCACGCCGGTGACGATGATACCGGGAACCCGGGCGGCCAGGCACAGGCTGACAGTGCCCACACCGCTGCCAAGTTCCAAAGCCGCATGCCCGCTTTTGGCCGGCACGCCCGCGGCCAGCATCACCGCGTCCAGCCCGGCGCGAAAGCCGCTCTCGGGTTGGACCACCCGCACCCGGCCATCCAGAAATGTGTCTGTCACGGCATTGCGTCCGGAACCGCTTCGCGCAGCAGCGCTTCGGCGCGGGCAAAATCCTCGTCCAGCACCATCAGCCGGCGCGGCAGGAAGCCCATGCTGCCATCCATCACGCTGGCATGGGCGTCGAACACCACCGACTCGATGCCCTCCTGTGACAGGACATCAGACGCATAGCTGATCACCACCGGATCGGTGGATTTGAGAACGGCGCGCATACCGCGGTTTATAGCGAAAACAGGCCATTTTGTCGCCCTTGCCGCCCCCCGAGCCGGTCCGGTATTCTCCCGGCCATGGGTGGGCAGGATACTTTGAAGGCTGCCAGGTCCGGCGACATCTCGCCGGTGGAGCGGTTGCATGCGCTGGTCGTCACGGACATGGCGGCCACCGACAGGCTGATCCATGCCCGCATGACATCCGGCGTGGCGCTGATCCCCGACCTTGCCAAGCACCTGATCGATTCCGGCGGCAAGCGGTTGCGCCCGATGCTGACCTTGGCCGCGGCGCAAGCCGGCGGTTACACCGGCGACCATCATGTGAAGCTGGCCGCGGCGGTCGAGTTCATTCACACCGCCACCCTGCTGCATGACGATGTGGTCGATGAAAGCGCCCTGCGCCGGGGCAAGGTGTCCGCCAACCTGATGTGGGGCAACAAGCCGTCGGTTCTGGTCGGCGACTTCCTGTTCAGCCGCGCCTTCCAGCTGATGGTGGAGACCGACAATATGGCGGTGCTCGACATTCTGGCGGGCGCTTCGGCGGTGATCGCCGAAGGCGAAGTGATGCAGCTCAAATCCTCCAACAATCTTGCGGTGAGCGAAGACCATTATCTGAGCGTGGTGTCGGCCAAAACTGCCGCCCTCTTCGCGGCCGCCGCGCATTCGGGCGCCCTTCTCACCGGCCAGGGCGATGCGTTTGTTTCCGGCATGCGCGACTATGGCGAAAATCTCGGCATCGCCTTCCAGCTTGTCGACGATGCGCTGGATTATTCCGGCCGCCAGGCGCTGATGGGCAAGACGGTGGGCGACGATTTCCGCGAAGCCAAGATGACGTTGCCGATCATCCTGGCCTATGCCCGCTCAAGGGAAGAAGACCAGCCTTTCTGGAAGCGGGTGATCGAGACCGGCAACCAGACCGAAAGCGATCTGGACCGCGCCATCACGCTGATCGAGCAGACGGGTTCAATCCAGGAAACGATGCGCCGCGCCCGCGCCTATGCCGACGCCGCCAAGTCAGCGCTGGGTGTGCTGCCAGCCAGCGACATCAAGCGTGCGCTGGCCGATATCGCGGATTTCTGCGTGGAACGCGCGTACTAGGCCGGATTCCGGTCGTACTTGAAGCCCTGCTTCTCCAGGAAGTCGAACAGGCCGATGGCCAGGCCCTGTGCACCGTTGATCGGCATCACCAGGCGGCCGACCACCACGCGCGACAACGGGCCCGGCGGTTCGGAATGGCTGGCGCGGATGGATTCCAGGGTGATCGAAATGGCGCCGTTGGAGACAAAGAAGCCGGTCGCGCCCGTGGCATAGATGTCCGGCGCCTGCGCATTGTCGACAAACACGATTTCGGGGGCTTTGGGCTCTTTGGCCATGGATGGCGTTCCTTTGCGGGTCACGCCGGGGAGATTGGGTCGCCAAGGTTAAATTCGTCTTAAAGACCGCCCCAGCGCCACCTCAGGGTCCTGCTCAAAGCCCTTCCGGCGCGGGCCCGATGTCCTGCCCCGGCCCTTCCGGCCCTATGCCGTTCGGCGGCACGAAGGTGGGCGCGATCCACCAGCCCGGATGGGCCTCCTGCAGCATTTTCGCGGCGCGGCGGCAGCAGCCGTCATCCGCGAAAATGCCAAAACAGGTCGCGCCGCTGCCGGACATGCGGGTGAACAGCGCCCCCGGCAGCTGCGCCATGGCGCCCAGCACCTCCCCGATCACCGGCTGGATTTCGCGCGCCGGCGTTTCCATGTCGTTGTGGGTGGTTTCCAGGAAACGCAGCAGGTCGGCGGTGTCGCGAAAACCTTCCAGGGGCAGTTGTAGATCGATGCCACTGCGGTTCTGAAGCGCGGCAAAGACATCGCGCGTCGAGACCCCGACCTTCGGATTGACCAGAAGCATGGCGATACGCGGCATGGCCGCGACGGGGCGCAATATCTCGCCGCGCCCTTCCATGAAGGCGGAGCACGCCTCGACACACACCGGAATGTCGGAGCCCAGGCTGGCCGCGATCTCCTGCAGCTTCGCGTCCGTAACGTCGGCGTTCCACAAGCGCCGCAGGCCCCTCAGCGCCGCCGCCGCATCCGATGAGCCACCGCCGATGCCCGATGCCACAGGGAGGTTCTTGGTCAGGCTCAGCGTCGCGCCACCCAGGGCGGGATACCCCAATGCGCGGGCGGCCCGCAGCACCAGATTGTCGCCTTCCCCATTGAGCTCGCCGGCGAAGGGGCCGTTGATTGTCAAAGACAGGTCAGGGGCCGCGGCCAGCGCCAGTTCGTCGCCCATGCCGGTGAACACCACCAGGCTTTGCAGCGGATGAAAGCCGTTGGCGCCCCTGACGCCGATGTGCAGGAACAGGTTTATCTTGGCAGGCGCGGCTTCCTGGATCACTTAAGCGGGCTTTTCGCTCAGGCCGTTCTTGAGCTTGCGCTCGATGGCCGCCTTTTCTTCCGGATCGGTGCTGAAGGTGATGGCATGGTTCCACTGGAAGCGCGCCGCGATCTTCTTGCCCGACCGCCACAGCGCATCGCCGAGATGATCGTTGATGGTGGGATCGCCCGGCACCAGCAGCACCGCCGCATTCAGCGTCTTGGCGGCGTCTTCATAGCGGCCAAGCCGGTAATAGGCCCAGCCCACGCTGTCCACGATATAGCCGTCATAGGGGCGCAGCTTGCGCGCCTTTTCCAGCATGGTGAGGGCCTCTGGAATCTTGCGCCCGCGATCCACCCAGCTATAGCCGAGATAGTTCAGCAATTCGGGCTGGTCCGGCGACAATTTCAGCGCGACCTCGATATCGGCCTCGGAATCGTCGAGCCGCTTCATCCGTTCCTTGGCCATGGCGCGGGCATAGAACATCGGCCAGTTGCGCCGCGCCGGCGTGCCGATGGCTTTTTCCGCCGAGTCATAGGCGGTGATGGCTTCGGCATATTTTTCGGACGCGCGGTAGGTATCGCCCAGCGCCACCCAGCTTTCGCTGTCGGCCGGATCGGCGGCCACCAGCTTCTTCAGCTCGGCAATGGCGGCATCGTTCTTTCCCAGCCGCTGCTGGTTCAGCGCTGCCTGCACCTGCGCCATGCGGTAATAGGGCGAGTCCTGCGGAATGGACTGATAGATGGCGATGGCGGCTTCATGCTTGCGCAGGGTTTCGAACCGGTCGGCCAGCAGCACATTGGCAAGGCCCAGGTCGGGCCGCAGATACAGCGCCATGCGCAGATAGAGGATGGAAACATCGGCGCTCTGCCCGTCGGTCAGCGAAGCGGCGATCCCGAACAATGCTTCGGCGGCCCCGTCGGCGGGCGAGCGGACCAGGCTTTCCGGTTTCTGCTTCGCCGCGATGCGCGCCAGGCCGGGCCTGACTACGGTCGCAAGTCCGCCATTGTTCTGGTGCGCACGATACAGGGCCAGCGCGTCGGTGCTCCGGCCATTGCGCTCCAGGAAGCGGCCATAGGCTTCCAGCACGCGCGGCGGCGGCGCGGCGGCGTTCATCGCCTTTTTATAAGCCGCTTCCGCGGCCTGGTTTTTCCCCAGATAATCCTGCAGCAGCGCGGTATGGAAGGCGGCCATATTCTCGGCGCCCTTCTGATCGATCAGCGCCTTCAGATCCTTTTCCATGCCGGCGGTATCGCGCTGGGCCGCCGCCGCCCAGGCGTCGAACAGCGACAGGGTCAGGACCGTGAAGGGACCCTTGGCCGATTGCGACAGGTTCTGACGAACAGCAGCATAGTCCTTGCGCTTGAACGCCAGCACCGCCAGCGCCAGGCGCGCCGCGCGGTCGTCCGGCGTGGTGGCCACGACAGCTTGCGCATACTTCGCGGCGCCTTCGAAATCGCCCGAAGTGGTGGAATAGAAAAAGGTCAGCGCCAGCAGCGAGGCGTTGGCGGGGTCATTCTCCAGCGCCTTGCTGTAATAGCGCGCCGCTTCGGGCAAATCATGCTCGGACGCCGCGAAGCGCGCCGACAGATAGGTCGAGAAGGCTTCGGCGTCGCGTTCGCTCTCCGGCGTCACGACGATTTCCGGCTCGGCGGCGCAACCCGCGAGCAGCACGGCAATGGCAGACAGGGTAACCAAGCGGCGCAAAACTGAACTCCCTACATATTCGTGTAATTGGGTCCGCCGCCGCCTTCGGGCGTGACCCAGGTGATGTTCTGCGACGGATCCTTGATGTCACAGGTTTTGCAATGCACGCAATTCTGGGCGTTGATCTGGAACCGGGGGCCGGCAGCCTCCTCGATCACTTCATATACGCCCGCCGGACAGTAACGCTGCGCCGGCTCGCCATATTCGGGCAAATTGACCGAAATGGGAATGGCTGGGTCGCGCAGCACCAGATGTACCGGCTGGTCTTCCTCATGATTGGTATTGGAGACGAAAACGCTCGAAAGCCGGTCAAAGGTCAGCGTTCCGTCCGGCTTGGGATAGGCGATTTTGGTGCTGTCGGCTGCCTTGCGCAGGCTGGCATGGTCGGGCTTGCCGTGGCCCAGGGTTCCCAGCAGGGAAAAGCCGAACAACTGGTTTGTCCAGAGATCCAGCCCAATCAGGGGCAAGGCCAGCAAGGTCCCCAGCTGGGACCAGAGCGGCTTGGCATTGCGCACGCGGTAAAGGTCCTGGGCGACCCAGCTTTGCGCATAGGCAGCGTCATAGTCCGAAAGCCGGTCACCCGACCTGCCCGCCTTTAGCGCGCTGGCCGCCGCTTCCGCCGCCAGCATGCCGGTCTTCATCGCATTGTGGCTGCCCTTGATGCGCGGAAGGTTGACGAAGCCGGCGCTGCAGCCGATCAGCGCCCCGCCGGCAAACGACAGTTGCGGCACCGACTGGGTACCGCCTTCGGTGATGGCGCGCGCGCCATAGCCGATGCGCTTGCCGCCCTTCAGCACGCGCACGATCGCCGGGTGGGTCTTGGCGCGCTGGAATTCGCCGAACGGGTCCAGCCAGGGATTTTTGTAATTGAGATGCACCACCAGGCCGACGGAGCAAAGATTGTCGCCCCAGTGATACATGAAGAGGCCGCCGCCGGTTTCCGAATCCAGCGGCCAGCCCATGCCATGCAGCACCAGGCCCTTTTTGTGCTGGTCCGCCGGCAGCTCCCACAATTCCTTCAGGCCGATGCCGAATTTCTGTGGCTCGCGCCCGTCATGCAAACCGAAGCGGGCGCAGAGCTGCTTGGACAGCGAGCCTCGCGCGCCTTCGGCGAAGAATGTGTACTTGCCGCGCAGTTCCATGCCCGGTGTGTAGCCATCCTTGTGATGGCCGTCTTTCGCCACGCCCAGATCACCGGTGACGACACCCTTGATCACGTCACCTTCTAAGATCAGTTCGTGGGCGGGAAAGCCGGGATAGATTTCCACGCCAAGGCTTTCCGCCTGGGCCGCCAGCCATTTGCACAGGTTGGCGAGGCTGACGATGTAGTTGCCCCGGTTGCTCATCAGCGGCGGGAACAGAAAATGCGGAAGGGTCAGCGCCGCGCCCCTGGTGAAGAAACAGAAGCGGTCGTCGGTGACCGGCGTCTCGACCG
>JAZKDV010000156.1:0-2275 GCA_040387395.1 Pseudomonadota bacterium | reverse complement strand
CCTTCTCTTTCCAGTCCGGGATCAGTTCGGTGAGGGCCCTGGGATCGATCACCGCGCCCGACAGGATATGCGCCCCGATCTCGGAGCCCTTTTCCAGTACGCAGACGCTGATGTCGGTGGAGAGTTGCTTCAGCCGGATCGCCGCCGCCAGCCCCGCCGGGCCACCGCCGACGATGACCACGTCATACTCCATGCTTTCGCGGGGTTCGGCCATGAATCGCCTTGTTCTTTGTCTCTTTTCTAACTGGCCTTGCCGTGTCCCGGAAGCCTAGGATGGCGGGGATGAACGATACCCTGTCCACCCTGAACTGGCTGGTCGAAGCCGGCGCGGATGAAGCCGTGGCGGAACAGCCGATCAACCGGCTGACGGCGAAAGCCACGGTGGCGCCATCGCCGGCTCCTGCGCCCGGACGTCCCGCCCCTGCCCGCGCCCCCGCGCCTGCCCGAGCCGGAGCGGTGATGGAACTGGACGGCGATGCCATTGCCAGCGCCCAGGCCGCGGCGGCTGCCGCCCGGACCCTGCCCGAACTCCAGGCGGCGCTGGAAGCCTTTGAAGGTTGCGCCCTCAAGCGCACCGCCACCAACACCGTGTTCGCCGACGGCGTTTCCGAAGGGCGCGTGATGCTGATCGGCGAAGCACCGGGCCGCGACGAAGACCGTGTCGGCAAGCCCTTTGTGGGTCGCGCCGGGCAATTGCTGGACAAGATGCTGGCCAGCATCGGGCTGGACCGCAAGACCAACGCCTATATCACCAATGTCATCAACTGGCGGCCGCCAGACAATCGCGATCCCACGCCAGAGGAAGCCGCCGCCTGCCTGCCCTTCCTGCGCCGCCATATCGAACTGGCAGAACCCCAGGTCATCATCCTGCTGGGCGCGGTGGCGGCGCGGCATGTGGTGGGCATCACCGACGGCATCATGAAACTGCGCGGCCGCTGGCTGGAGTATCGCGTCGGCGACGCGATGGTGCCGCTGATGCCGACGCTGCATCCGGCCTATCTGCTGCGGCAGCCCGCGCACAAGAAGCTGGCCTGGCGCGATCTGCAGGCAGTGCGTGACCGCATGAAAACACTGGACCTGCCGGTTGCTGGAACCGGCGACGCGGGCTAAGCAGGATTCTTCACTGCTTCGAGGGGCTGTTTTATCCGCATGCGCGCTGCTTTTGCCTTGCTGTTCTGTGCCGCTCTGACGCTGGAGGCAGGCGCGCAACCGGCCGTGCCGCTTTCGCCAAATCGCGCAGCGCCGCCCATCGCGCCGCCGTCGCTGAGCTTGCCGGTGCCGCCGCAAATCCTGTCACCGCAGGATGTCGCCTTGTATCGCCAGATCATGCGCGCGGCGCGGGACGGCGAACTGACCAAGGCCAGGAGCCTGCAAGCCCAAGTCAGCGATCCCGTGCTGCAGGCGTATGGCGAAGCGACCGCCTATCTCTCGCTTCCGCGCGCCAACGTAAAAGTCACCACCGCGGTGGAGTGGCTGGAACAGTATCGCGACACCGCCATCGCCGACCGCATCTATCGTCTGGCAGTGGCCAATTCCACCCAAACCGTGCGACGGGGAAAAAAGCGCATCAAGGTTGCGGTGGTGACCAACATCCCCGCGCCGCGCGGCGTGGGCAGCCGCACCGGCGGCTATGAAGACCTTGAACTGACCGAGCCGGTTCCCTCGTCCGAAGTCGGGCGCGGCGTGATGCCCGCTGTCTTCACCGCCATACGCGCCGGCAATCCGGACGAAGCGCTGGCGCTGGTGGACGGCGTGCGCGCCACCGCCACGCCCACCGATATCGCCATCCTGACCCACCGCGTCGCCGCCTCCTATCGCGCCGAAGGCCGCGATGCCGACGCGTATCGAATCGCCACCTCGGTCTCTGACCCTGGCGTACCGCAGTTGATGTGGGATGCCGGTTTCGCCGCCTATCGCATGGGCCGCTGGGCCGATGCCGTCAGCATCCTGGAAAAGCTGGCCGAGACGCCGGCGGCGCAGAACGGCCTTCGGGCCCAGGCGGCTTTCTGGGCGGCGCGTGCCCATATGCAGTCGGGCGATGCGCTGAAGGTCGTCACGCTGCTGAACTTCGCTGCCGGCAAGCAGCCCAGCTTTTACGGCCTGATCGCCGAACGCATGCTGGGCATCGACACCCATACCGGGTTTGCCGACGCCATCCTGAATGAAGGCGACTTCCGCGACCTGATGGCGGTGCCCGCCGCGCGGCGCGCGGTGGCGCTGTGGCAGATCGGGGAAAATGAATTTGTCGGCCCGGAACTCAACCGCGCCTTTGTCG
>JAZKDV010000155.1:0-5115 GCA_040387395.1 Pseudomonadota bacterium | reverse complement strand
TGGCCATGTCGATATCGTCGGCCACCGACGGCAGCGTATAGAGAAACGCGCCATCCTCGCGCACTAGTACCGGATCGGACATGGTGGCGGTGTCGATTTCCACCGGTCCTCGAACCATATCGGTCCAGCTCACCTTGCTGCGCGACAGCTTGAAGCGCCAATGGGGCTTGCGGCCCTCGCCTTCCCATTTCGCCTTGTTCGCCGGTTCCAGCGAGGCGCGGTTGTAGATCGGCGGCAGCTTGCGCGCCGCCTGCAGCGAGCGCTGGCGTTCCAGCTCGCCTTCGGTCTCAAAGCAGGGATAAATTCGTCCCGTCGCCTGCAGCTGGTAGAAAGCGGCGCTGTACTTGGCCAGCCGGTTGATCTGGCGGTCGGTGCCGTCATGGGTCAGGCCCAGCCAGGACAGGTCGCGATAGATCGCCTCTTCAAACGCCTTGGTGGAGCGCGCCGCATCGGTATCGTCGATGCGCAGCAGGAACCGGCCGCCCAGCTTTTTGGCGAACAGCCAGTTGAGCAAGGCTGTGCGGGCATTGCCGACATGCAGCAACCCGGTCGGGGACGGCGCGAAGCGGACGGTGATGGACATCAGCGCGCATCCCGGAAAGCATTGGTGATTGGATAGCGGCGGTCGCGGCCGAAATTGCGCGGGCTGATCTTCACGCCGGGCGGCGCCTGGCGGCGTTTGTATTCGGAAATATACAGCAGATGCTCGATCCGCTTGACCGTGGCCGGGTCATAGCCCTTTGCCACCGTCTCCTCGAAGCTGCATTCGCGCTCCACCAGGCATTCCAGGATGCCGTCCAGTATGTCGTAGGGCGGCAGGGAATCCTGGTCGGTCTGGTCCGCCTTCAGTTCGGCACTGGGCGGCTTTTCGATGATGCGCTCAGGAATGACGCGGCCGTGGGGGCCCAGCGCGCCGGCGGGCGAGTTCTGGTTGCGCCAGTGGCACAGCCGGAACACCTCGGTCTTGTAGATGTCCTTCAGCACGTTATAGCCGCCGCACATGTCGCCATACAGCGTGGCGTAACCGACGCTCATCTCGCTCTTGTTGCCGGTGGTCAGCACCATCGGCCCGAACTTGTTGGAGATCGCCATCAGGATCACCCCGCGCAGGCGCGACTGGATGTTTTCTTCGGTGGTGTCGGGTTTGGCGCCGGCAAAGGGCGCGGACAGAGTCTCGCCCACTGCCGCCACGGCGCGTTCGATTTCCACGGTCTCATATTTCACGCCCAGCAGCCGGGCGCAGGCATCGGCGTCTTCCAGGCTTTCGCGGCTGGTATAACGCGACGGCAGCATCACGCAGCGCACCCGGTCCGCGCCCAACGCATCCACCGCCACCGCTGCCGAGATCGCGGAATCGACGCCGCCCGACAGGCCCAGCACCACGCCGGGAAAGCGGTTCTTGTTCACATAGTCGCGCAGGCCCAGCACCATGGCGTGATAGATCTGGGAAGAACGCTCCTGGACGACGTTGCTGTCCCCCGGTGCGCAGGTCCATTTCTTGTCGGCACCGCGCGTCCATTCGGTGATCGTCACGGCAGGCGCCCAGTCCGGCAGCGCTGCCGCGATGGACTGGTCGGCGTTCAGCACAAAAGACGCGCCGTCATAAACCACCTCATCCTGCCCGCCGAGCTGGTTGAGATAGATCAGCGGCAAACCAGTCTCATTGACGCGCGAAGCCGCCAGCTTCAGCCGCACATCTTCCTTGCCCGCTTCAAACGGCGAACCATTGGGCACACACAGGATTTCCGCGCCAAGCTGCGCCAGCGCGTCGGTCGCGCCCTGCACCCAGATGTCCTCGCAGATCGGCACACCCAGGGAGAGGCCGCGCACCGTCATCGGCCTGGGCAGCGGCCCCGCGGCGAAGACACGCTTTTCATCGAACACGCCGTAATTGGGCAGGTCGTGCTTGAAGGTGATCCCGGCAACCTTGCCGCCGTCCAGCAGCGCCACGGCGTTGTAGAGCTTGCCGTCCTCCACCCAGGGCGTGCCCATCAGGATGGCGGGACCGCTGGCGGTATCCTTCGCCAGATCTTCCACCGCGAGGCGGGCGTCTTCCTGCAGCGCCGGTTTCAGCACCAGGTCCTCGGGCGAATAGCCGACAATGAAGAGTTCGGAAAACAGGATGACGTCGGCATCCATCGCTTTGCTGCGGGCGTCACGCGCCAGCGCAAGGTTCCCGGCGATGTCGCCCATCACCGGGTTCAACTGGGCAAGCGCAATGCGATAACGGTCGGTCATGACCGGTATTTAGCGTGTGAAAGGCAGGTGTTACTAGCGGCCTGCGGCGGCGCGGGTCTGGCTTGCCGGAACGGCAACGCCCGAGGCTTCCTCGATCCACAGCGCGGTTTCCAGCGCCTGGGCCGCCTGTTCCGGCGTCACCAGCGCATCCGTACCGGCCCTGGCGGCGGCGACAAAACCGGCCACCGCTTCCCCCAGCGGATCGCCCATCTCCAGCGCGCCCAGGGGCCGCGGGGTGGTGTTCTTCACGGTGCGGGAGAGGAAATCGATTTCCACCACGCCATCGGCATAAACGGCGCGCAGGCCCCGCTTGCGTTCGGTGGCGACGCGGCTGGTTTCCAGCTTGGCGACGGTGCCGTTGGCGAAGTGCAGCAAAGCGAACACTTCATCGGCATGCGGGCCATATTCGATCAGGCCCTCGGCCCGGATTTCGGTGACTTCGCCCGGCACCAGCGTATGCACCAGGTCGATATCGTGGATCATCAGGTCCAGCACCACCGAAACGTCGTCGCCGCGGCCGGTCCAGGGACCCTGGCGCCAGCAGGTGATTTCCTGCGGCGTCTCGGCGATGTCCAGAAGGCCGGTGCGGGCGAAAACAAAACGTTCCTGATGGCCGACGGTCAACACCTTGCCGACCTCGCGGGCCAGCGCCACCAGCTCGGCGGATTCTTCCACCGTGGTGGCGATGGGCTTTTCCACCAGCACATGGGTGCCGGCCTTCAGGAAAGCGCGCACGATCTCGGCATGGGTGACGGCGGGCGAACAGACGCTGACCACGTCCACCTTGCCCAGCAGCTCGCGCCAGTCGGCCACGGTCTTACAGCCATAATGCGCCTTGGCCTTGGCGCGCATCTCGGGGCTGGGGTCGGCGACCGCGAACAGCTCAACGTCACCGCCGGCCTGGCCCAGGGCTTTGTACTTGGTGGCATGGTGATGGCCGAACACACCGGCGCCGATAACGGCAGCCTTCAGCGGTCCACTTTCAGGCACGCGGCGACGAAGAAACAATTGGGGCTTCCCAGCGAAATCTGAGGCCCATTAGGGCCAGCGGGGCGGCAAGCCGCCAGCAAACAAATGTTCCGCTTTGTTACCAATCTAAGTATTTGAATATAATGCTATTTCTCGGGTGCGGCGGCCATCAAAGAGGCCAGCGCCGCCACGATCAGATAGGCCAGCATCAGGGGCGCCAAGCCGATCAGGACCGCCCCGGTGATATCGGCAAAGGCGCTGCAGTTGAGCCAGGGATAGGCTGAGCCCACGAACAGGAACTGGATGCCCACCACCGCCACGATGCCGAACAGGAAGGCGCGCAAGGTCGGGCCCAAGGGCTGCGCCCGCTCGCCCGCTTCCAGCCGGATCAGCCCCGCCTGCAGCTTCAGACGCGAGGCGGCACTGGCGAGGTAGACGATGGCCAGCAGCCAGGCGAAGGCGGCGGCAAAGGCACGGCCGCCGTCCAGGGTGCAGTCTTCCAGCGCCTGCACCAGCGCCCGCTGTCCGGGCACGATGTAGTAGATCGCCCGCTCCAGCGCGCCCGCGGCGCCCTGGTCGATGACGCCGGGCGCCACCAGCGCCTGGTTGAGGAAACTCAAGACCACAAACACCATGAACACGGACTCGTTGAAGCCGGGGATCAGGTGATGGGGCTTGAAACGCTCCAGCCAGGGCGTGCTGGCATGGCCTGCCGCGCCGAAGCCCACAACGAACAACAGCCCCATGGCCATGAACAACGCCGCGCAGATGCCGATGGCGAAGGAGGTAGATTGCAGCGGCACGCCGGCCATCAGCGCCAGGCGAATGGCATGGGCGCCGGCGAAGAGACAGAAAACAATCCAGCCCTTCGCCAACAGGCGCGCAATGCCCATTCTTTATCAGGCCGACGCGGCCAGCCCCGAATCTTTCATCCGCTCGTCGCGGATGCCCTGCGCGATCAGGAACGCCAGCTCCAGCGCCTGGCTGGCATTGAGGCGCGGATCGCAGGCAGTTTGATAACGGTCGGCAAGGTCGATTTCCTTCAGGCCCTGCGCGCCGCCCAGGCATTCGGTGACGTTCTGCCCCGTCATCTCGAAATGCACGCCGCCGGCATGGGTGCCTTCGGCGCGGTGGATGGCGAAGAAGCTGCGCACTTCTTCCAGCACCCGCTCGACGGGGCGGGTCTTGTAGCCGGACTGCAGCTTGATGGTGTTGCCATGCATGGGGTCGGACGACCACACGACCTTGGCGCCTTCGCGCTTCACCGCGCGCACCAAGGCGGGCAGCTTTTCGGCCACCTTGTCGGCGCCGAAACGGGCAATCAAAGTCAGGCGGCCGGGAATGTTCTGCGGGTTCAGCGCCGCGATCAGGCGCAGCAGATCATCCGGCTCCAGGCTGGGGCCACACTTCAGCCCGATCGGGTTCTTGATGCCGCGCATGAATTCGACATGGGCGCCGTCCATCTGGCGGGTCCGGTCGCCGATCCACAGCATGTGGGCCGAGGTGTCGTACCAGTCGCCACTTGTGGAATCGACGCGCGTCATCGCCTGCTCGTACGGCAGCAGCAGCGCTTCATGCGAGGTGTAGAAATCGGTGCCGCGCAACTGGGGCACCGACGTCGAGTTGATGCCGATCGCGTCCATGAATTCGAGCGTTTCGGAAATACGCTGCGCCAGACCCTTATATTGTTCGCCGGCCGGCGAGTCCGCGATGAAGCCCAGCATCCAGCGATGGACGTTGTGCAGGTCGGCATAACCACCCTGCGCAAAGGCGCGCAGCAGGTTCAGCGTCGCCGCCGACTGGGCGGTCGCCTGCAACAGGCGCTGCGGATCGGGAATGCGCGATTCCGGCGTGAACTCGCCGCCGTTGATATTGTCGCCGCGATAGGAGGGCAGCTTGACGTCGCCC
>JAZKDV010000154.1:1741-29393 GCA_040387395.1 Pseudomonadota bacterium | reverse complement strand
GCTTGCAGACCGCAAGGCCGAAGCCGCCGCGATTTTCGGATCGCATGGCGTGCCGCATCGCCGCGTGGAGGAATGGAAATATTCCGACCTGCGTTCGGCGCTGGGCGATGCCGGGATCGGCGCCGCGCAGGCGCAGCTGCATGTGGCCCATCTGCCGGCTGGCGTGGAGAGTTTCGATCTGTCGCTCGCCAATCCACCGGACTGGGTGAAAGCCCATTTCGGACTGGCCAGCCGCAATGTGATGAGCGCGGCGTCCCTGTCGCTGTCGTCCGGCGGCATGGCCTTCCGGGTGCGCAAAGATGCCGTCATCGCCGACGCCATGAAATTTGAGTTTACCGGCGCCGGCCATGTCCGTGGCTTGCTGGTGCTGGAAGAGGGCGCGTCGCTGACCCTCGTCGAAGGTGTCGGTCAGGCCGACTTCCGCAACGCTGGGCTGGAAATCGTGCTGGGCGGGTCCTCCCGGCTGGAACATGTGCGCGTATCGCCCGATGCCGGCGATGCCGTGCTGGTGGAAGAAGCCTCGGTTCGCATCGCGCAGGGCGCGCAGTATCGCGCCCATTTTGCGTCCTTCGGCAGCAAGCTGTCGCGCATGGAGCTGGAAATCGCGCTGGAAGGCGCGGACGCCGAGGCGCACCTGTCGGGTGTCGCCTTGCTGGACGGCAAGCGTCACAGCGACGTCACCACGCATGTCATCCATCGCACCGCCAATACCCGCAGCACCCAACTGTTCAAGCATGTGGCGGGCGGCCAGGGCCGCGCCGTCTATCAGGGTAAGGTGACGGTATCCAAGGGCGCCGATGGCAGCGACAGCAACCAGAGCGCCAAGGCGCTGCTGCTGGGCGAGACGGCGGAAGCCGATCTCAAGCCGGAGCTGGAAATCTTCGCCGACGACGTCAAATGCGCCCATGGCGCGGCGGTGGGCGACCTGGACGCGGAATCGCTGTTCTACCTGCGCGCCCGCGGCATTCCCGAGGCGGAGGCGCGCGGCCTTCTGTTGCAGGCCTTTCTGGAAGACGCCGTGGCGGAAATCGCCCATACCGACCAGCGCGAACTGGTGCGCACCGAGTTGCTGACCGCACTGAAGGCGCTGACATGACAGCCCCTCTTTTACATAATAGGACGAAAATCGCAGCCTCCTTCGACGCTGAAAAAGCCCGGGCCGATTTCGAAATCCTGTCGCGGCAGGTCTATGACAAGCCACTGGTCTATCTGGACAGCGGCGCCAGCGCCCAGAAGCCGCGCGTGGTCCTGGACACGATGCGCGACTTCGCCAGCAGCGAATATGCCAACGTCCATCGCGGCGTTCATTTCCTGTCTGCCGCCGCGACCGACCGCTATGAAGCGGCGCGGCGCACGCTGCAGAAATTCCTGGGTGCGGCCAGCGAGGACGAGATCGTCTTCACCAAGGGCGGCACCGAAGCCATCAACCTGGTGGCCTATAGCCACCTGATGCCGACCATCCAGCCGGGTGACGAAATCGTGCTGTCGGTGATGGAGCATCACTCCAACATCGTGCCGTGGCATTTCCTGCGCGAGCGCCATGGCGCGGTGCTGCGCTGGGTGGATGTGCGCGACGACGGCAGCCTGGATACCGAGGCGCTGGATGCCGCCATCGGCCCCAAGACCAGGCTGGTCGCCATCACCCATATGTCCAACGTGCTGGGCACCATCACGCCGCTGAAAGACATTGTCGCCCGCGCCCATGCCAAGGGTGTGCCGGTGCTGGCCGATGGCTGCCAGGGCGCGGTGCATGAGATCGTGGATGTGCAGGGGCTGGATATCGATTTTTACGTTATTACGGGCCACAAGCTGTATGGCCCCACCGGCATCGGCGCGCTGTATGCCAAGAAGGCGCATCTGAAGAAGATGCGGCCCTTCCAGGGCGGCGGCGAGATGATCCGCGAAGTTTCCAGGGACCGCATTACCTATGCCGATCCGCCCGCGCGCTTTGAAGCCGGCACGCCGCCGATCATCGAAAGCGTCGGCCTGGCATGCGCGCTGGATTACCTGATGGCGCTGGACCGCACGGCGGTTGCCGCCCATGAGCATGATCTTCTGGCCTATGCGCGCCAGCAGGTCGGCCAGTTCAACTGGCTGCGGGTGATCGGCGATGCCCCGGGCAAGGGCGCGATCCTGTCCTTTGAAGCCGATGGCATGCATGCCCATGACCTCGCCACCATTCTCGACCGCGAAGGCGTGGCGGTGCGCGCGGGTCATCACTGCGCCCAGGTGCTGATGGAACGCTTTGGCGTGGCCTCGACCAGCCGCGCCAGCTTCGCGCTCTACAACAACCGCTCCGATGTCGATGCGCTGATCGGCGGCCTGTCCAAAGCGCGGGAGATTCTCGGCCATGGATAGCGCGCTGAGGGAGCTTTATCAGGAAGTGATCCTGGATCACTCGCGCCATCCCCGCCATTACGGCGCGATGGAGCAGGCCAGCCACAAGGCCGAAGGCTACAACCCGCTGTGCGGCGACCGGGTGACGGTGTACCTGCAGCTGGATGCCGAAGGCCGGGTCGCCGACATCAAGTTCGAAGGCAAGGGCTGCGCCATCAGCCAGGCCTCGGCCTCGATGATGGTGGACATGCTTAATGGCCGCAGCCATGCGGAGGCCGAACAGTTGATGCAGGGCTTCCTGCACCTGGTAAAGGGCGAGGATGCCAGCGGCCTGTCCGAAGACGACCGCGAGCGTCTGGAAGTGATGGGCGGCATTTCGGAATTTCCCATGCGGGTGAAGTGCGCGACTTTGGCCTGGCATACCTATAAGAACGCGGTAGAGGAGGGCGCGACATGAGTGATGCCCCTGTCCCACAGGTCTCGGCGCTGAACCAGCAGGAACTGGACGCCTTCACCAGCAAGCTGGTGACAGCGCTGAAGACCGTGTTCGACCCGGAAATCCCGGTTGATATCTACGAACTCGGGCTTATCTATAAGGTGGATGTGGCCGACAACAAGGACGTCGCCGTGGACATGACCCTGACGGCGCCCAACTGCCCGGTGGCCGGCGAGATGCCGATGAATGTCAAAGCGGCGCTGGAGCTGGTGGACGGCATCGGGGACGTGACGGTCAACATGACCTTCGACCCGCCCTGGACGCCCGACCGGATGAGCGAAGAAGCCAAACTCGAATTGAACATGTTCTGATGGAAGCTGAAGTCAAAAAGCCCCGCCGTGAACGCCCCAAGCCGGTCAAGCTGAGCGAGGCCGCGGCCGCGCGTCTGGCCGCCATCATGGCGAATGCCGAAGGCAAGGTCCTGGGCCTGCGGGTTGGCGTGACCAACGGCGGCTGCGCCGGCATGAGCTACACGATGGAATATGCCTCGGAGGCCAAGCCGTTCGAGGAAGTGATGGAAGACCAGGGCGTCAAGGTCTTCATAGATCCCAAGGCGGTGCTGTTCCTGATCGGAACCGAGCTGGATTTCGTGCAGGAAAAGCTGGGCGCGCGTTTCGTGTTCAAGAATCCGAACCAGACATCGGCCTGCGGCTGCGGCGAAAGCGTCCAGATCACGCCCGCCAAAGCGGACTGATCACCTGCCGCTGAACGTTGGCGGGCGTTTCTGTGCAAAACCCGCCAATCCTTCCGCGAAATCCTGCGTCTCGCCCGCGCGCTGCTGCGCTGCAGCCTCGCGCGCCAGTTGCGCTTCGTGCGCCTCGCGGTCCTGGAACAGCGCGCGCGTGAGCGGCAACGCCGCCGGGCCGTCCGCTAGGCGCTGCGCGACGGCCAGCGCCTCGCCCTGCAACGCCTCATCCGGCAATAGGCGGTTGATCAGGCCCCAGTCCAATGCCTTGTCGGCGGCGAGAGGTTCGGCCAGCAACGCCATCTCGCGGGCCCGCGTCACTCCGATGGCGCGGGGCAGCAGGAAGGTCATGCCGCCGTCCGGCACCAGGCCGATGCGCGCAAAGGACAGCAGGAAATAGGAGGACTGGGCGGCCATCACCAAATCGCCCATCAAGGCCAGGCTCATGCCGATGCCGACCGCCGGACCGTTCACCGCCGTGACGATGGGCATGGGGAAATCGCGAAGGATGCGGAACAGGGGGTGATAGAGCCGCTCCAGCACTTCTCCGGCGCCTTGCCCGCGCCACTCCGGCAGTTCCTTCATGTCCGCGCCGGAACAAAAACCGCGCCCGGTGCCCGTCAGCACCAGGGCGCGAAAGCCCCCCGCTGACACGTGATCCAGCGCGGCCATCAGTCCGCCCACCAGGCTGCTCGACAGGGCATTGATGGTGGGTGGGTGGTCCAGTGTGACGAGGGCGACCTTGCCATGGGCGGCGAGGGTGACGCGCTCAAAGACCGGGGGCTGAGTCATGCCGCCAGCATAGAGCAAAAGGAGGAACGGGTCAGGCGGCGCTGGTTTCCAGCGCAGCCATGCGCGGATCGTTCTGGTGGATCACCAGGTTGCGGCCATTGTGCTTGGCGCCGTAGAGGCAGGCATCGGCGCGGCGGATGACGGCTTCGGCGGTCTCGCCGGGCGCAAACTGGGCGACGCCGATGGAAATGGTGATGGTCCCCAGAACGTCGCCGGTGGACTTCTTCACCAGCTTCTTGGTCTCCACCGTCTGGCGGATCTGGTTGGCGACCTGGGTCGCCGCTTCCAGGCTGGACCCGCGCATTAGAACAGCAAACTCCTCGCCGCCATAGCGCGCCGCGGTATCGCGGCCCTTGGTGTTCTCCGACAGGCACGATGCCACCAGGCGTAGAACTTGGTCGCCGGTCTGATGACCCCAGGTATCGTTGAACGTCTTGAAATGATCGATGTCGCACAGCAGCAGCGTGGCCGCTTCGCCGCCCTGCACCGCTTCGATGGCCGCCAGCACCGCATGGTCGAACGCCTTGCGGTTTGCGATATTGGTCAGGGGATCGGTGAGGCTTTCCTTGCGCACATTGTCCAGCTTGTCGCGCAGCTCGCTGACCTGCGCGGAAGAGGCCTGCAACTCGCCTTCCAGGCTCTTGGTGCGCTGTTCCATTTCGCGGGTGGCGGCGATCAGGCCTTCCACCAGCTTGCGCAGATCGGCAGGGCTGCGGTCGCCGCCCAGTTCGCCGCTCGCCGCCGACAGCGTGTTCTTGTAGTCGACCGTGTCGCGGCTCGCCGTTTCCAGCTTGGCCATGACATCGTCAATCATGGCGTTCATGTTGCTGCCGACCGCTTCCATCGCCAGCGCGGCGCGGGCGCCCGACAGGCAGCGCATGCGCAGGTCCTGCAGCAGTTCCGGGGTGAAGGGCTTCCTGGCAGCGATCGCCGCACCCATGATCTGGGTGATGGCGGGATTTTCCCCCGACACGAACGCATAAAAGAGTTCGAAATTTTCGGGCGTGGAGATGACGTTGCACTCGCCCATCAGGTTGAGGGCGGCTTTTGCAAATCCCTGTTCGCGGTCCGGCTTGAACACGGCTAATCCCCATGCGCCGGCGCAGAGGGCCGGTTTCGCGGGCCCAGTGTGCCCGCGCCCGGGGTAAAAAAGCGTTAAATAGCGCGGATTTTCAAGCCTGAAATTTCAGCAAAAAACCGGTTTTCGCGCGGTTTATTCGGGCTGAGGCTCGGGCTTTTTCACCGGCACCGGGCGAAACAGGAAGGCCGGCAACTGGCTCTTGTCCACGGCTTCGGGCCGTGCCGCCTGCTCATTGTGATGGCGCTGGCCGCCGCGTTCGCGTTTTTCGCCACCGCGCTCGCGGTTTTCGGTGCGGGGTTCATTGCGCGGACGCTGTTCCTGGCGCTGCTCTTGGCGCGGTTCGGAGCGCGGCTTGTCCTGGCGTTCGCGCGGTGCGGCGGGGCGCGGCGCTTCGGCGGCAACAGGTGCGGCAACGGCCTGGGACGCGGCGTCGGGCTGCGGCGCGGCGTCGGGTGCCGTCGCGACCGGGTCCATGCCGGCAACCTGGTCGTGGAATTTTCCGCCGGGCGGACGGCGATCACGCTGCTTGCCGTCACGGCCACGTCCGCGATCCTTGCCGCGGTCGCGGCCACCGCGTTCGTCACGGCGGGGACGTGTCTCTTCGCGCACCTCGATGTCCATCATCTCGCGGCGCGGCAGCTTGTTGCCGGTGATCTTTTCGATCGCTTCAAGATATTTGCCGTCGCGGTGCGAGGCCAGCATGTAGGCGGCGCCGCTGCGGCCGGCGCGGCCGGTGCGGCCGATGCGGTGGACATAGTCGTCGGCATGGATCGGCACGTCGAAATTGAAGACATGGCTGACGGCCGGAACGTCCAGTCCGCGCGCCGCCACGTCGCTGGCGACCAGGATTTTCAGTTCACCGGCGCGGAAACGGTCCAGCGTCTTGGTGCGCAGCGACTGGTCCAGATCGCCATGGATCGGAGCGGCGTCGAAACCGTGCTTGGTCAGGCTCTTGGCCACGACGTCGACATCGCGCTTGCGGTTGCAGAAGACGATGGCGTTGTTCAGGGTCGGCTCGGCTTCGCGGATCAGGCGGCGCAGGGCTTCGCGCTTGGCCCAGTCATTGGCGGGAATTTCCACGACCTGTTGGGTGATGTTGGTGGCGGTGGTGGCGGGGCGCGAGACTTCAATACGCACCGGATTGTGCAGGAACTGGTCGGTGAGGCGCTGGATTTCCGGCGGCATGGTGGCCGAGTAGAACAGCGTCTGGCGGGTGAAGGGCAGCTTCTTGCAGATTTCCTCGACGTCGGGGATGAAACCCATGTCCAGCATGCGGTCGGCTTCGTCGATCACCAGGATGTTCACCTGGCTCAGCAGCAGGCGGCCGCGGTTGAAATGGTCCATCAAGCGGCCGGGCGTGGCGATCAGCACGTCGACGCCGCGGTCCAGCTTCTTGATCTGTTCGTCCATCGCCGTGCCGCCGATCAGCAGCGCATGGGTCAGCTTGGAATATTTGCTGTACCTGTCGAAATTCTCCGACACCTGGTCGGCCAGTTCGCGGGTAGGTTCCAGCACCAGCGCGCGGGGCATGCGCGCCTTGGCGCGGCCCTTGGACAGCATCTCGATCATCGGCAGGGTGAAGCTGGCGGTCTTGCCGGTGCCGGTCTGGGCTATGCCGATCATGTCGCGCCGCTGCAGCGCCACGGGGATGCCCTGGGCCTGAATAGCGGTGGGGGTGGTGTAGCCGCTGTCGGCCACCGCCTTGAGGATTTCGGGGGAAAGTCCCAAGCCTTCAAAGCCGTCAGCGTCAGGCGCCGGGCTGGAAACAGCCTGTTCAGATTGCTCTGTGGATTCAATAACTTCGTCTAGTCCGGCTTCCGCGCCGGAGATCGTCACACTTGTCGTAGCACGCTCCTGAAAAAGGGGCGCGACGTGTGGCGCCCATGGTCGGAGGCCCGGATGGCGGCCGACTCTTATCGCAGTGCAAAATAGGGATATTCCTCGAAAATGCAAGATATCCCTGTATTTTCGGTTCCAACGGGGAACTGGGCGCAGCAAATGGGCAGAATTTGGGGATTGGCGGCACTGGTCGTCGGCATATGGCTGCTGTCGGTCTATGGCCAATCGCGTCCGGTGCCGTTGGGTCTCGACGCGCCCGCCACACAATTCTCTGCCGCCCGCGCCGATGCGTTCCTCGGCCGGCTGCTGGGTGATCAGAAACCCCGGCCCGCGGGCTCGGCGGAAAATGCGGCGTTGCACGCGCGGCTGCTGAAGGAGCTGGCCGATCTGGGCGTGAATGCCCGCACCGAAACGCGGATGAGCTGCGCCGATGAAAGCCGCCGGGGCTTCATTCCCTGCGCCACCGTCAGCAATGTCATCGCGGGCGTGTCATCGGGTTCTGGCAAGCGCATCGTGCTGATGGCCCATCTGGATTCGGTCGCCGCCGGGCCGGGCGCGGGCGATGACATGTCGGGCGTCGCCACCATCCTGGAAACGATCCGCGCGCTGAAGGCGCGGGGTCTGACCGGCGAGCATCCCATCACCGCGCTGTTCACCGACGGCGAGGAAAGCGGGCTGCTGGGCGCGCGCGCCTATCTGAAGACGCCGCTGGTGGCCGCCAGGACCGGCGCGGTGATCAATGTGGAATCGCGGGGCAACCAGGGCGTCAGCTATCTGTTCCAGACCAGCGCCGGAGACGCCAAGCTGGTCGATCTGTATGCGAAGAGCGTACCGAACTTCGCAGCCTCATCGCTGTATGCCGAAATCTACAAGATCCTGCCCAACGATACAGACCTGACGCCGTTCCTTGAGGCGGGCGTGATGGGCTACAACTTCGCCTTCATCGGCAATGCCGCGCACTATCACACGCCGCTGGACCGGCGCGAGAACATCGATCCGCGCAGCCTGCAGCAGCACGGCGACAATGCGCTGGAACTGGCCGATGCGCTGAGCCGCACCGATACGGAAAGCCTGCGCGGCGGCAATGCGATCTATCTCGATGTGCTGGGACGCTGGCTGCCGCGCCTGCCGGTCGGGTGGGCGCTGCCGCTGTCGATTGCGGCGTTCCTCCTGATCGCGCTGGCCGGATTCTTCACGCCCCGCGAACGGCGCGAAATCCGGCGGCCCGTCCTGGCCTTCCTGATGCCGCCGCTGCTGCTGGTGGGCTGTGTCGGCATGGGCTTTGTTCTGCATGGCCTGGCGGCGTGGGTTTCCGGCCATGCCGATCCCTCATTCGCCCATCCGCTCTGGCTGCGCCTGTCACTGACGTTCGGCGCCTTCGCGGTGGCGCTGGTGACGTCACGCTGGGCCGGCGTTATCACCCCATGGCTGTGGCTGGCAGGCTTGGCGATTGTTTGCGCCATCCTGGCGCCGGGCCTGACGCCTTATTTCCTGTTCCCGGCACTGGTGGCCGCGCCGCTGTTGCTGGCCACCATTGCCGGTGGGCGCGGCTTCGCGCTGACCGTCGCCATGCTGGCGGGACTGGTGATCTGGATCGGGCTCAATGCCAGCAGCGAGCCGATCATGGGGCTGAAGGTACACCTGCTGTTCACAGTCACCGCGGCCTTCGGCCTGATCACGGTGCTGCCGCTGCTGGCCAAAGCCAAAACGCGGGCGTTCGGATTTTCGCTGGCGGCGTCTCTTGTCCTCGCCATAGCGCTGGCGGTGACGGCAGGGCTGCAACCACCTTACAGCGCCGATGCGCCCCAGCGGCTGAACCTGCGTTACTCCGAGATGGACGGCCAAGCCAGCTGGCTGGCGGACCCGGTGCCGCGTCTGCCGCAGTCCTTGCGCGACGCTGCCAGTTTCTCCACCGAGCCGCGGCAGATGATCGAAACCTTCTATGTCGCGCCGGCGGGCGCGGCGCGCCATCCGGCGCCTACCGCGCTTGTGTCGCGCGACGGCGACAGCGTCACCCTCGATCTCAAGACTGCGAGCGATGGCGTGATGCTGATGGTGCCGGCGGAGGCCAAACTGCAGTCCATGACGGTCGCCGGCGTGACGACCCAGGCATCGGAAGGGCGAGTCACTATCCTTTGCGGCACGCCGGATTGCGCCAGCGCGCGCATGACGCTGCGTCTGGCATCGTCAGAGCCCGTCAATCTCATGCTGCTGGCGCAGCGGCGCGGCCTGCCGCCGGACGGGGAAAAGCTGCTCAGGGCGCGTGGGAATGAAGCGGTGCCGTCACAGGCGGGCGACCGCACCATCCTGGCGGCCCCAATCGCGATACCCGCGCGCTAAACGTCGATCGCTTCCTTGGCGAATTCCGCATTTTCCTGGATGAACTGGAAACGCAGTTCGGGCTTCTTGCCCATCAGCCGTTCGAACAGGCTTTCGGTATTCTTGGCATCGTCGCTGGGGATGTGAACCTGCAGCAGCGTACGATGCCCCGGGCGCATGGTGGTTTCCTTGAGCTGGGAGGCCATCATCTCGCCCAGGCCCTTGAAGCGTGACACTTCCACCTTGGCGTTGCTGCGGAATTCCTTTTTCAGGATGCGCTCGCGGTCGGCATCGTCGCGGGCATAGATGGTCTTGCCGCCCTGGGTCAGGCGGTAAAGCGGCGGCATGGCGAGGAATAGATGGCCGCCGGTGATCAGTTCCGGCATCTCGCGATAGAAGAAGGTCAGCAGCAACGAGGCGATATGGGCGCCGTCGACATCGGCGTCGGTCATGATGATGACGCGCTGATAGCGCAAGTCGGCCTGGCGATATTTCGCGCCGGTGCCGCAGCCCAGCGCCTGCACCAGATCGGACAGTTCCTGGTTCTGCTGCAGCTTGCCGGCCGCGGCGCTGGCCACGTTCAGGATTTTGCCCCGCAACGGCAGGATGGCCTGGGTGTTGCGGTCGCGCGCCTGCTTGGCGCTGCCGCCGGCGCTGTCGCCTTCCACCAGGAAGATTTCGGTGCCGTCCGCCTCGCTGCGGGAACAGTCGGACAGTTTGCCGGGCAGGCGCAGCTTGCGGGTCGCGGATTTGCGCTGCGTCTCTTTTTCCTGGCGTTTCTTCAGCCGGTCTTCGGCGCTGTCGATCACAAAACCCAGCAGGCGGTCGGCTTCCGCGGGACTTTCCGCCAGCCAGTGATCGAAATGATCGCGCACCACCGTTTCAACCAGACGCTGGGCATCGGGCGATGACAGCTTGTCCTTGGTCTGGCCCTGGAATTCCGGTTCGCGGATAAAGATCGACAGCACGGCGCAGGCCGAGTCCATCACATCGTCGGCGGTGATCAGGGCGGTCTTGCGGTTGTTGGCGCGTTCGCCATGGGCGCGCAGCCCCTTGGTCAGGGCGGTGCGCAGACCCTGTTCGTGGGTGCCGCCCTGATGTGTCGGGATGGTGTTGCAATAGGTGCGGATCAAGGGATCGCGCGACGGCGCCCAGGTCACGGCCCATTCCACCGCGCCTTTGCCCTTATTCTCGGTGCGGCCGGAGAATTCGCGTGACGTCACGGTCTGCGCCTTGCCGACTTCGCCGCGCAGGAAATCCAGCAACCCGCCGGGGAATTTCAGCACATCCTCGGCCGGGGTTTCATCCTGGATCAGTGCCGGATCGCAGGACCAGCGGATTTCCACGCCGCGGAACAGATAGGCCTTGGACTTGGCCATGCGGTGCAGCCGGGCAGGCGAGAATTCCGCGTCGCCGAAAATCTTGGCGTCGGGCTTGAACGACGTGATGGTGCCCCGCCGGTTGACCGCGCCCAGGTCTTTCAGCTTGCCGATGGCATGGCCGCGCTCGAAGCGCATCTTGTAACCGCGCTTGTCGCGCGCCACATCGACTTCCATCCATTCCGACAAAGCGTTGACCACCGAGGCGCCGACGCCGTGCAACCCGCCGGACGTGTCATAGGCCTTGCCGTCGAACTTTCCGCCGGCATGCAGCGTGGTCATGATGACTTCCAGCGCCGACTTGTTCTTGAATTTGGGATGGGGGTCGATCGGTATGCCGCGGCCATTGTCGCGCACGAACAGGACATTGCCGGCTTTCAGTTCCAGCTCGATCCGGGTGGCATGACCGGCCACGGCTTCGTCCATCGAATTGTCGATGATCTCGGCGGCAAGATGGTGCAGGGCGTTGACGTCGGTGCCGCCGATATACATGCCGGGGCGGCGGCGCACCGGCTCAAGCCCCTCCAGCACCTCGATATCCTTGGCCGTATAGGCCTTGGAGGCAGATGAAGCGCCGTCAAAAAGGTCGGGGTTATTCTTGGCCATGACTGTTCAATGCTGTTGCGGTAACGCTGGCTAGCGCGAATCGCGCCCGCCACAGCTATTTTTACGTTTTCTCAACCATGAAAAGCGAGCCCAAAGGCGCATCCGCGGCAGCGTCGAACTTAGTAAATTTTAAGGCGGCGGCGCGATACTGGAACAAGTGGGAAAACCAGCATTTCGGAAGCGCGGCGTGTCTTTTTGGGGTTTGGCAGCTGGAGTCGGTGAGGGCGATACGCGCGTCCTGAAGGCGCAGCTGCGCCTGACAGCCCAGGCCATGCATGCCACCCGCATCAGCGCGCCCATCTGGGCGCTGCTGGTTGCCCTTCTCACCTCCGGCGTGACCGGCATTTTCGGCGATGCGAGTTTTGCGCGCACCCTGTTCCTGCCGCTGGCCGTGGCCATCGCGGTCGGCGCCACGGCGCTGATGAGCAGCGCCTATGAACGCTATAGCGGCGACGATGGCGAGGTGAAATCCTGGTTCCAGTGCTTCGTGGGCATGCAGGTGCTGGTGAGCTTCGCCTGGGGCCTGATGCCCTGGCTGTGCTGGGAAGCGGGCAACCCGCTCAATCACATTTTCATCGCCTCCAGCGTCATGGCGGTGGTGTCCGCCCTGGTGGTCAGCCGGGGCAGCAACATGGACATGTATCTGGCCAGCCTGGTGCCGGTGTCGCTGATGACCTCGGCCCGGTTCCTCACCGGCGGCACGATGACCGACGTGGTTATCGGCGTGGTGGCGCCCTTCATCGCGCTGCAGCTCTGGCGCACCGGGCGGCCGATGGTGCTGCGGATGGACGAGGATTCGCGCCTGCGCTTCCAGGTCGAGGACATGGCGCATGAGCTGGAAGAGGCGCGCGACGAGGCGGACAAGAAGCGTTTCGAGGCGGAAGCCGCCAATGCCTCCAAGACCGCCTTCCTGGCCAATATGAGCCATGAGCTGCGCACCCCGCTGAACGCCATCCTGGGTTTTTCGGAAATCATCTCGCAGGAGTGTTTCGGGCCGGTCGGGTCGGAGCGCTACCGCGATTATGCCGGCGACATCCATTCGTCCGGGGCGCACCTTCTGTCGCTGATCAACGACCTGCTGGACGTGGCCAAGATCGAGGCCGGCCGCATGGACATCGCGCCCCATCCGCTGGACCCGGCGCGCACCTTCGATATTGCGCTCAAGCTGATCGGCACCAAGGCGCGCGAGAAGGACCAGGACCTGGTGATCGCGGTCGAGGAAAGCGCGCCGCCGCTTTATGCCGACGAGCGGGCGGTGAAACAGATCCTGATCAACCTGGTGTCCAACGCCGTCAAGTTCACGCCCCAGGGCGGCCGCATCGATGTGGTTGCGGGCCGCGCCGCCAGCGGTGATTTCCAGATCATGGTGCGCGACAACGGCCCGGGCATTCCGCGCGACAAGCTGGAGAAGATATTCGCGCCCTTCAACCAGGTGGATAATCGTTTCGACCGGCAGGCAGGCGGCACCGGCCTGGGCCTGTCGCTGGTGCGCGGCCTGGCCGAACTGCATGGCGGGCGCGCCTGGCTGGAAAGCGAATTCGGCAAGGGCTGCTCCGCCTTTGTCAGCCTGCCGGTCAAAGCGCCGGAACTGACCCATGCCGTCGCCTAGCGCGCAAACAAAAAGGGCGCGGCAAACGCCGCGCCCTTGATTGCTTGGCCGATCTTTCGATCAGACCGAATAGTACATCTTGAATTCGATCGGATGGGGCGTGTGCTCGAAGGCGTACACGTCTTCCATCTTGAGATCGATATAGGCGTCGATGAAGTCCTGGTCGAAAACGCCGCCCTTCTTGAGGAAGGCGTTGTCGGCGCGCAGGGAGTCGAGGGCCTCGCGCAAGCTGCCGCAAACCTGCGGCACCTTCGCCAGCTCTTCCGGGGGAAGGGCATACAGGTCCTTGTCCATCGGACCGCCCGGATGGATCTTGTTCTCGATGCCGTCCAGACCGGCCATCAGCATGGCGGCATAGGCGAGGTAGGGGTTCGCGCCCGGATCGGGGAAGCGGACCTCGACGCGCTTGCCGTTGGGCGAGGGCGAGTGCGGGATGCGGCAGGAGGCCGAACGGTTGCGCGCCGAATAGGCGAGCAGCACCGGCGCTTCAAAGCCGGGGATCAGGCGCTTGTAGCTGTTGGTCAGCGGGTTGGTGAAGGCATTCAGCGCCTTGGCATGCTTGATGATGCCGCCGATGTAGAACAGGCAGAGGTCGGACAGGTCGGCATAACCCGAACCGGCGAACAGCGGCTTGCCGGCCTTCCAGATCGACTGATGCACGTGCATGCCCGAGCCGTTGTCGCCATAGATGGGCTTGGGCATGAAGGTCGCCGACTTGCCATAGGCCTGGGCGACCTGGTGGATCACATACTTGTAGATCTGCATGTAGTCGCCGCACTTGGTCAGCGTGTTGAACTTGAAGCCAAGTTCATGCTGGGCGGTGGCGACTTCGTGATGGTGCTTTTCCGGCTGGATGCCCATGTCCTTCATGACCGCCAGCATTTCGCCGCGCATGTCCTGTTCGGAGTCGATCGGGGGGACCGGGAAATAGCCGCCCTTCACGCCCGGACGATGACCCAGGTTGCCTTCCGGATATTCGGTGCCGGTGTTGTAGGCGCCTTCCTTGGAGTCGACATAGTAATAGCCCTTGTTCATCCCGACTTCGAAACGCACATCGTCGAAGATGAAGAATTCGGCTTCGGGGCCGAAATAGGTGGTGTCGCCGACGCCCGAGGAGTTCACGTAGTTCTCGGCGGCCTTGGCGATCGAGCGCGGGCAGCGCGAATAGTGCTGGCCGGTCATCGGCTCCATCACGTCGCAGATCAGGATCAGCGTGGTCTGGGCGAAGAAGGGATCGATAACGGCGGTCTCGAGGTCCGGCTTCAGCAGCATGTCGGACTCGTTGATGGCCTTCCAGCCCGCGATCGACGAGCCGTCGAACATGGTGCCTTCGTTCAGGAAGTCGTCATCGACCATCATCAGGTCGAAGGTCACGTGCTGCCACTTGCCCTTGGGGTCGGTGAAACGCACATCGACGTATTTGACTTCCTTCTCCTTGATCAGCTTCAGGATGTCGGCAGCAGTCGTCTTCTTGTCGGCCATAGTTCAGTCTTCCCTTCGTTTAATCTGAATGACCGCCCCACCAGAGCGGCTTGTGTGATCCGGCTTGGCCGGCGTTTTTTAGATGGCGTCCGCGCCGGTCTCGCCGGTACGGATGCGGATGGCTTCCTCGACATTGAGGACGAAAATCTTGCCGTCTCCGATGCGGCCCGTCCGCGCAGCCTTCTGAATCGCTTCGATGCTGGCTTCCTGGCGGTCTTCGTTGATGACGATCTCGATTTTCACCTTGGGCAGGAAATCCACCACATATTCGGCGCCCCGGTAAAGCTCGGTATGGCCCTTCTGGCGGCCAAAGCCCTTGGCTTCGGTCACGGTGATGCCCTGAACCCCCACTTCCTGAAGGGCTTCCTTCACTTCGTCGAGTTTGAACGGTTTGATGATCGCTTCGATTTTTTTCATGCTGCTCCTCCGCGCGGCCGGAAGGCCGCAACGCTCGCGTTAACCGGTTAGCAGGACTTGTGCCGGTTTTCCGCTTGCAGAAATTTGATATAAATCAAATGGTTGACGAAAGTCGCCCAAATAGCAGGCGGAAAAACCGCTCCTAATTTAGGCAGTATGCACAAATTAAAGGCTGTTTCTGGCGGGGTGGAAATCGGGTGTTCCTTGGGCCGTTCGCCCCCTAAGGTCGGCGCCCATCCCAGATCAAGCACCGCCATGCCGCCCGCGCTCAATCCCGTCTTTTCCAGCCTTCCCATCAGTATCTTCCAGCACATGACCGGGCTGGCGCTTCGCTATGACGCCATCAACCTGGGCCAGGGCTTTCCCGACCAGGACGGCCCGGCGGGCCTGCGCGCCGTGGCGGCGCGGGCCCTGATCGACGGCCCCAACCAGTATCCGCCGTCCAAGGGGCTTTCCGAACTGCGCCACGCGGTGGCCGCGCATGCGCGTCAGTTCTACAGGCTGGAGTTCGACCCCGAAGACGAGGTGGTGATCACTTCGGGTGGCACCGAGGCGTTGGGCGCCTGCATCCTGGCAACAGCGGTGGCCGGCGACGAGTTCGTGCTGATCGAGCCGACCTACGATTCCTATCGCCCCATCGTCGAAGCCACCGGCGCAGTGATCAAGACCGTCAAGCTGGGACCGCCGGACTGGCGATTGACCGAAGAGGCCTTGCGCGCCGCCATCGGGCCGAAGACCCGCGCCGTGCTGATCAACTCGCCGCACAATCCCGCGGGCCGCGCCTTCAGCCGCGAGGAACTGGAAACGCTGGCCAGGGTGGTGCTGGAAACGAGCGCGGTGGTGATCTGCGACGAAGTCTATGAGCATCTGGTGTTTGACGGCCGCCCGCATATTCCGCTGGCGACCTTGCCCGGCATGCGCGAACGCTGCCTGCGCATCGGGTCGGCCGGAAAGATCTTTTCGCTGACGGGGTGGAAAGTGGGCTGGGTGACGGGCCCGCGCCAGCTCGTGTCGGTGGCGACCAAGGCGCACCAGTTCATCACCTTCACCACCCCGCCGGCGCTGCAGCTGGGCGTGGCGCATGGCCTGACCAACGAGATGGATTTCCCGCTGGCCCTCACCAAAAGGCTGCAGCAGAATCGCGATGTCCTCACCGCCGGTCTGACCAGACTGGGATTCGAGGTGCAGCCCTGTGAAGGCACCTATTTCCTCACCGCGGGCATTGCCAAGCTGACCAACGAAAAGGATTTCGCCTTTTGCGAGCGGCTGATCCGCGAAGCCGGCGTGGCGCTGATCCCGCTTTCCGCTTTCTTCAAAAGCGGGACACCTGACACCTTTGTGCGCTTTGCCTTCTGCAAGCAGCAGTCGCTGATCGAACAGTCGCTGGCCCGTCTCGAAAAATATCTCGGCGTGCCATGACGCAGGAGGTGCTCACCTGCGCGCAGATGGCCAGGGCGGATGCCTTTGCGATCGCGCAGGGTGTTGCGTCCCTGACCCTGATGGAAAATGCCGGACGCGCTGTGGCCGATGCCATCGCCGCCCGCTTCAAGCCCTGCGCGGTGACGGTGCTGTGCGGCCCCGGCAACAATGGCGGCGACGGCTTTGTCGTGGCGCGGCTGCTGGACGAGCACGGCTTCATCGTGCGGGTGGCGCATGACGCTGATCCGGCGGGTGATGCCAAGGCGATGTCCGAGCGCTGGAAGGGCGCGCGCCTGGCGCTGACCCCGGCGGCGCTGGACGGCGCGAAGCTGGTGGTGGATGCGCTGTTCGGCGCCGGGCTGTCGCGGCCGCTGGAAGGCGCGGCGGCGCAGATGGTCGGAGCCTTGAACGATCTCCCCGTGGTGGCGATCGACATGCCCAGCGGCGTGTCGGGCGATACAGGCCAGCCGCTGGGCGGCGTGACGGTGACGGCGGCGCTGACCGTCACCTTCTTTCGCAAGAAACCGGGACATCTTCTGCTGCCGGGGCGGGAAGCGTGCGGCGAGATCGTGCTGGCCGATATCGGCATTCCGGATGCGGCAGCGGATGCGCACCTGTTCGAGAACACGCCGGCGCTCTGGACCTATCCGCACCCCAAATTGGGTGGGCACAAATACGACCGTGGCCATGTGGTGGCGGTGAGCGGCCCGGCCCATGCCACCGGCGCGGCGCGGCTGGCGGCGCGCGGGGCGCTTCGGATCGGGGCAGGGCTGGTGAGTGTCGCCTCGCCGCGGGACGCGATGGCGGTGAATGCCGCGCACCTGACCGCCATCATGCTCAAGGGTTTTGAAGGCGCGGCGGGTTTGGCGGATATCCTGGCCGACAAGCGGCTGAACGCGGTGGTGATCGGCCCGGGCCTTGGGGTGGGTGGAGAGACCCGAGCGCTGGTCGATGCAGCGCTGAAAAGCGGGGCGGCCGTGGTGCTGGATGCCGATGCCCTGACGTCATTTCAGGATGATCCCGAAGCGCTGTTCAACCGGCTCCATGATCGCTGCGTGCTGACGCCCCATGCCGGGGAGTTCGAGCGCCTGTTCCCTGGCTTGCTGGGCGAGGCGGATGGCAAGGTCGAGGCGGTTCGTGCCGCCGCTGTCCGGGCGGGAGCGGTGGTGCTGCTCAAGGGCGGCGACACCGTGATCGCGTCGCCCAGTGGCAAGGCCGCGATCAACGCCAACGCCCCACCCACCCTGGCGACAGCCGGGGCTGGGGATGTGCTGGCCGGGTTCATCGCTGGCCTACTGGCCCAGAAGCTGCCGGCTTTCGAGGCCGCAGCCTGCGCGACCTGGCTGCATGGCGCGGCGGCAGATGCCTTTGGGGCGGGGCTGATTGCGGAAGATTTGCCGGAAATCCTGCCGGAAATGCTGGATTTGCTCTAGTTCCATTCGTCTATTATAATAGACGAATGGATACGATAGTAGACAAGGCGGAAGCCGGCATTGCCCAGCACATCCGCTTGGAACGCGATGCCCGCAACTGGTCGCTGGCCGATCTGGCGGAGCGGTCGGGGGTCGCCAAGGCCTCCATCAGCAAGATTGAACGGGGCGAGATGAGCCCCTCGGCCGGCCTTCTGGTCCGGCTGGCGGCTGCCTTCGACCTGACACTGGCGGGATTGCTGCTCAAGGCCGAGGGCGAGAAGGGACGTCTGACCCGGGCCGCCGACCAGCCGGTCTGGCGCGATCCGGCCACCGGCTATCGCCGCCGCCAGATCTTCAGCCGCGCCGATCATCCGCTGGAGATGGTCCAGGTCGAATTGCCTGCCGGCGAGACGGTTTCGTTCCCGGCCTGGACCTATGCCCATGCTCGACATGTCGTGTGGGTGCAGATGGGTGAACTGGTGTTGGTCGAAGGCGGCGAGCGCCACCTGCTCAGGACTGGTGACAGCCTGGGCTTCGGCGCGCCCGCCGAAGTCACCTACGCCAACGAAAGCACCCGACCCTGCCATTACGTCGTGGCGCTGGCGCGGAGCTGACCATGGATGTCATCCCTGTTACCGCGCCTACTGATGAGGTCCGCCAGTTGATCGGCGAACTCGATGCGGAATTGGGCGGGCTCTACCAGCCGGAACAGCGTCACGGCCTGGCGCTGGATGCGATCTTCACGCCCCATATCCGCTTCTTCATCGCGAAAAGGGACGGCGCAGCAATCGGGTGTGGCGGCGTCGCGCTGTTTGCGGAGTTCGCGGAGGTTAAACGCATGTATGTCCGTCCCGAGGTGCGCGGGACCGGCGTGGCGCAGGCATTGATGACGCGTTTGACCACCGAGGCCCGGACCGCTGGGCTGACCATCCTGCGGCTGGAAACCGGCACGCAGTCCTTCGCCGCCATCGCCTTCTATCGCAAAAGCGGATTTCAGGACCGGGGTGCGTTTGAGCCTTATGCCGCGCTTGCGCCGGACCAGATTGCCGCCAGCCACTTCATGGAAAGGCCGCTGTGATGACTCTGGCCATCCGTCCGGCCTGTGAAGGCGACCTTCCCGCCCTGACCGAGATCTACAATCACTATGTCCGCGAAACCCCGATCACCTTCGATGTCGAGCCTTTCACCCTGGAGCAGCGCTGCCTCTGGCTGGACAGCTTTGGCCTCACCGGCCGCTATCGCTGTTTCCTGGCGGTAAAAGAGGGCGCGGCCATCGGCTGGGCCAGCTCGCATCGCTACAACGAACGCGCCGCCTACGACACCACGGTGCTGACCAGCGTCTATCTGGCGCCCGGCATGACCGGGCAGGGGATCGGGCCGCGTCTTTACGCCGCCCTGTTTGATGCCCTTGCGAGCGAAGACGTCCACCGCGCCGTCGGCCGCATCACCATGCCCAACGACCCCTCCGTCGCGCTGCACCGGGCAATGGGGTTCGCACTGGCGGGGACCTATCCGGAAGTGGGCCGCAAATTCGGCCGCTTTTGGGACGTCGCCACCTATCTCAAACCCGTCCCCGCTTCGCCCTAGCAACCCCCCAAAACCCCTGCTATAGGGGCCCGCTTCAACGCGGACATGGCGGAACTGGTAGACGCGCTGGATTTAGGTTCCAGTGACGAAAGTCGTGGGGGTTCAAGTCCCTCTGCCCGCACCAGTCCCCAAAAGAGATGAGTAGGACGTTCGAAATGCAGATCAACGAGACCGTTTCCCAGGACTTGCACAAGCAGTTCACGGTCACCGTGCCGGCCAGCGAGCTGGACAGCCGCGTCAATGCCCGTCTGGAGGAGATGAAGCCCCGGATGAACCTCAAGGGCTTCCGTCCCGGCAAGGCCCCCGTCTCGTTCCTCAAGAAGCAGTTCGGCAAGTCCATCATGGGCGAAGTGGTCGAGGCCGCCGTCAATGAAGGCAGCCAGAAGGCCATCGCCGACAACAAGCTCAAGCCCGCTTTGCAGCCGCGCGTCGAGCCGGTCGGCAGCGTCGAGGATGTGGTCGACGGCAAGGCCGATCTCACCTTCAAGGTCATCGTCGACCTGATGCCCGAATTCGAAACCACGGATCCGTCCAAGCTGACGGTGGAACGCCTGACCGCCGACGTCGCCGACGCCGATATCAACGAAGCGCTGGACCGCCTGGCCAAGAATGTCCGCAACCATGTCACCAAGGACGGCGCCGCCGCCAAGGACGATGTCGCGGTGATCGATTATGAAGGCAGCATCGACGGTGTGCCTTTTGCGGGCGGCAAGGGCGAGGATTTCAGCCTGACCTTGGGCAGCGGCACGTTCATCCCGGGTTTCGAGGATGGCCTCATCGGCGCCAAGGCCGGTGAACAGCGTGACGTGAAGGTGACCTTCCCGGCCGAATATCACGCCCCGGAAATGGCGGGCAAAGACGCCATCTTCGCCGTCACCGTGAAGGAAGTGAAAGTGCCGGAAGAAGCCGGCATCGACGACGAACTGGCCAAGAAGCTCGGCCTGGACGATCTCGCCACCCTCAAGGACCGCGTCCGCGAGCAGCTGACCAGCGATTTCAAGTCGGCCAGCCGCCTGCATCTCAAGCGCCGCGTGCTCGATGCGCTGGACAATGCCCATGACTTCCCGCTGCCGCCCGCCATGGTGGACCATGAATTCTCCAACATCTGGGCCCAGGTCGAGGAAGAGCTGAAGCGCGAAGGCAAGACCGCCGCCGACGAAGGCAAGACCGAAGACGAACTCAGGGCCGAATACCGCAAGATCGCCGAACGCCGCGTCCGTCTGGGCCTGGTGCTGGGCAAGCTGGGCGAGCAGAACGGCATCAGCATCGCCGGCGACGAAGTGCAGCGCGCCATCATGGCCCGCGCCCGCCAGTTCCCCGGCCAGGAACAGCAGGTGTTCCAGTTCTATGCCAACAATCCGCAGGCCCAGGCCGAAATCCGCGCGCCCCTGTTCGAGGACAAGGTGGTGGACTTCATCGCCGAACTGGCCACGGTCAATGAACGCAAGGTGGACAAGGAAACCCTGTTCGCCGACCCGGAAGACGAGCCCACCAAGGCTTAATCTTTGGTCGCGCCGGGCAGGCCCTCGCTTCGCTCGGGTTGCCGGTCGCTCCGAAGCCTCGTAATTGGCTGCAGCAACGCTATATTAAGCGTGGCCGGATGATTTTCCGGCTACTGTCCGCTGACGAATCGCAAAGGCCCGCAATGTCCAACCCGACCGAATACTACAACAACACCCTGGTCCCGATGGTGGTCGAGCAGACCGCCCGCGGCGAGCGCGCCTATGACATCTATTCGCGCCTGCTCAAGGAACGGCTGATCTTCGTCACCGGACCGATCGAGGATTACGGCGCCAGCCTGATGACCGCCCAGCTCCTGTTCCTTGAGGCCGAAAACCCCAAGAAGGAAATCCACATGTACATCAACTCGCCCGGCGGGTTGGTGACGGCGGGCATGGCGATCTACGACACCATGCAGTACATCCGCCCCGCCATTCACACCTATTGCATCGGCCAGGCTGCCTCGATGGGCTCGCTGCTGCTGTGTTCGGGCGTCAAGGGCCAGCGTTATGCCCTGCCCAACGCCCGGGTGATGGTGCATCAGCCCTCCGCCTCCTATTACGGCCAGGCGGCGGACATCGCCCGCCACGCCCAGGAGATCGTCAAGCTGAAGAAGCGGCTGAACGAGATTTACGCCAAGCATACCGGCCAGACGGTCGAAGCCATTGAAAAGATGCTGGACCGCGACACCTATATGACAGGCGAGGAAGCCAAGGCGTTCGGGCTGATCGACCAGGTGATGGAACGCCGTCCGGAGACAGAGGCCCCCACCCCATAGGCCAATTTCCGGCTAAAGTTCCGGGATTCCTATGAGATTCGGCCTTTTGCCGGATTAAACAAATCTTGATCCCATCGGCCTTAGCATGGTCGAATGTTGGGAAGGCGGGGTGCTTCGGTGTTCCCCGCGTTGTGCAAAGCAGCATGGCCCGGTTAGGCTAAGGCTGCGCCGACCCCGAAAGGGGAGGCAAAAAGGGTCGAAAGGGCCCGGTGGAAGACGATGAGCAAGGCTAGCGGCGGCGAGTCCAAGAACACGCTCTACTGTTCCTTCTGCGGCAAGAGCCAGCATGAGGTGCGCAAGCTCATTGCGGGCCCGACCGTGTTCATCTGCGATGAATGCGTCGAGCTCTGCATGGAAATCATCCGGGAGGAGAACAAGACCTCCTTCATGAAGTCCAAGGAGGGCGTGCCCACGCCCCAGGAAATCTTCAAGGTGCTGGACGATTACGTCGTCGGCCAGGCGCACGCCAAGAAGGTGCTCTCGGTCGCCGTCCACAACCATTACAAGCGCATCAATTCGTCCGGCAAGAATGGCGACGTCGAACTCGCCAAGTCCAACATCATGCTGATCGGCCCGACGGGCTGCGGCAAGACGCTGCTGGCCCAGACCCTGGCGCGCATCCTGGATGTGCCCTTCACCATGGCCGATGCCACCACCCTGACCGAAGCCGGTTACGTCGGTGAAGACGTCGAGAACATCATCCTCAAGCTGCTGCAGGCCGCCGACTACAATGTCGAACGCGCCCAGCGCGGCATCGTCTACATCGACGAAGTCGACAAGATTTCGCGCAAGTCCGACAACCCGTCCATCACCCGCGACGTGTCGGGCGAAGGCGTGCAGCAGGCTTTGCTCAAGATCATGGAAGGCACTGTCGCTTCCGTGCCGCCGCAGGGCGGCCGCAAGCATCCCCAGCAGGAATTCCTGCAGGTGGACACGACCAACATCCTTTTCATCTGCGGCGGCGCCTTTGCCGGCCTGGACAAGATCATCGCCCAGCGCACCCAGGGCTCTTCCATGGGCTTCGGCTCCAACCCCAAGGGTCCGGACGAACGCGGCACCGGCGAGTTGCTGCGCGAAGTCGAGCCGGAAGACATGCTGAAGTTCGGCCTGATCCCGGAATTCATCGGCCGTCTGCCGGTTCTCGCCACCCTGGGCGACCTGCAGGAACAGGCGCTGATCGAAATCCTGACCCGTCCGAAGAACGCGCTGGCCAAGCAATATATGCGCATGTTTGAGATGGAAGGCGTCAAGCTGCGCTTCCAGGAAGAAGCCCTGCACGCGATCGCCAAGCGCGCCATTCTGCGCAAGACCGGCGCGCGCGGCCTGCGGTCCATCCTCGAAGGCATCCTGCTGGAGACCATGTTCGAACTGCCGACCCTCACGGGCGTGCAGGAAGTGGTCATCACCAGCGATGTCGTCGAAGGCAAGGCCCGTCCGCTCTACACTTATTCGGACAAGGCTGAAGCGCAGAAGTCCGCTTCCTAAGCCATCGTCAGCAAGCCGCTCCAGAACTGTGTCCCGCCGGATGTATCGACATCCAGCTTGCGCAGGAATGACAGCTTGCCGTCCGCGCCGATCCGGTAAACCGACAGCCCTGCGCTCACCGGCCTGACGTTGTCGCCGTCGCGCACCTGCATGGCGGCCTGGCTGGCGGCGACCAGATGCTTGCCGTCCGGCGTGATCACAAAGGTGCGAACCTCGAAGCCGTGGCTGTCGATATTCTGGATGCGGGTGGGCTCGCCGGTGGTCGGGTTGATCGCCCACACCACGATATTGTTTTCGCCGCCGTTCGAGACGCGCTGGCCGTTATAGTCCTGCGTGCCCGAGCCGCGATTGGTCTGGTAGACGAAGCGGCCATGGGGATGGACATGGATCGGGCCTGCGCCCTGGCCGGGATATTTCGATTTGGCGTCGGGATCGATCAGGGCGTTGCGGATGAACAGCGGTTCGGCGCTGAGCCGGCCGCCGGTTTCCAGGCCGTACACTGCGATGGCGTTCTGCCGCTCGATCGACACGAAACAGTGGCGCTTGCTGAAATCCACATGACGGGCGCCAAAGCCCAGGCCATTGCCCTCGGGCGCCAGCGACTGGAGGTTGGACAGCTTGCCGTCGTCGAAGCCGAAGACTTTCAGCGCGCCGGGATCTTCGGGCACGCCGGGGCGGGCATCGTTGCCGCGCGCCACCAGCACCACGCTGCGGCCCGACGGCGTGAAGCGCACCTGATGGCCATAAATGCCGGTATCAAGCTGCGGTTGGGCGATCTCTTCGCCGATGCTGCCATCGCCGTTGATCCGGTGGACGCTGATGGCGGAGGGCAGGTTGTAGGCGGTGACCAGGAAGCGGCAACTGGCGTCCACCGTGATGTGCACCGGGCGCTGGCGCAGCTTCAGCAACGGCCCCGACGGCGTCAGCGCGCCGCCGCCGCCGACATGAAAGGCCTGCACGCAATGGTCGGTCGCGCCCGGCTGGTTGCTGCTGGCCGCGACGTACAGGAAGCCGAAGCCGGCGGGGTCGGGCCAGGCATACTGCACATTGGCCGGCAGCCGCACGCTGCCCATGCGTTTCAGCTCGGCGCTGTCTTCATCCAGCCCGTACCAGAAAAGTTCGGGCCCGACGCTGGCGAAAAAGGGCAGGGTGCCGCCCGCCGCGCGCGCCGGTGTGGCCAGCGTGGCGCCCAAGAGGGCCGTGAAGAGGCGGCGGTCAAGCATCGGGTTCCCCCAGTTTATGGTTTTCAAAACGATAGCCATGGTGGCCCCATGGGGGCAAATCGCCACGCAAAGTGGGGAAAAGTCCGGTTTCTGCGCGGGTTTTTGTGAGGAACCGGGAACTAGCCCCGGTTAAGCCCTTACACTGCCTTGAAACGCCTCATTAGGGGGGCCACTTTACAATATCCGGAGTCGGCCCTTTGGGCGGCTCTTTAGCAAGGCTTGCCCAACCACTTACGGGAAGCTGCATTTCACGCCGGGTCGTTCCGGCAGGAGTACCTACATGGCGGATGACGCCACCAAGAAAGTCGAGACCAAGGACCCCAACAGCGCGCCGGTCCTGCCGCTGCGCGACATTGTGGTTTTCCCCCACATGATCGTTCCCTTGTTCGTGGGCCGTGAGAAATCCGTCCGCGCGCTCGAGGAAGTGATGAATGACGAGAAGCAGATTCTGCTTCTGACCCAGAAGAACGCGGCGGAAGACGACCCCACCGCCGAGGGACTGCACACCATCGGCACCCTGGCCACCGTGCTGCAGCTCCTGAAGCTGCCCGACCAGACCGTGCGCGTGCTGGTCGAAGGCAAGAGCCGCGCCCGCGTCACCGGCTTTTCGCCGCGCAGCGATTTCTTCCAGGCCACGGTCGAGAAGATTGCCGAAGAACCGGCCGCGGTTCAGGAATCCGAAGCGCTGATGCGCACGGTGAAGACCAACTTCGAGCAGTACATCAAGCTCAACAAGAAGATTCCGTCCGAGACCCTGGCCGCGGTGGCGCAGATCGACGATCCGGCCAAGCTGGCTGACACCGTCGCCTCGCATCTGTCGGTCAAGATCGGCGAGCGCCAGGCGCTGCTGGAAACCTTCGGCACCACCGACCGGCTGGAGAAAATCCTGTCGCTGATCGAGGCCGAAATCGGCGTGCTGCAGGTCGAGCGCAAGATCCGTTCGCGGGTCAAGCGCCAGATGGAGAAGACCCAGCGCGAATATTACCTCAACGAGCAGTTGAAGGCGATCCAGAAGGAACTCGGCGAAGGCGAAGAAGGCCGCGACGAGATGAACGAGCTCGAAGACCGCATCCGCAAGGCCAAGCTGTCCAAGGAAGCGCGCGAAAAGGCGCAGGCCGAGGTCAAGAAGCTGCGCTCCATGTCGCCGATGTCGGCGGAAGCCACCGTGGTGCGCAACTATCTCGACTGGCTGCTCTCTTTGCCTTGGGGCAAGAAGAGCAAGGTCAAGCGCGACATCGTCGCCGCCGAGCTGGTGCTGAATGACGACCATTTCGGCCTGGAAAAGGTCAAGGAACGCATCCTGGAATATCTCGCCGTGCAGCAGCGCGTCGGCAAGATGAAGGGTCCGATCCTGTGCCTGGTCGGTCCGCCCGGCGTGGGCAAGACCTCGCTTGCCCGCTCGATCGCCAAGGCGACGGGGCGCGAATATGTCCGCATGAGTCTCGGCGGTATGCGCGATGAAGCGGAAATCCGCGGCCATCGCCGGACTTACATTGGCTCCATGCCGGGCAAGATCATCCAGTCGATGAAAAAGGCCAAGAGCAACAATCCGCTCTTCCTGCTGGACGAGATCGACAAGCTGGGCGCGGACTATCGCGGCGATCCGTCATCGGCGCTGCTGGAAGTGCTGGATCCCGAGCAGAATGCGACCTTCAACGACCACTATCTCGAGGTCGATTTCGATCTGTCGGACGTGATGTTCGTCACCACGGCCAACAGCCTGAACATGCCGCAGCCGCTGATGGACCGCATGGAGATCATCCGCATCCCCGGCTACACCGAGGATGAGAAGATCCAGATCGCCCGCCGTCACCTGGTGCCCAAGCAGATGAAGGCGCACGGGCTGAAGGAGGACGAGTGGAAGATCACGGACGAGGGCATCCGCGACCTGATCCGCTACTACAGCCGCGAGGCCGGCGTGCGCAATCTGGAACGCGAAATCGCCAACCTGTCGCGCAAGGCGGTCAAGGACATCCTGTCCAAGAAGAGCAAGTCGGTGGAAGTGACGCCGGACAATCTGGGCGACTATGCCGGCGTGCGCCGTCACCGCTTCGGCGAAATGGAAGGCGAGGATCAGGTCGGCGTTGTGACCGGCCTGGCCTGGACCGAAGTCGGCGGCGAGACGCTCACCATCGAGTCGGTGATGCTGCCGGGCAAGGGCCGTTTCCAGGCCACCGGCAAGCTCGGCGATGTGATGAAGGAGTCGATCGACGCGGCGCGCTCTTACGTGCGCTCCAAGGCGACCAGCTTCGGCATCAAGCCGCCGCTGTTCGACAAGATCGACATCCATGTCCATGTCCCCGAAGGCGCCACCCCCAAGGACGGCCCCAGCGCCGGCCTGGCGATGGCGACCTCGATCATCTCGGTGATCACCGGGATTCCGATCCGCCGCGATGTGGCGATGACCGGCGAGGTGACCTTGCGCGGACGGGCGCTGCCCATCGGCGGCCTGAAGGAGAAACTGCTCGCAGCCTTGCGGGCGGGGATCACCACCGTGATCATCCCCAAGGACAATGAGAAGGATCTCGCCGACGTCCCCGACAATGTGAAGACGGGCCTCACCATCGTGCCGGTCTCCACCATGGGTGAAGTGCTGACGGTGGCGCTGGTGCGCCAGCCCGAAGCGATCGACTGGGTTGAGCCCGAAGTCCCGGCGGCGCTGCCGCTGGCTGACGGCGACGATCCGGTGGTCACCCACTAACCAGACCCAAAGACCGGGCCCGGAAGGCAGCTTCCGGGCCCTTTTCTTTGCCGATTCAAGCCAAAAATCCCCCGATTCCGCGACTTTTCGGCTTTACGGGGTGCAAGTCCCCCCCCTAGAGTCCTGCCACGGAAAAAGAATCGCGTGAGGAGCGCCGGTTTTCGCCGGTGCCGCCAAAGGAAAAGGAGCCATCCGTGAACAAGAACGATCTCATCCAGAAGCTTTCGGACACAACCGGCCTGGCCAAGAATGATGCCGCCAAGGCGGTGGATGGCGTGTTTGACCTGATTGCCTCCTCGCTGAAGGCGGGGGACGAAGTGCGTCTCACCGGGTTCGGCGTCTTCGTGGTCGCCACCCGCGCCGGCGGCAAGGGTCGCAATCCCCAGACCGGCGAGGAAATCACCATCAAGCCGTCCAAGCAGCCGCGCTTCCGCGCCGGCAAACAGCTCAAGGACTCCTTGAACTAATTCACCACGCTTTTGTACAGATGCCGCGCGGACCCGGG
>JAZKDV010000154.1:0-1731 GCA_040387395.1 Pseudomonadota bacterium | reverse complement strand
AGCGTATCGTTTACACCGATAGGGTCGGCGGTTCGATCCCGTCACCGCCCACCACAGACAGGAACGGCCTTTGCGCATTCCTCTGCTAGCCCTGATCGGCATGGCTTTTTTGACCATCGGTTGCAGCTCCGGCCGCAACCAGCCGCCGCCCTGGATGCGGCCGGCGGAAAAGCCGCGCGACGAGAATTATCGCGGCGGACCCTCCGCCATGCTGCTCAAATTCGATGCCAGCAAGGACGGGATCGTGACGCGCGATGAACTGATCGCCGGCATGCGCGCCGAGTTCGCGGCCCATGACGTGAAACGCAATGGCTGCCTGGACGGCGACCAGGTCGCCGATATCAACCAGGAGCGCGTGGATGCCGACCAGGCCACCGCCACGCCGTTGATGGACTGGAACCAGGACGGCTGCATCAACTACACCGAATTTACCGCCGCGCCTTATTCGCTGTTCGACCAACTGGACCGCAACCGCGACGCCCGGCTGACGCCGCTGGAGCGGGGTATCCGCCCCGCCAAGCCGGAAGCCGGGGAACCCGAGGCGCCGTCGCCGCCGCCCGCCCAATAGGGCCGCGATTTGCTTGACTTGGCGGGGGGGCTCCCCTACATCGGCCCCCTTCGCGCGCCTCATCTTAGGAGCGCTGCGGGGGCGTAGCTCAGTTGGTTAGAGTGTCGGCCTGTCACGCCGAAGGTCGCGGGTTCGAGCCCCGTCGCTCCCGCCATTTTCTTTCAGAAAATGGCTCGTATTTTATGGTCGCGCGGCCAGCGCGGCCTTCGGCCGCTTGGCCGCCGCTCCGGCATTTCTCCCATAAAATGACCAGTATTTAAGAACGGTTCGCAACAATGCGGGCTGTTTCCACTGCCTTCTTTGCAGACGCGCAAATGCGCGAATTTTCCTGTTTTTCTGCGGCGAATCTTCCGTTAAACCCCGGCTTGCGCACTGCAGTACTGCAGCGCGAAATAGCACCGGTTCGACCTGTTGGGGGCGTCTCGCACGCTGGGGCACGAACCACGGGGTATGTGTATGGAAGCTTTGCTGCTGGAATACCTGCCGATCCTGATTTTTATCGGGCTGGCGGCCGTTCTGGGCGGCGCGCTGATCGTGATCCCGCTGCTCGTGGCCCCCTCCAAGCCCGACCCCGAAAAGCTTTCGGCTTACGAATGCGGTTTCCCGGCTTTCGGCGACGCCCGCATGAAGTTCGACGTGCGCTTCTACCTGGTCGCCATCCTGTTCATCATCTTCGACCTGGAAGTGGCCTTCCTGTTTCCCTGGGCCATAACCCTGACCGGATTGGAAGGCGGCGCCGGCGTCTTCGCCTTCTGGTCCATGATGGTGTTCCTGGGCGTGCTGACGGTCGGCTTCATCTATGAATGGAAGAAGGGCGCCCTCGAATGGGAGTGATCCTGAACCCCAACGGAACCGCGGCCCGCGCCGGCGTTGAAGGCGGCGCCGCCTCCATCACCGACAACGATCCCTATTTCAAGGCGCTGCAGGCCGAGATGGCAGACAAGGGCTTTCTGCTCACCAGCTCCGAAGCGCTGGTGAACTGGGCGCGTACCGGCTCACTGATGTGGATGACCTTTGGTCTGGCCTGCTGCGCGGTCGAGATGATGCAGGCTTCGATGCCGCGTTATGACCTCGAGCGTTTCGGCATCGCGCCGCGCGCTTCGCCGCGCCAGAGCGACGTGATGATCGTCGCCGGCACCCTGACCAACAAAATGGCCCCGGCA
>JAZKDV010000153.1:11008-18932 GCA_040387395.1 Pseudomonadota bacterium | reverse complement strand
CAGGCCGACAAGCATCACTGGTACGACACGCTGGCCAGCTCGGCGATCGCGTTCGGCTATGCCACGCTGCTCACCACGCGGTTCAAGAAGAAATACAACGTCTATTCCGAGATCCAGCCCGGACCCGACGGGGCCATGCTGCGACTGCAGTATGATTTCTAGCGCGTTGGCGGTAGCGCTACGTCGCTGAACTTGTTCACCCGCAGAAGCGGCGGGAACAGCTTCATCCAGAGACCCACCACCAGCAGCGTGCCGACACCGCCGGCCACCACGGCCGGCACCGTGCCCAGCAGCGCCGCGGTGGTCCCCGATTCAAACTCGCCCAGCTCGTTGGACGCGCCAATGAACAGCATGGACACGCTGGAAACGCGCCCGCGCATGGGGTCTGGGGTGGAGAGCTGGATCAGGCTGCTGCGGATATTGACGCTGACCATGTCGGAGGCCCCCAGCACGAACAGCGCCGCCAGCGACACCGGAAACCAGGTCGAAAGCCCGAACATGATGGTGGCCACGCCGAACACCGCCACCGAGGCGAACATCACCGAACCCACCTTCTGCCGGATCGGCCAGTGGGTGAGATAGAAGGCCGTGACGAAAGCCCCCACCGCTGGCGCACTGCGCAAAAAGCCCAGCCCCACCGGACCGACATGCAGGATGTCGCGCGCGAAAATCGGCAGCAGCGCGGTGGCCCCGCCCAGCAGCACCGCGAACAGGTCGAGGCTGATGGCGCCGAACACCACGGGGCGCGAACGCACGAAGCGCACGCCTTCGGCGACGCGTTCATAGCGCGAGGCTTCGGTGGCTTCCGGCTTGAAGCGCCGTCCGCCCAGCCGCGCCACGATCAGGCCAGCGCCCAGGAAGCCCGCGATGCACAGCGCATAGACCGGCACCGGACCCAGCGCATACAGAAACCCGCCTATGGCAGGCCCGGAGATCACCGCGGCGGTGAAGAAGGACGAACTGAAGGCCATGGACTTGGCGAGTTTTTCCGGCGGCACCAGGAAGGGCAGCAGCGAGGAGCCCGACGGCCCGGCAAAGCCGCGCGCCGCGCCGAACAGCACCAGCACGGTGTAGAACGGCCAGGCGTCATGGGGATGGAACAGGGACAGGCCCAGGAACAGCGCGCTGCAAACGGCCTGCAGCGCCGCGGAGAGGCTGTAGACGCGGCGCTGGTTGAAACGGTCGGTGATGTCGCCTGCCGGCAGGGTCAGCAGAAACATGGGCAGGAACTGGCAGAGCCCCACCATGCCCAGCGCCCAGGCCGTGCGCTCCATCTCATAGACCTGCCAGCCGATGGCGACCGACTGAACCTGGATCGCGACGGTGGACAGGAAGCGCGCGCTCACGAACAGGTTGAGATCGCGCTCGCGGTAGATGCTGGAAGAGGCGTTGCTCATCAGGCCTGCTGAACTAGCACGGGCAGGCCAAAAGGGAAGACGCGAAGGGGCCGCGATCAGCCGCTATTCTGCAGGCGCAGGGTCTGCACGTTCATGCCGTCCCGGACCTCGAAGCGGGTCTTGTCGAAACCCGGTCTGGACAGGACCGGACGGGCATCGCGGGAAAAGCCATAGGGTTCCTGCGGCAGGCCGATCCAGCTGGAATCCATCTGGCCGTTGCCATTGAAGTCCTGGAACGTCTGGATGGCATAGGTGCCGGGGGGAATATCGGAAAGAGTGATGGTGGTTTGCGGGCTTTCTGCCTTCACATCGGCGCTGGCAATAGTCACGCCGTCGCGCGGATAGCCGGCCTCGTCATAGAGGCCCAGCCGCAGGATGCCGCCCTTGGGCGATACATTCTGGACATGGATGACCAGGGTGGCTTTGGCGCCGGGGGCTTGGGCCTGAGCCGGTGTGACCAGGCTCACTGCCAGCAGGGCTAGGGCTGTCCCGGTCAGGGCAAAGGTGCGGAAACCAGGCATAATCGTCGCTTTCCCGAAGGCGCGCTGCATACCAACGCGCCGGAAGTTTCGCCTATCCCCAGTGAACTTGGGCTTAAGGGCGAAAATCAGGCGAGCGAGGGTTCCAGCTTCTTGCAGGATTCGATCAGGCCCTTCACCGCGTCGGACGACTTGGTGAGACCGGCCTGTTCCTCGGCCGTCAGCTCCAGCTCGACCACACGCTCCACGCCCTTCTCGCCGATCACCACCGGCAGGCCGACATAGAGATCCTTGATGCCATAGGCGCCGTTGACGTGAACGGCGCAGGGCAGCACGCGCTTCTGGTCCTTGAGATAGCTTTCGGCCATCTGGATGGCGCTGGTGGCGGGGGCGTAATAGGCCGAGCCGGTCTTGAGCAGGCCGACGATCTCGGCGCCGCCATTGCGGGTGCGGTCCACGATCTGGTCGAGCTTGTCCTGCTTGATCCAGCCCATCTTCACCAGTTCGGGCAGCGCGATGCCGGCCACGGTGGAGAAGCGCGGCATCGGCACCATGGTGTCGCCATGGCCGCCCAGCACGAAGGCCGAAACGTCTTCGACGCTGACATTCAGTTCGTCGGCCAGGAAGTGGCGGAAGCGCGCGCTGTCGAGCACGCCGGCCATGCCCACGATCTTGTTGTGCGGAATGCCGGAGAATTTCTGCAGCGCCCAGACCATGGCATCGAGCGGATTGGTGATGCAGATCACAAAGGCGTTCGGGCAGTTGGCCTTGATGCCCGCGCCCACCGACGCCATGACCTTCAGGTTGATGCCGATCAGGTCGTCGCGGCTCATGCCGGGCTTGCGCGGCACGCCGGCGGTGACGATCACCACATCGGCGCCGGCGATATCGGCATAGCTGTTGGTGCCGCTGAGCTTGGCGTTGAAGCTGTCGACCGGGGCCGACTGGGACAGGTCCAGCGCCTTGCCCTGGGGCAGGCCTTCGGCGATGTCGAAGATCACCACATCGCCCAGTTCCTTCAGGGCCGCGAGATGGGCAAGCGTGCCGCCGATCTGTCCGCCGCCGATAAGAGCGATTTTCTTGCGCGCCATGGTGAAATCCCCGTTCAAAAATTCCGGGGGCTACCTAGCCGCTTGGGGGCTTCCGGGCAAGCTGGCAGATCGTCCCGCCTGTTTTTCGGGCAAAGCCCCGTCGCCGTAGGCGGCGCAAAAAGAAAAGGCCGGGTGCGAACACCCGGCCTTTGCTGTCTTCTCAAGCGAAGATCGAAAGAAGCTTAGATCGCTTCCTTCAGTTCCTTGGAGGCGCGGAACGCGACCTTCTTGGACGCCTTGATCTTGATCGCTTCGCCGGTGGCGGGATTGCGGCCCATGCGCGGACCGCGCTTGCGCACGACGAGGATGCCCAGGCCATTCAGGCGGATACGGGCGCCCTTCTTCAGGTGCTTGGTCACCAGGGCGATGATGTCTTCCAGCATCGTATTGGCGAGCTTCTGGGAAAGTTCGTGCTTCTCGGCCAGCTGGCCGGCGAGCTGACGGGTGGAAACAGTTTCAACTTTAACAGCAGCAGTCTTGGTAGCGGCTTTGGCGGCCATGGGATTCTCCCTCTAACGAATCAACAGATGAGCCCGATTTTACGGCATTTCCCGCAAGATGAAGCGGTCTCATCCAAAAAAAGCACAATAAATTGGGGCTTTTTCGATATATGGGAAGAAAAGCCCCAAAAATGGGGCTTTTTCGACGCGTCCATGACACCCAAAAGCAAACGAGCCGCGGCGGAAATCCGGCGCGGCCCGTCAAACTTGACCCTAGGCCAACCTTTGGTTGGCGGGGCTTTAAACGACTCAGGCGGCGGCGTCAGAACCCTGATCGGCGACGCTGTCGGTGCGCTCGGAGATGCGGGCGGACTTGCCGGTGCGGCCGCGCAGATAATAGAGCTTGGCGCGACGCACCTTGCCCTTGCGCACCACGGTCACCGAATCCACCAGCGGCGAATAGACCGGGAAGACGCGTTCCACGCCTTCGCCATAGGAGATCTTGCGCACGGTGAAGCTCTCGTTCAGGCCGGCGCCCTGGCGGGCGATGCAGACGCCTTCAAAATTCTGCAGGCGTTCGCGGGTCTTGTTGGCCTTGGCCTTCTCGTCATAGGTCACGTCGACCACCTTGACGCTCACCTTCAGCGTGTCGCCGGGGCGGAATTCAGGATGCGCCTTGGCCCGCACGGCCGACATCTGCTCGGCTTCGAGCTGCTGCAAAAGGTTCATTTTACCAGTCTCCGTGCGGAAAAAAGCGGGATAGAGCCGGGGCGTATAGCCTAGCCCCGTGGGTTTTCAAAGGCCCTTTGGGCCCTTTTGATAAAGGGTCCAGAGGTCGGGGCGGCGCTCCTGGGTCAGTTTTTGCGCCTGTCCGAGCCGAAATTTGGCGATTTCTGAATGATTTCCGTTATTTAACACCTCCGGAATGGGGCGGTCCTCAAAGCTCTGGGGCCGGGTGTAATGGGGGTATTCCAGCAGGCCCGACGTGAAGCTTTCCTCGTCCGTTGAGGCATGGTCCCCCAGCACCCCCGGAATCAGCCGCACGGCGGCTTCCACCAGCGCCATGGCGGCGATCTCGCCCCCCGCCAGCACGAAATCCCCCAGGGAAATTTCCTCGATCGCGCGCGCCTCGATCACCCGCTGGTCCAGGCCTTCGAACCGGCCGCACAGCAGGACCGCGCCCGGGCCCGCCGCCAGCTCGCGCACCCGCGCCTGATCCAGTGCTTTGCCGCGCGGCGACAGATAGATCAGCGGGCGCCCATTGCGCTCCACCGCATCGATCGCGCTCGCGGCCACATCGGCGCGCATCACCATGCCCGGCCCGCCGCCCGACGGCGTGTCGTCGACGGTGCGATGCTTGCCCAGCCCGTGATCGCGGATGTCGCGCACATCGAGCGACCAGAGATTTTTCTCCAGCGCCTTGCCCAGCAGCGAAATCCCCAGCGGTCCGGGAAACATGTCCGGAAACAAAGTGAGGATGGTGGCCGACCAGCTATTCGACATGGTCGTTATCTTCGTCGTCTTCCGGCACCGCGACGATGATGTAACCGTCCTTGATGTGAATATGCGGCACGGTCTCGCGGGTGAAGGCCAGATGCACCTGATCGCCATCCGGACGCACCAGCTCGATCACGTCGCTGGCGCCGAAATTGTGGAGCGCAGCGACCTTGCCCAGCACACGCCCCTCGCTGTCGCGCGCTTCCAGTCCGACCAGATCTGCGTGGTAGAATTCGTCTTCTTCGGGCTCGGGCAGCGCGGCGCGTTCGACGAAAAGCTGCGTGCCCTTAAGGCCTTCCGCAGTATTGCGGTCGGTGATGCCCTCAAACGCAATCACCGCCTCGCCCTCCTTGGAAGAGCGAAAGGCGGTGATCTTGAGCTTGCGTCCGTCTTTGGTGTGCAGCACGCCATAGCGCGGCAGGGCGTCCGGCGTGTCGGTGAAGATTTTCGCCTTCACCTCGCCTTTCAGGCCCTGCGCGCCCATGACGGCAGCCAGAAGAATGTCCTGCGCCAATTAGGCGGCCGGGGCTTCTTCCGCCGGCTTGGCGGCGGCAGCCGCGGCAGCAGCGGCGCGCTCCTGCGCCTTCTTCTTGGGCTGGGCCTTCTGCGGATTGTTGTGCACGCGGGCTTTCACCAGGCCGGCATTGGCCAGGAACTTGTGGACGCGGTCGGACGCCACGGCGCCCTTGCCGATCCAGGCCTTGGCGGAGTCCAGGTCCAGCTTCAGGCGGTCGGCGTGATCGCTGGGGAGCAGCGGATTGTAGAAGCCGATCTTCTCGATGAAGCGGCCGTCACGCGGCGAGCGCGAATCCGAGATCACGATATTGTAGTGCGGGCGTTTCTTGGTGCCGCCGCGGGCAAGACGAATGCGAAGAGCCATCTGAGTTTTCCTTACAGTTAAGACTAAAAACTAACGCCGACCCGGAAACATTCCGGGCGGTAATCCACCGGGCATACCGCCGCCCATGCCGGGCATCATCGGCATGCGGCCGCCTTTGCCCATTTTCTTCATCACGTCCGCCATCTGGCGGTGCATTTTGAGAAGCTTGTTCACTTCCGACACTTCCACACCGGCGCCGGCGGCAATGCGCTTGCGGCGCGAACCGTTGATCGAATCCGGGTCCACGCGTTCGGTCTTGGTCATGGACTGGATGATGGCTTCCTGGCGCGTGAGGATCTTGTCGTCGAGGCCCGCGGCATCGAGCTGGCCCTTGATCTTGCCCACGCCCGGCAGCATGCCCAGCACGCCTTTCATGCCGCCCAGTTTCTTCATCTGGTTCAGCTGCGCCTTCAGGTCGTTCATGTCGAACGTACCCTTCTTCATCTTGGCGGCAAGCTTCTCGGCTTCTTCCTTGTCCAGCGTCTCGGACGCCTTCTCGACCAGCGACACGACATCGCCCATGTCGAGGATGCGCGAGGCCACGCGCGCCGGATGGAAGGCTTCGAGGGCGTCCAGCTTTTCGCCCGCGCCCAGGAACTTGATCGGCGCGCCGGTGACAAAGCGCATCGACAGCGCCGCGCCGCCGCGGCCATCGCCATCGACGCGGGTCAGGATGATGCCGGTGACCGAAACGCGGTCATGGAAGGATTTGGCGATGTTCACCGCGTCCTGGCCGGTCAGCGAATCCGCGACCAGCAGGGTTTCGTGCGGATTGACCAGCGCCTTGACGGCGGCGACTTCGGCCATCAGCTGTTCGTCGACATGCTGGCGGCCGGCGGTGTCGAGGATGACGGCGTCATAGCCGCCGACCTTGGCACTGGCCATGGCGCGCTTGGCGATGTCCAGCGGGCCCTGGCCCGGCATGATGGGCAGCGTGGCAATGCCGGCCTGTTCGCCCAGCACGCGCAACTGCTCCATGGCGGCCGGACGGGTGGTGTCCAGCGAGGCCATCAGCACGCGCTTCTTCTCTTTGGTCTGCAGCAGCAGGCCCAGCTTCGCGCTCGTCGTGGTCTTGCCCGAACCCTGCAGACCCACCATCAGGATGGGGGCCGGGGGCGAACCGATATTCAGCGCGGCATTTTCCTGGCCAAGCGTTTCGACCAGAACGTCATGGACGATCTTGATGACCTGCTGGCCGGGCGTCACCGAACGGATGACGTTTTCGCCGATGGCGCGCGGGCGCACCTTTTCGATGAAGTCCTTCACCACCGGCAAGGCGACGTCGGCCTCGATCAGCGCGGTGCGCACTTCGCCCAAGGCGGCATCGACATCGGCTTCGCTGAGGGCGCCGCGCCCGCGAAGCTTGTCAAAGACGCCACTCAGGCGGGACTGTAAGGACTCAAACAACCTTCAAACTCCAGGCGGCATCACCGCAAATTCCAACGCGTTACGCCCCAGGGGGCGCACCTGCGCTGCCTGGGGTCGATCCCCCGCGCCAGGCGGGGGACCGGAAAGGCCTAAGGGCTTTCCGGAATGGCGCGGGTTTTAGGCCCCGGGGGCCAGAAAAGTCAAATATCCCTGCAATTGCCCTCCGATTGACAGGTTCCCGGCCCCCTTCAATGCTCCGTCAAAACAAGACCGGGAGGACCCTATGACCTATCTCAACCGCCGCCTGATGCTGGCCGGCGCTGCCGCCGCCGTCCCTGGCTTGGCCCACGCCCAGGATGCCAAGGCGCAGCTGGGCACCCCTCGCTCGGTGATCACCAATCCGGCCCGCGATTTCGGCCCCGGCGCGCCGCCCCCCGGCTCGCCCGACCCCGACATCATCCGGGTCGATCCCAGCTTTGGCAGCCTGCTGATCGGCCAAGCCGCGATCAAGCGCGTCTCCACCGGCTATCATTTCCTGGAAGGCCCGGCCTGGTCGGCGGTCGGCCTCTACCTGATCTTCAGCGACGTCAAGGAAGACACGCTCTATCGCTATCTGTGGGACGACGGCCAAGTGACGGTGATGAGGAAGCCTTCCTTCTCCACATCGGAAAGGCCGGCATGGATGGCGATGGTCCCGCGGCCCGCGCGACGCTAGCGGTACTCGAACGAGCCCACACCGAGCAAGCAGAAGTGGAACGCGCTGGCGTCACGG
>JAZKDV010000153.1:0-10998 GCA_040387395.1 Pseudomonadota bacterium | reverse complement strand
TCCACCAACGGCAATAGCTTCGACTTCCAGGGCCGCCAGCTTTCCACCCAGGATTATTTCCGCCGCGTGGTGCGCTGGGAGCTGGACGGCTCGATGACCATCGTGGCCGACGCCTTCGACGGCAAGCCGCTGAACTCGCCCAACGATGTCGCGCCGCACCGCGACGGCAGCGTCTGGTTCACCGATCCTTTGTTCGGCGCCAACCTGGCCGAAGGTCATCCCGATGACGGCGACGGCCCCACCAATCCCGGCGGCCTGCGCGATCCGCGCATCGGCAATTCCGGCGTCGGGCTGATCGGCTCGATGAAGCAGGTGCTGCCCGCCAACGTCTATCGCGCCGACCCGTCGGGCCGTGTTGATCTTGTGCTGCCGTTCGAACAGGGACTGGGCCCCAACGGCCTGTGCTTCTCGCCCGATTACAGCAAGCTTTATGTCATCCGCGGCGGCCGCATCCATGTCGGCGATGTCTCGGGAGGCCGGCTCAGCAATATGCGCGAATTCACCGATTGCATGGTGGACGGGATTCGCTGCGGCGCCGACGGCATGCGAGCCGACAAGGCCGGCAACATCTGGGCCAGCTCCAGCGCACCCCTGGGCTATGCGGGCGTGACGGTGTGGAATCCGGCCGGCAAGCTGATCGGCCGCATCCGCCTGCCCGAAGGCTGCGCCAATGTCTGTTTCGGCGGGCCCAAGCGCGACCAGCTGTTCATGACCGCGACCCAGTCGCTCTACATGCTGCGCGTCAACATACAGGGCGCAGCACCCGGCTGACGCGCCGCAACATTGACAGCCGGTTTTTGGCAGGTTCCAGTCCGTTCCAGAACAACAAATGCTGGGAGGACTTCATGCCTTTTGATCTGTCACGCCGCGCCCTGGTCGCGGGCGCCGCCGCCATGCTGCCCACGATGGCCTTCGCGCAACCCAAGCCACCGGCGCCGGGCACCTCGGTGCTGACGGGCCGCGTCTATGGCGACGACGCGCCGCCGATCAACTATCCCGATCCCGACATCCTGATCACGTCGCCGGAAGGCGCCCGCTGTTTCATCGGCCATTCCAACATCAAGCGCATCGGCACCGGCATGGTGTGGGCGGAAGGCCCCGCCTGGAGCAACCAGGGCCAGTATGTGGTGTGGAGCGACGTCACCGACGACCTGCAATATCGCTACATCTGGGAGACCGGCCAGATCACGCCGTTCCGCCGCCCGTCCTACAATTCCAACGGCAACACCTTCGACTTCCAGGGCCGACAGATTTCGGCGCAGCATGGCCTGCGCCGCGTGGTGCGCTTCGAGCATGACGGCACGCTGACGGTGATCGCCGACAGCTTCAACGGCCAGCCGCTCAACTCGCCCAATGACATCGCCGTGCACAAGGACGGCAGCATCTGGTTCACCGATCCCTATTACGGCGGCCAGCTGTCGGAAGGTCATCCGGATGAGAGCGCCGGCCCGTTCACCGATGGCGTCGCCAACGGCAATATCGGCATGGGGATGCTGGGCGTGATCGGTGCGAAAAAGCAGGTGCGTCCGCCGGCGGTCTATCGCGTCGATCCGTCGGGGCGCATCGACATGGTGCTGGAAGGCAATCCCAAGCTGGTGGCCAACGGCATCGCCTTCTCGCCCGACTACAGCAAACTCTATCTGTGCTGGGGCCGCGAACTGGCTGTGGCCGATGTGCAGGGCCAGAAGATCGCCAACCTCCGAACCTTCACCGACTGCGTGGTGGACGGGGTCAAGTGCGGCCCGGACGGCCACCGCGTCGACATGTACGGCAATGTCTGGTCGGGCTCGACCGCGCCCCTGGGCTATGCCGGCGTCACCGTGTGGAACCCTGAGGGCAAGCTGATCGGCCGCATCCGCACCCCCGAAACCATCGCCAATGTCTGCTTCTGCGGACCCAAGCGGGACTTCCTGTTCATGGCCGGCTCCCAGTCCGCCTACCTGTTGCGGGTGGGGGTGCAGGGCGCCGCTATCGGGTGATACGCGGGCGGGACTTAGCCCTGCAAAATCATCCGTTTACGGAATGGGATGGGAGACTTAAGGTAGGGGCAGAAGTTCCCTTCGAAAGTTCCCCATGCCCAAACTGCCCGATTCGTCCGCTTCCGCGATCAAGGCCCGTGAGGCCCTGACCAAGATCTACAAGGCCTCCAAGCCCAAGGAAGCCCCTGCCGCCCCGCCCAAACCGCGGATAGCCAAGGGACGTTAAGTCCAAGCAGAGACCAGAAAACAAAACGGCCCGCCGGTCACCCGGCGGGCCGTTTCCTTTTCAACGACCTGGCGCTTACGGCGTCAGGGCGGTCGAGACGGCGCCGAACGAGGTCGACAGCTTGGTGCCCACCGCGGTGACGCCGCCGATGATGGCGACGGCGATCAGGGCGGCGATCAGGCCATATTCGATGGCCGTGGCGCCGCTTTCGTTGGCGAGGAACTTCTGGATCATCTGACGCATTGCGATTGCCTCAAAATGGGACACTCGCGATGTAGCGCTTCAAGGCATGGATTCTAACGGTTACATGCAAACGCACTTAACAGGCATCGTTAAAGTAACACCCGTTAATTCCACAGATGAATTTCCCGGCCTGATTAATTTCCCGCGTTAATTTTTCAGGCCCAGCTTTTCCGCCAGATAGACAAAAGACAGGCCCCACATTTCCGCGGCCTGGCGATGATCGGCGGCGGCGCTGTGGCCGCCATCGGTGTTTTCATAGAACCAGACCTCATGGCCCTGCTCCATCATCCGCGCCGCCATCTTGCGGGCATGGACCGGGGTGACGCGGTCGTCGCTGGTGGCGGTGACGAAAAACACCGGCGGATACTTCACGCCCTTTTTCACATTCTGGTACGGCGAATAGGTCAGGATGTAGTCGCGCTCCGCCGGGATCGCCGGATCGCCATATTCGCCCACCCAGCTCGCGCCCGCGCCGATATGGGTATAGGCGATCATGTCGATCAGCGGCACCTGGCAGACCACCGCGCCGAACAGATCCGGCCGCTGCACCATCAGCGTGGACACCAGCAGGCCGCCATTGGAGCCGCCCAAGATGCCAAGCTGCCTGGGCGTGGTCAGCTTGCGGCGCTGCAGGTCTTCCGCAACAGCGGCGAAATCGTCATAGGCGCGCTGGCGCTTGGTCTTGAGGGCCGCGTCATGCCAGGCCGGGCCGAACTCGCCGCCACCCCGGATATTGGCCACGACATAAATGCCGCCATGGCTCAGCCACAGCCGCCCGAAATTGGCGCTGTAGCTGGGGGTCAGCGAGATTTCGAAGCCGCCATAGCCATACAGCACCGTGGGCGCCGGACCGCTGAGATTTTTTGGCCGGGTGATGAAATAGGGGATTTTGGTGCCATCCTTTGAGGTGGCCTCGAACTGTTCGGTGACCATGCCGGACGCATCGAACCGCGCCGGCAGCGACTTGATGGGTTTGGGCGCGTCATTGCCGGCATCGAAATACAACGTGGTGGGCGTCAGGTAGTTCTGGAAGCTGAACATCACCTCCGGCCCGTCGTCATTGGTGGAGACGATGTTGGCGGTCCCGTTGGCGGGCAGCGCCAGCACCTTGTCGCTCCAGCCGCTTTGTTTGCTTTTTGGGCCGTTGGTGGTGAAGACATGCACCGCGCCGGTGACATTGCTGGTGATGGCGGCATAGAGCTTGTCGCGCCCCGCGCCCACCACCTCGATGCTCTGGCGCGCATTGGGGGCGAAAATGGTCTGCGGCCTTTGCCCATCGCGGAAGGCCACCAGCGCGCCCTTGGCGAACTTGGCGCCGTCCTTCTCGTAATCCTGGCGCAGAACCGCGACCAGCGCCCCGTCGATCATGGCCTTCACATCGGCCGAGAGCGGCATGTCCAGCTTGCGCGCCTTGCCGCCTTCCACTGCGAAATACTCGCTTTCAAAGAAGCTGACGGCCCGCACCACAAAGGGCGAACTTCCCTGTTTGGTGTGGAACACCATCGGCGCCACCAGCACGTCTTCCTTGATGCCTTCATAGACCAGCGGCGCGGCGGCGATCGGCGTGCCGCGCTTCCACAGTTTCACGGTGCGGGCATAGCCCGAGGCGGTCTCGCCATCCTTGGCCGTGCCGAACAGGATGGTGTCGCCATCGACATATTCCAGATCGACCTTGGCCTCCGGCAGGGAAAAACCGCCCTCCATCAATTTCATGCTGGCGAGGTCGTATTCGCGCACCACCACCGCATCGCCGCCGCCGCGCGACAGCCGCACCAGGCAGCGCGTTTCACCCGGAGCGCAGCTCGACCCTTTGAAGACCCAGTTTTCGCTCTCGGCCTTGGCCAGCGCGTCCACATCCAGCAGCACCTGCCAGTCGGGACTGGCCGTCTGGTAGCTGGCGATGCTGGTGCGCCGCCAGACTCCCTTGGGGTTTTTCGCGTCCTGCCAGAAATTGTAGACGTTGCGGCCGCGCAAGCTCCCCATGGGAATGCGGTCGGTGGCATCCAGCACTTCCAGGACGGAATCGTAATTCTTCTGGTAGCGCGGATCGGCTTTCAGGGGCGTGAGCGACTTGGCGTTCTGCTCCTTGGCCCAGGCCAGCGGCTTTGCGCCATGCACGTCTTCCAGCCAGACATAGGGATCATCCACGGCATAGGCTCCTGACGCGAGGACGGAACCGAGCAACAGGGCGAACAGGCTCAATCTTGTGCGCATGGCGGGTCCGGGTTTTTCGCAAGGGAGGATGTGAAGTTTAAGCCTCCGAGTCCATGGAAAAAGCTGGAACGGACCCCTATAACCCAGCCATGACCGCCTTCCTCAAAATGCACGGCCTGGGCAATGATTTCGTGGTGTTCGACGCGCGCGACACCGCCTTTGTGCTGACCAGCGATCAGGCCAAAAGGATCGCCGACCGCCATTTCGGCATCGGCTGCGATACGGTGGTGGTGATGCGCCCCGGCGGCGCGGCCGCCGATACCGCCTTGCTGTTCTACAATGCCGATGGCGCGGAATCGGAAAGCTGCGGCAATGCCACGCGCTGCGTGGCGCGCTTCCTGATGAACGAGCGCGGGCTGGCGCGGGTGAAAATCTCCACCAAGGGCGGCATGCTGGTGTGCAGCGATGCCGGCAAGGGCTTGGTGACCCTGGACATGGGCGAGCCCAAGCTGGACTGGGGCGACGTCCCGATGATCAAGCCGGTGGATACCAGCAACTTCCCGCTGGATATCGGCGGCACCGAAGTCCCCGCCAGCGCCAACTCGATAGGCAATCCCCATTGCATCCTGTTCGTGCCGGATGCCGCCAAGGCGCCTGTCGCCACGCTCGGGCCCAAGATCGAAACCCTGCCGCTGTTCCCCAACCGGGTGAATGTCGAATTCGCCCAGGTGCTGGACAGGAGCCGCATCCGGATGCGGGTGTGGGAGCGCGGCGTCGGCATCACCATGGCCTGCGGCACCGGCGCCTGCGCCACCGCCGTGGCGGCGGTGCGGCGCGGCCTGACGGACCGCAAGGTCGAACTGATTTTGGACGGCGGCTCCCTGTTCATCGAATGGCGCGAAGACGACAATCACGTGCTGATGACCGGCCCCGCCGCCTTCCCCTATCGCGGCCGCGTTGACCTGGACAAGTTATGACACTGGACGTCGTCACGTTCGGCTGCCGCCTCAATGCCTATGAAAGCGAAGCGATCCGCCTGCGCGCCGGCGAGGCGCAGCTCAGGGACGCCGTGGTGGTCAATACCTGCGCGGTGACGGCCGAAGCGGTGCGCCAGTCGCGCCAGGCCATTCGCAAGCTCAAGCGCGAAAATCCCGCCCGGCGCATCCTGGTCACCGGCTGCGCCGCGCAAGTCCAGCCCCAGACCTATGCCGCCATGGCCGAAGTGGACGGCGTGCTGGGCAATGCCGAAAAGCTGACCGCCCAGGCCTATGCCGATTTCGGCACTGGTATGGCCGAGAAAATCCGCGTCAACGACATCATGAGCATCCGCGAAACCGCGGGCCAGATGGTGGACCATTTCGAAGGCCATACCCGCGCCTTCCTGCAGGTCCAGAATGGCTGCGACCATCGCTGCACCTTCTGCATAATCCCCTATGGCCGGGGCAATTCGCGCAGTGTGCCGCTGGGCGCGGTGGTGCAGGAAGCCCGCCGGCTGGTGGAAAAGGGCTTTGCCGAGATCGTGCTGACCGGGGTCGACCTGACCTCTTATGGCGCCGATCTTCCGGGCGCGCCCGCATTGGGGACGCTGGTGGAGAAAATCCTCAGACTGGTGCCGGAGCTGCAGCGCCTGCGCCTGTCATCGATCGATTCCATCGAGGCCGATGCGTTGTTGATGCGCATGATCGCGGAAGAAGAACGGCTGATGCCGCATTTCCATCTTTCGGTGCAGTCGGGCGACGACACGATCCTCAAGCGCATGAAGCGCCGCCACAGCCGCGCCGATACCATCGCTTTTTGCGACGCCGTGCGCCGCCATCGCCCTGATGCCGCCTTCGGCGCCGACTTCATTGCCGGCTTTCCCACCGAAGACGATGCCATGTTCGAAAACAGCCTGGCGCTGGTGGACGATGCCGGCCTCTCCGCGCTGCATGTCTTCCCCTATTCCCCCCGTCCCGGCACCCCGGCCGCGCGGATGCCGCGCCTGGCCGGGGACATCGTGCGCGAACGCGCGTCCCGGCTGCGCCAGAAGGGCGCGCGCGCGCTGGCGGCCCGGCTGGACGCCATGGGCGGCAGTGTGCAGACCGTCCTGACCGAGCGCGGCGGTATCGGCCGCACCCCCTGCTTCACGCCGGTGGTGCTGGAGGGGGCGCATGTCCCCGGCACCCTTCGCGCCGTGGCCATCACGGGGCGCACCACCGATCGTCTGACAGGCGCCCTGCAATGAGGACCTTCGGCGAAGCCCCCCCGCCGCCCGGATTTTTCGAGCGGCTCAAGACCAGCCTGTCCAAGACCGGGCTAGGCGACATCCTGACCAAGAAGAAGCTGGATGCCGCCGCTATCGCCGAACTGGAAGAGGCGCTGATCCGCGCCGACATGGGCACCCACCAGGCCAAAAAGATCACCGCCGCCGTCGCGAAGAACCGCTATGACGCGGAAATTTCCGAAAGCGAGCTGCGCAGCGTGCTGGCGCGCGAGATCGCCGCCCTTCTCGCCCCCATCCAGAAGCCGCTGGTGATGGATGACAGCAAGAAGCCCTTCGTGATCCTGGTGGCCGGGGTCAACGGCACCGGCAAGACCACCACCATCGGCAAGATGGCCAAGCGGCTGGCCGAGGAAGGCGCCAAAGTCACCCTGGCGGCGGGCGATACCTTCCGCGCCGCGGCCATTGAACAGCTTCGGGTCTGGGCCGACCGCGCCAAGGCGCAGTTCGTCGCCACCAAGGCCGGCGGCGACGCCGCGGGGCTGGCTTTCGAGGCGCTGGAAAAAGCGCGCGCCAATGGCAGCGACATTCTTCTCATCGATACCGCGGGCCGGTTGCAGAACAAGGCGGGGCTGATGGCCGAGCTGGAGAAGATCGCCCGGGTGATCAAGAAGCTGGACCCGTCGGCCCCCCATGCCGTGCTGCTGGTGCTGGACGCCACCACGGGCCAGAACGCGCTGAGCCAGGTCGAGGCCTTCGGCGCCGCAGTGCCCCTGACCGGCCTGGTCATGACCAAGCTGGACGGGACTGCCCGGGGCGGCATCCTGGTGGCGCTGGCGGACCGTTTCGGCCTGCCGGTACACTATATAGGGGTGGGTGAAGGCGAGGACGACCTGCAGCCCTTCGTGGCGGGCGATTTCGCGAACGCGCTGGTGGGCGCAGGAGAACAAAAATGAACCCGCAACTGCGCAAGCTGGCCCTGGACCTGGGGCCGCTGCTGATTTTTTTCGCGGCCTTCAAGTATCTGGGAATTTTCCCCGCCACCGCAGCCTTCATGGTCGCTGTGCTGGTGGCGCTGGCGATCGGCTATGCCTTTGAAAAAAAGCTTTCGCCCATGCCGATCTTCACTGCCGTTCTGGTAGTGATCTTTGGCGGCCTGACACTCTATTTGAAGAACGACCTCTTCATCAAGATGAAGCCCAGCGTCCTCTATGCCTTCTTTGGCGCCTTGCTGCTCGGCGGACTGCGTTTCAACCGTTTGTTCATCAAATATGTTTTCAACCAGGCGTTTGAATTGACGGAAAGCGGCTGGATAAAGCTGACGGTACGCTGGGGGATTTTCTTCCTTGCACTGGCCGCGCTCAATGAAGCGGTATGGCGTACCACCAGCACCGAGACCTGGGTGGCCTTCAAGGTCTGGGGCATCATTCCCCTTCTGTTTCTCTTCGCGCTCGCACAGACCCCGCTGGTGATGAAACATCAGCAGGGCGACAAAAACGCGCAAGAATAGTTCGCAGCCCGTGCGCCCAAATCCGCGGCACGGACTATCTTGTTGGTCTTCCCCGCGAATTTGATGTGGCCCGATGGCGGCCGGCTACCAATCATTGTGTGCCGGTGGCGGCAAACCACGCAAAGCTTTCGTCAAATGCGCGCGACATGCGAGGCCGGACCGGAACCACACGCACATTGCAATATGAGAATGGAAAAATTTTGCGCATGGACATCGGCGCGCAAAACCGTTTTAACTGCCCGTCCGGAGCGCAGCACGACATTGATGTAACCCGAACACGGGACATCGGATCGAGCGCCCCGCTCGAGAGCGTCGCGAAATTTTCAGGGGTCATGGGATGATGAAGGGGCAGCGCAGACCGGGAAATGGTTTCGACCTTTCCGAAGCGCCCTCTCACCTGATCCGCCGTTGCCAGCAATTCTATGGCGACCTTTATGCGCGCGAAGCCGGCGGCAAGGAACTGACCAAGCAGCAGTTCACGCTTCTGTGCGCGCTCGAGCAGAATGACGGCACCAGTCAGACCGCGTTGGTGGAGATCACCGGCATCGATCGTTCGACGCTCGCCGAGATGGTGCGCCGGATGCTCGAAAAGGGTCTGCTGTCGCGCGAACGCACCGAGGAAGACCAGCGCGCCAATGCCGTGGCCATCAGCCCGGCCGGCCGCAAGGCCCTGAGGGGCGCCCGCAATGCCGCCGACCGCGCCGAACGGGCGCTGCTGGAGGCCCTGCCCATCCCGGACCGGCAGAAATTCGTCAAAGCCCTGTCCCAGATCGCCCAGGCTGCCGAGCAGCTCGATGGCGACGGCAATCCCCGCCCCCGCCGCAACCTGCGTCGGCGTAAGATCGGGGGCTAGGACCTCGGCGAAAGCCGGAGCGTCCTAAAACTATTCTCAGATAACGATGTTGATGTGCTGACCCAGGCGCACGGCGCCGTTTTGCGCCATGGGTTGCGCGGGTGCGGCCTGTGCCGGTGCGGCGGTCTGCTTCAGCGGCAACGGCGAGAAGCCGGTATCAGCGGGCGCGGCCTGACCCAGCGCGGCAGCGAAACTGGCTTGCGGGGTCTGCGCCGCCTGCTGCGGCACGTGCAGACGGGCTCGCGCCTCGCGGGCGGCCTGCTGGGCGGCAATCAGGGTGGCGCTCACTTGCATGGCCCGACCCTCGCAAAACAGGGTTAGGAAAGTCCTAATGCGTCAGGGATGGGCCATTACGGGTTGGCTTGCGCCAGGCGGATAGCCGGGATCAGCTCCTGCTCCAGCACTTCATCGGTGATCGGGCCGACATATTTGAAGCGCATGATACCCTTGCCATCCACCACATAGGTTTCCGGCACGCCATAGACGCCCCATTCGATCGAGGCGCGGCCATCGGCGTCCATGGCGATCTTGTCGAAGGGATCGCCGACCTCGTCCAGAAAGGCGCGCGCGGCTTCCGGCTTGTCCTTCTGCACCAGCCCATACATTGCGATCCCCGGCACCTTGGCCAGGGCGGCGAGCTGGGGCGCCTCGACGCGACAGGGGGCGCACCAGGAGGCAAAGACATTGACCACGCTGACATGGCCCGATGCCAGGTCGGCGGGGGTGAAGGCGGCGCTGCGCCCGTCCATCGGCGGCAGGACCAGCCGGGGCACCGGCTTGTTGAGTAGGGCGGAGGGGATCACGCGCGGCGGCGGCGACCACAGGCTGCGGAACAGGAAAAAGGCCAGCAGTCCGAAGGCCAGGACCGGAAGAATGTAGATCCAGCGCTTCATTTATTTTCCAGCGCCGCCAATTTGGCCTTGGCGCGGCGCCAGGCGCACACGGTCCAGATCGTGGCCACGCTCAGCGCCAGAACCGAAACGCCATAAGCCGGCCAGATGAAGGCGCCATAGGGGCTCATGTCGAAATTCATGAGGCGGCTCCCTGCATCAGGTTGCGGGCCCGCCGTTCCACGATGGCGGTGCGGATGCGGATCATCCAGAGAGTCAGGAACAGGAGGAAATAGGCAAGCATCATGGTCAGCAGCGCCGGCACATAGACAGCCGCCAGCTTGCCGGTGGTGATGGTCTCGCCCTGGTGCAGGGTATTCCACCACTCCACCGAGAATTTGATGATGGGAATATTGACCGCGCCGACCAGCGCCAGGATGGCTGCGGCGCGCGCGGCCTTGATCTCATCCTCGATCGCGCTCCACAGCGCCATGTACCCCAGATAGATAAACAGCAGCAGCAGGAAGCTGGTCAGGCGCGCATCCCACACCCAATAGGTGCCCCACATCGGCTTGCCCCACAGCGCGCCGGTGATCAGGCCCATCACCGTGAACATCGCGCCCAGCGGGGCGCAGGCGCGGGCGGCGGTATCGGACAAGGGATGACGCCACACCAGCGACAGCAGCGAACAGACCGCGATGGAGGAATAGGCCACCATCGCCATGATCGCGGCGGGAACATGGATGAACAGGATCTTGACGGTGGTGCCCTGCTGATAGTCGGGCGGCACGCTGAACGCGAAATACAGCCCGGCGATCAGCGCCAGCGCGGCGCCGATGGCAGTGAACGGCAGCACCGCGCCGGACAGGCGCATGAAATTGTGCGGATTGGCGTAGCGAAACAGGAACTGCATCTAACCACCCAGGTTGAGGCGGACGCTGGCGGCGGCCGCGAAAGGACTTAGCAGCACCGCGCCGAAGGAAAAAGCCGCCAGAAGCGCCAG
>JAZKDV010000152.1:9331-16568 GCA_040387395.1 Pseudomonadota bacterium | reverse complement strand
ATCCAGTACGGCAAAGGCTGCAAGGGCGCATAGCAGCAATACGGTCCCGGCGATCAGGATGGCGCGGCTGAGGCCGTCGCGCCAGCTCCAGTGATAGAGCAGGCCCGCCAGCAGGGCGGGCAGCAGGAAGCCCATGCTGGACTTGGAATGCGTCATCACCAGGAAGACGCTGGCCGCCGCCGCCATCAGAATGCCGATCCAGTTCTTCGCGCCTGTCCTGGTGAACAGGAACAGGATGATGGTCATGGCGGTGACCGCGCCGGCGATGTTCTTGTGACCATACAGTCCGCGCCAATTGCCGATCAGCGCGGTATCGATCTCGTCGGCGCCATGCCGCGCCGCCCCGATCACGGGAATGGACGCGAAGTTCACGATCAGCACGATGCCCAGCAGCAAGCGCCAGATCTCGAAGGCCCGCCGGGGGCCGACTGTTTCCACGCTGAGCAGCGCCGAGCAGACGATCAGCACCTGAAGCCCGGCGCGGCGCACCACCACCCCGGGATCGCCGGACCACAAGGCGCTGGCGACGCACCAGCCCAGAAGCAGCATCATGCTCACGGGCAGGGCGCGCAGCAGGCCCAGCCCGAAACGCTGCAAGGCGGTGAAGGCGACCAGGGCCGCGGCGCCCAGGAACGCGGCCTGGCGCAGGCTGTCGCCGCCGGTCTCCTGCGCGCCGCCAAAACGCGACACCGCGGCCGGGGGCGAGAAGGCATCCAGCCCGACAAAGATCAGCAGCAGGAAGGCGATATAGGCCAGCGTGGCCAGCAGGCCGGGTTCGATAGAACGTTGCGCGGCATAGCCGGGGGCGTAGTGAACCGTCATGGCGCTCGATGATTCGGCAATCTTTGCGAGATTGGCGCTCCCGCCCCCCCATAACAAGGCGGCGGGTCGGTCCCGGCGAATAAGGCAGGTCCGGGGCCGTTAAATGCCGAGCAAGGCGGGCCATAACCGCCTTACGGAACCATTCCGCACCGTCCGGCGTTTTTTCAGCACAACACAAGCGGAGAGCAAGACATGCGCACGAGAATGATTATCGGATTTGCAGCGGCCTTGCTGGTCGCAGGCTGCGGTACCTCCACCGGTGACCGCATGGCCAGTGGCGCCATGGTTGGCGCCGCGGGCGGTGCCGCCATCGGCGCCCTTGCGGGCAATCCCGCCATGGGTGCCGCTGCTGGCGCCGTAGCCGGCGGTGTGATCGGTGCGGCCACGGACCCCTGCGACCTGAACTTGGGTGACCCGGTGTGGCGCAACGACCGCGGCTCGTATGAACGCCGCTGCGGCCGCCCCTATCGCGACCGCTAAGCCGTAAAGCATTGCATCAGGCCCGCATGAAAATGCGGGCCTGATGTCATTTGTGCATCGCGATGAATGCCGCTTCGATGTTGCGGCGGAAACGATCGCCATCGAACAGCGGCAGGGCCGCGCGATTGTTCGTCAGCCGGTCGCGAGTGCTTTTGAGCAGATCCGGCTCCCGCGCCAGGCGCAGCGCCAGCGCTTCGTAGTCTTCCAAAGATTCCGTCACCAGCTCTGGCAACTCCGCGGCCTTGAGCAGGCTGGCCGACACCCGCGCGGCGAAGGCATCGCCTTGCAGCGTCACCACCGGCAGTCCCGCCCACAAGGCATGGGCGGCGGTAGCGTGGGCGTTGTAGGGCAGGGTATCGAGGAACAGGTCGGCCAGATCGTGGCGGGCGATGTGATCGGCCAGCGATGCCTCCTTGGCGAAGATCAGCCGCGCCGCATCCACGCCCTGGCTTGCGGCCTGGTTCGCCAGATTGTGCCGCGCCGCCTCGTTGGGCTGCTTCAGCCACAACACGCTGCCCGGCACCGCCTTCAACAACCGCATCCAGGTCTCGAACACTGGCCGGGTGATCTTCCAGTTGGCGTTGAAGCAGCAAAAGACAAAGCCGCTGTCCGGCAGTCCGGCATCGGCGCGGCTGGGCGGTGAACCCGTCGGCAGCGCATCGTCGGTGGGGAAATAGGTATCGGGCAGTTGCACCAGTTTTTCGGTGAAGAAATCCTGATGTTCGGCCGGGGTGACGGTCTGATCACCGATCAGATAGTCGATGAAATCCGCGCCGGTGGTGCCGGGATAGCCCAGCCAGCTCACCTGCACCGGCGCGGGCCGATGCGCGAAAATCTGCAGCCGCGACAGGCCGGTATGTCCGCCCAGATCGACGGCGATGTCGATCTCCATTTCCCGTATCCGGCGGGCGATCTCGTCGCTGTTCAGGCCGGCGAAATCGTGGAAGCGGTCAAAGTGGCGCTGTCGTCGCGCCGCCCGGTGGCGATGCCGATCACCTGGAAACGGCTGCGGTCATGACGCTCGACCAGCGGCGCAAGCTGCGCCGCCACGGCGTGTTCGTTGAAATCCGCCGAGACATAGGCCAGGCGAATGCGGTCGTGGCGGTATTTTTCGCCCCGCCACAGCGGTCCTTGCGCCCTGGGCAGGGCGCGGACGGTGTCGATGGCGCATTGCATCTGCAGCCGCTTGTCGTCGCTGTAGCCCATCAGGGTCAGTGGCGGGCCGGTAAAGGCGACGCTTTCCGGCGATATCTGCGCCACCCGCCGCCAGTCGCACAGGTTCAGCGCCACCATGGCGCGGTTGGCCTGGGCCGGGGTGTAGCGCGGGTCCGCCGCCAGCACCCGGTCATAATGGTCCAGCGCTTCGGCATGGCGTTCCAGCGCCACCAGCACCACGGCACGGTTGTACAGCGCGGTGGTAACGCCGGGCTGGATCGCCAGCGCCTGGTCCAGCGCGGCCAGTGCTTCTTCGAAGCGCTGCAACTGGGAAAGAATGACGCCGCGGTTGTACAGCGCTTCGAAATGGTCCGGCTGGACGCTGAGAATGCGGTCATAGGTGGCCAGCGCCGGTTCGAATTGTAGCGCCGCCAACTGGGCATGGCCGTAATGCGTCAGCACCGCGATGTCGCCGGGGCTGCGCTTCACCGCCTTGCCCAGCAGCGTGAGTGCTTCGTCAAACTGTCCCTGCTGGGCTTTCAGGAATCCCAGCATGTGCAGCGCCGGGGCAAAGCCGGCATCGGCGCGCAGCACCTGGCGGTACAGGCTTTCCGCGCGCGCCAACTGGCTGGCGCGATGCGCCGCCAGGCCCTGTTCAAACACCTGGTTCTCCATCACACGAGTTCCAGATGCCGGTCATTCCGCAAAGCGTGGCCGATATGACCGATGGCGATGAAAAACTGCATTCGTCCCCTTATTATTATGTGCGTTTGGGCTGGTCCCGGACACAAGCCACTAGACGACCCCTGGGGCAGCCGCCAATATCGCTGTATATAAAATACAGTTTGGGACAGGGGACCGCAAAGAGTCTCTGGAAGCAAGCAGGATAGGGCAGAAGCCGGAAACCGCAAAATCGGTGACTGATCGCGCCATGCCCCAACTTCAACACCCCCGTCAGCGTGCTGGCGGCGGTCCCGGCGTTGCGTAGCGGCAGGACGATGCTGCCAGAAGGGTACAGCGTGGAACATATCGAACCCGGCACATCGCCCGCCATCCGGCCCAATGCGCCGCCGACCTTGCGGGCGCATGTCGTGCGGATGCTGTCCGCCGATATTCTGGCGGGCAAGTACAAGCCGGGCGACCGGCTGAACGAAAGCCAGATCGCGCGCGAGCTCAACATCAGCCGCATCCCGGTGCGCGAAGCCCTGTCGCAGCTCCAGGAGCAGGGACTGGTGCAGAACCGCGAACGGCGCGGCATGTTCGTCACCAATATCGGCCCTGAGGAAGTGCGCCAGATTTCCTCGCTGCGCATCGTGCTGGAAACCGAGGCGCTGCGCCTGGCCAAGGCGCGCATGACGCCCGAGATCACCCGCAAGCTGGACGCGCTGGTCGCCAAGATGGATGCCTGGAACGGCACCTTGCTGGAAGCCGCGGCGCTCGACCTGGAATTCCACCGCGAGATATGGAAGGCGACCGGCAATCCCTATCTGGAGCGGGCGCTTAACGCCCTGATGGTGCCGTTGTTCGCGCACAAGACGCTGGAGCATGTCACCCAGGAAATCCGCCGTTGGCGGCTGTCGCATCACCGCATCATCCTGGATGCCGTGGTGGGGCGCAGCGATGACGATCCGCAGGACGCGCTTCTGACCCATATGCGCATGTCCTATACCGAGCCGGAACGCTATTCGACGCTGGCCAAGAAGACGTCATGACCTACGCAAAGATTCTTCTGGCCGCTGCCGCGCTCGGCCTCGCCGCGCCGTCCGCCATCGCCCAGACCGCCGCCGACTACAGCCGCTACAGCGGCTACACCGCGCCCACGCCGCAGGGCCAGAAAAAGGGCGGCCTGCGCGTCTTCATGCTGTCGGGCCTCAAAAGCCATGGCGCGGGCGCGCATGATTATCCGCGCTGGCTCGATAGCTGGAGCAAGCTTCTCACCGAGCATGGCGCGGTGGTGGACGGCGCCTTCTCGTTCCCCAGCGAAGCGCAGCTCAGCAATACCGACGTGATGGTGATCTATCGCGGCGATGCGGGCTACATGACGCCGCAGCAGCGCGCGCTGCTGCAGGCCTATGTGAAGCGCGGCGGCGGGCTGGTCACCTTCCACGACTCGCTGTGCGGCCCGGAACCGACCGACATGGCGACGCTGGTCGGCGCCGGCAAGAAACATGGCGAGGTCAATTACACCTGGACCGCCACGCTCAACTACCAGGTGGCCGACAAGGACAATCCCATCATCGCCGGCATGCCGATGGAGATTTACGACGAGGCTTTCTACAAGATGGATTTCGCGCCGGGCGTGAAGCCGCTGCTGACGGTCACCATGCCCGACACGCCGGCGGCGCGGAAGGGCGGTGGCGTCGGCCAGACCGTGCCGCAAATGTGGACCTATGAACACACGCTGCCAGGCGGACAGCCGGCCCGGGCCTTTGTCTGGATGCAGGGCCACATGGTGGACAATCTCGACAATCCCAGGATGCGCAGCGTGATGCTGCGCGGCATTGCCTGGGCGGGAAAGCGCCCGGTCGGGGAACTGGCCGACGCCGGGGTCGCCGGCCACTAGCAGGATTTTCGGTACAGGAGAGACGCATGAAGCTGGGTCTGATGGGTGGCGGCGCATTGCTCGCAGTGTTGGCGGGATCGGCAAATGCCCAGCGCACCGACTGGCCCTCCATGCATCACGATGCCGGGGCGCAGCGTTATTCGCCGCTGACCCAGATCAATGCCGCCAATGTCGACAAGCTGGAGAAAGCCTGGAGCTACAGCCTCAAGCCCGCCGGCATGGATCGGCTGCGCCCCTCGCAGGCGACCCCGCTGGTGATCGGCGACACGATGGTGATCTGCTCCAGCTACGGCCAGGTGATCGCGCTCGATCCCGTCACGGGCAAGGAGAAATGGAAGTTCACCCTGCCCGATGATGACATTCCCGCCACCCGCGGCGGCGCCTATTGGCCGGGAACCGCCGACAGCCCGGCCTCGCTGGTGGTGGGATCGCGCAGCGGCCGGCTCTATGTGCTGCGCCTGTCCGACGGACAATTGAACATCAAAGTCGGCGGCACCGGCATCATCAATCTCAAGACGCCCGAGGTGATGGTGACCGGCATGGATGTGCCCTATGGCCTGACATCGCCGCCCGCCATCTATCGCAATCTCGCCATCACCGGCGCCGGCACCGGCGAGGGGCCCGGCGGCTCCAACAGGAATGACGGCCCGCTCGGCAATACCCGCGCCTGGGACCTGACCACCGGCAAGCTGGTCTGGACCTTCCACACCGTGCCGCGCCCGGGCGAGGTGGGCTTTGATACCTGGCAGCCGGGCAGCACGAAAAATCGCTCGGGCACCAATGTCTGGGGCCATATGACCGTCGATACGGCGCGCGGCATCGTCTATATGCCGGTGGGCGCTCCCAATTTCGATCGCGTCGGCATCGGCCGCGACGGCGACAACCTGTTCAGCAATTCCATCGTGGCGCTGAAGGCTGATACCGGAAAGTATCTCTGGCATTTCCAGGTCACCCATCACGACGTCTGGGACTATGACGCGGGTTCGCCGCCGACCCTGATCGACGTGAAGCGCGGCGGCAAAACCATTCCCGCGATCATCGTCACCAACAAGTCCAGCATCGTCTTCATCCTGGACCGCGTCACCGGCAAGCCGCTGTATGACGTGGTCGAACGGCCGGTGCCGCATGACAGCACCATCCCGGGCGAAAAACTGTCGCCCACCCAGCCCTATCCGGTGAAGCCCGAGCCGCTGGCGCGCACCACCTTCAGCCGCGCTGAACTCTACAAGGGCGTCGCGTCGCACCAGGCCTATTGCGAGAAGCTGGTGGACGACAACCAGATGATCCTGGTGCCGCAATATTCGCCCATGGTGCTGGACCGCTACACGCTGCACCTGCCGGCTTCACAGGGCGGCATCAATTACTATGGCGGCTCCTTCGATCCCGACCGCCGCCTCTATGTGGTGAATGTGAACAATCTCGCCCAGGCCATCCGCGTGGTGAAGCGCGCCGACGGCAGCTACAACAATGAAGGCGAGTTCGCGGGCCTGCGCCGGTTGTGGGACCCCGGCAACGACAACATGCCCTGCACCGCCACGCCGTGGGGCCAGCTGGTGGCGGTCAATGTCGATACCGGCGACATCGCCTGGCGCCGCAATCTCGGCGTCACCGATACCTTCCCGGCTGCGTTGCAGGACACCGGGCGTCCGGGCCTGGGCGGCACCATCCTGACCGCCAGCGGTCTCACCTTTATCGGGGCGACCACCGACCGGCGGTTCCGGGCCTTCGACACCGCCACGGGCAGGGAGCTCTGGACCACGCGCCTTCCGGCTTCGGCCCAGGCCACGCCCGCGACCTATATCGGCGCCGATGGCCGCCAGTTCGTGGTGGTGACCGCCACGGGCGGCGGGATCGTGGGGGCGGCGCTGGAAAGCGACCAGGTGGTCGCCTTCGCCCTGCCCAAATCCTGAGAGACAGTCGCAAATGGGCGGTTTGCCGGGCCAGAACGTTACCCAAGTCCCAAATGGGGGTTCCGATAACCGCCGATTTGTGGCAAGCACCGCCCCCGGTGGGGCCACCGATCTGCCGTTCAAGACATAAGGAGTTTGCCTTTGCGCCCTGTTCTGATCGCTCTTCTGATTTCTTCCATCTCCGCCCCCGCTTTGGCGCAGGATGAATTCAAGGCCCTGCCGGCCGGTACCGGCCGCGCCGAAACCGTGAAGGTCTGCTCGCAGTGCCATTCGCCCGAGCTGGTGGCCAACCAGCGCATGGACGAGC
>JAZKDV010000152.1:0-9321 GCA_040387395.1 Pseudomonadota bacterium | reverse complement strand
CGCTATGGTCAACCAGATGGCCAACAACGGCGCCCAGGGCACCGATGCCGAGTTCGAGACCATCATCAAGTATCTCACCACGAGCTTCCCGCCGAACTGATCGGCGCGTTGCCGCCTGGTTTTTCCGGCTGATTTTCAAGGACAATAACAATGAAGCTTTTGCGCTTTGGTCCCAAGGGCCAGGAGAAGCCCGGCATTCTGGATGACAGCGGCCAGATCCGCGACCTGTCCGGCATCGTGAAGGACATTGACGGCAAGGTGCTGAGCGACCTGTCGGACATCCGCGCCGCCAAGATCGACAGCCTGCCGGTGGCCGACAAGAACGTGCGCATCGCCGAGCCGGTCGCCCGGGTCGGCAAGTTCATCTGCATCGGCCTCAACTATTCCGACCATGCCAAGGAATCGGGCATGCCCGAACCGGCCGAGCCCATCATCTTCATGAAAGCGACCTCGGCCATCATCGGTCCCAATGACGATGTCTACCTGCCGCCCAACGCCAAGAAGGGCGACTGGGAAGTGGAGCTGGGCATCGTGATCGGCAAGGAAGCGCGCTACGTCACCAAGGAGAAGGCGCTGGATCATGTCGCCGGCGCCTGCGTGGTCAACGACCTGTCGGAACGCGAATTCCAGCTCGAACGGCTGGGCACCTGGGACAAGGGCAAGGGCTGCGACACCTTCGGCCCGTTCGGCCCGTACCTCGTGACGCTGGACGAAGTGGGCGACCTGAACAATCTCGGCCTGTGGCTGGATGTGAACGGCAAGCGCATGCAGACCGGCTCGACCGCTTCGCTGATCTTCGACGTGCCGACCATCATTTCCTATGTCAGCCAGTTCATGAGCCTGCAGCCGGGCGACGTGATCTCGACCGGCACCCCGCCGGGCGTCGGTCTGGGCATGAAGCCGCCGGTGTTCCTGAAGGAAGGCGATGTCATGGAACTGGGCATCGACAAGCTCGGCAGCCAGAAGCAGACGGTCTATCGCACCAAGGTCTGATCTTCTCTTCGAACAAATAAAAAAGGGCGCCGGAAATTCCGGCGCCCTTTTTCTTTGTCTTGAAGACTGCTTCGGCCCGCCTCCCCCTTAGCGCGAAGCGCTTCTTAAGGGGGAGGTGGTTTCAGCGTGCGCAGCGAAGCTGCGCGGAAGCTGAAACTGGAGGGGGTTAGTGGTTATCGCGCGGAACACCCTTGGTGCGGTCGAGGTCCTGATACTTGACGGCATTCTCCAGCACCATGCCGGTGCCCATCTGGCCGATCACACCGCGCTGCATCTCCTGCCACGGGGTCTGCGAGGCGGGATATTTGAAACCGCCCGCCGCTTCCAGGTCCTTGCGGCGCTTTGCCAGCTCGTCATCCGGGATCAGCATGTTCGCCGTTCCCTTGCGCAGGTCGATGCGCACCTTGTCGCCGGTCTTGAGCAGCGCCAGCCCGCCGCCCGCGGCGGCTTCCGGCGAAGCGTTCAGGATCGAGGGCGAACCCGAAGTGCCCGACTGGCGGCCGTCGCCGATGCAGGGCAGGGCGTTGATGCCGCGCTTCAGAAGCGCCGCCGGCGGATGCATGTTCACCACTTCGGCGGCGCCGGGATACCCGATCGGGCCGACACCGCGCATGAACAGCATGGTGTTTTCGTCGATGTTCGACGCCGGATCGTCCAGCCGCTTGTGGTAATCCTCCGGTCCGTCGAACACGAAGGCCTTGCCTTCAAAGGCTTCCGGGTCGGCCGGGTTGGACAGGTAGCGGTCGCGGAATTCCTTGCTGATCACGCTGGTCTTCATGATGGCGTTGTCGAACAGGTTGCCCGACAGCACGATGAAGCCCGCATCCTTCTTCATCGGCTTGTCGAACGGCCAGATCACTTCGGGCAGCTTGACCTTCTTGCCCTTGCAATTCTCGCCCATGGTCTTGCCATTGACGGTCAGGGCGCCTTCCTTGATCAGGCCCTGTTCCATCAGGATGTTCACCACCGCCGGCACGCCGCCGGCATGATGGTAATCCTCGCCCAGATATTCGCCAGCCGGCTGCAGGTTCACCAGCAGCGGCACCTTGTGGCCGACGGTCTGCCAGTCCTGCAGCGGCACTTCCACGCCCATGTGGCGCGAAATGGCGGTGATGTGGATGGGCGCATTGGTCGAGCCGCCGATCGCGGAGTTCACCACGATGGCGTTGTGGAACGCTTCCTTGGTCATGATCTGCGACGGGCGCAGGTCTTCGTGCACCATCTCCACGATGCGCTTGCCGGTGATGTAGGCCATCTGGGCGCGTTCGCGGTACGGCGCGGGGATCGAGGCCGAGCCCGGCAGCTGCATCCCCAGCGCTTCCGCCAGGGAGTTCATGGTGGTGGCGGTGCCCATGGTATTGCAGTAACCGACCGACGGCGCCGACGAGGCCACCAGCTCCATGAAGCCGTTATAATCCAACTCGCCGCGCGCCATCATCTCGCGCGCCTTCCACACGATGGTGCCCGAACCGGTGCGCTCGCCGTCATGCCAGCCGTTCAGCATCGGGCCGACCGACAGCGCGATGGTGGGAATGTTCACCGTCGCCGCCGCCATCAGGCAGGCGGGGGTGGTCTTGTCGCAGCCGATGGTCAGCACCACGCCGTCCAGCGGATAGCCGTAGAGCAGTTCGACCAGGCCCATATAGGCCAGGTTGCGGTCCAGCGCGGCGGTGGGGCGCTTGCCGGTTTCCTGGATCGGATGCACCGGGAATTCCATCACGATGCCGCCGGCTTCGCGGATGCCTTCGCGCACGCGCTTGGCCAGTTCGAGATGGTGGCGGTTGCAGGGCGACAGGTCGCTGCCGGTCTGGGCGATGCCGATGATCGGCTTGCCCGACTGCAGCTCTTCGCGCGTCAGGCCATAGTTGAGATAGCGCTCAAGATACAGCGCCGTCATGTCGGGATTGTCGGGATTGTCGAACCATTCGCGGCTGCGCAGCTTCCTGGTTTTGTTGTCGGCGGATTTGGACATGTTCGATTTCCTAAGAGAGAAGCAGAAAGAAAAACTTTGATCAGGCGGCGAACAGCGTCATGCCGCCATCCACCCGCAGCACCTGGCCGCTGATGAAACCGGACTGGTCGCTGGCAAGGAAGGCAGTGGCATTGGCAATCTCGGCGGGCGTGGCATAGCGGTCCAGCGATGTGCCGCCGAGCTTTTCGGGATCGGTCTGGCGGGTCGCCATGAAACGCGCGCTGGTGGTGGGGCCGGGGCTGATGGCGTTGACCCGCACGCCAGCGCCGCGCATCTCCAGCGCCAGGCAGCGCGTGTAATGAATGATGGCGGCCTTGGCGCAGCCATAGACCACTTCCGGCGAGATGCCGACATGGCCGTTGAGCGAACCGAAGTTGATCACCGCGCCTTTTTTGCGCGCCGCCATGCCCGGCACCACGGCCCGGCACATCAGCATGGTGCCGATGAAATTGCGGTTCATCACCGCATGGGCGTCTTCCAGGCTGATATCCAGCGCGCCATTGGGCTTGGGCTTGCCGCCCGCCGCCCCGATATCGCCGCCGGCGCAATTGACCAGGATGGAGATGGGCCCCAGCGCGGCCTCGATCTTCCGGACCATGGCGGCGACCTCGGCCTCTTTGCTGATGTCGCCGGTCACCGCGATGCTCTTGCCGCCGCGTTTTGAGAATTCGTCAGCCAGCGCCGTCAGGCTGGGGCTTTCGCCGTATTGGGCGGGGGCGTCTTCATTGATGTCGTGCAGTGCAACATGCGCGCCGCCGTCCAGCAGCGTTTGCGCGATCATGCGCCCCAAGCCGCGCCCCGATCCTGTCACCAGCGCCACCGCGCCTTTGAAGTCGTGGCTCAATTTCCGCTACTCCGACTGCACATCTGTCTGGACTTATCCCAAGGCGATGGCCTTCAGGCCCTTGTTTTCTTGTCTGTCGCCCGGACGCCGATACCCAAAACCCCCCGGCTGCATTGACTTACAGCCGCCCGAATTTAGTATAGAAAACAACGGCCGATGTGAAGCCCGATCGCTCTTGCGAAGGTGCGGCACGAAGCTTCGAAGCCCCAAACTTTGTGCCTGAAATGGGGGGCCAATAGCCGGCAAGAAACAGCAGGGGCGAGACGCAATGAAAGCCACGAACACGCGTTACTGGGTCGTCGTCTTCGCGCTGGCCCTGGCGATGATCATGTACATCCAGCGCGTGGCGATCAGCCAGGCGATCGTGCCGATCTCCCTCGAACTGAATCTGAGCAAGGCCGAGACGGGCATGATCCTGGGCGCCTTCGGCCTGTCCTATGCGCTGTTCGAAATTCCCATGGGCCTGCTCGGCGACAAGCTGGGCGTGCGATGGGTGTTGAGCCAGCTTGTGCTGGCCTGGTCGGCCTTCCTGGCGCTGCATGGCGCGGTGTGGAACCTGACCTCGCTCTGGATCATGCGCTTCCTGTTCGGCGCCGGGGAAGCGGGCTGCTTTCCCAATCTCACCCGCATGCTGTCGGCATGGCTGCCGGTCAGCGAACGCGTCAAGGCGCAGGCAGTGATGTGGGCGTTCGGCCGCTGGGGCGGCGCGCTGGCGCCGCCGGTGGCCTTCTTCGCCATCTATCACCTGGGCTGGCGCTGGGGCTTTGTCGCGCTCGCCGTTCTGGGCGTGAGCTGGGTGGCGTTCTTCCTGCCCTGGTTCCGCAACGATCCCGCCGAGCATAAGGGGGTCAACGCCGCCGAACTCGAACTGCTGGAATCGTCGCGCAAGCTGGTGCTGCACGATCACGGCATGCCCTGGTACAAGCTGCTGCTGCAGCGGGACATCGGTTTCCTGGGCCTGCAATATTTCTTCTTTTCCTACACCTGGTATTTCTACGTCACCTGGCTGCCGACCTGGCTGCAGCAGGCGCGCGGGTTGAGCGCGCTGGAATCCGCCGGCTACGCCATGATGCCGCTGGCGGCGGGCGGCTTCGGCTCCATCGTTTCGGGCTTCCTGCCGCTTTCCATCCCGCGCAAATGGGTTGCGATCACCGGCTTCCTCGGCAGCGCGATCCTGATCTGCTTCATTCCCAATGTGCCGGGCGTGGTTCTGCCGATGATCCTGATGGCGGCGGCCAGCTTCTGCGGCGATCTCACCATGCCGATTTCCTGGAACACCTGCGTGGAGATCGGCAAGCAGTATACCGCCACCGTCTCCTCCACCATGAACATGCTGGGCAATTTCGCCGGCTTTGTCGGCCCGGTGGTGTTCGGCTTCATTCTCCAGAACACCGGCAACAACTGGAGCTATGTGATGTACACCATGGCCGCCGCCGCGCTGGGCTCCGCTTTGTGCTGGTTCTTCATTGAGCCGGACAGAGACCGCGCCTGATTTTTTGAGAAGGTTTCAGCGTGAAGATTGATCTGAGTGGCCGCACGGCGGTGATTGTCGGCGCCAGTGGCGGGCTGGGCGAAGCCATGGCGCACACTCTGTCGGGCGCCGGCGCAGCCATCGCGCTGGTCGGCCGCAACCAGGCCAAGCTGGACAAGGTGCAGGCCGGCTTGAAAGCAAAAGGCGGTGTGTCGGAAACCTTCACCGCCGATGTCACCGACGAGGCGGATGTCGCGCGTCTCGCCGATCAGGTGAACGCGAAATTCAAGAACCCCCAAATTCTGATCAACAGCGCCGGCACCAATGTGCGCAAGCCCATGACGGATTACACGGTCGCCGAATTTCAGGGCGTGATGGATGCCAGTGTGCTCAGCACGTTTCTCGCCTGCCGCGCCTTCGTGCCCGGCATGAAGGGCACCGGCTATGGCCGCATCGTCAACCTGTCCTCGATGATGGCGCATATCTCGCTGCCCAACCGCACGCCTTATTCCACCGCCAAGGCAGGGTTGCTGGGTTTCACCAAGTCCCTGGCGCTGGAATTGGCCCTGGATGGCATCACCGTCAACGCCATCTCGCCCGGGCCCTTCGCCACCGAGATGAACATTCCGGTGATCAACGATCCGGAGGCCAACAAGCTGTTCCTCTCCAAGCTGCCGGTGGGCCGCTGGGGCCATGTCGAGGAGATCGGGGCGCTGGCCTGCTATCTCTGCTCGGACTTGGCCGGGTTCGTCACCGGCACCGACATCCTGATCGATGGCGGCTGGACCGCGGCCTGACAAAGGGTCGGATTCGCGCCGCCTGCCGGGTTGCATGCGGAACCCGTGGTCCGGACACCACTTTCCCCCAGCTTTATGGCGACTTGCCGGTTTGCCAGTGGCGTTGGGGACCGATCCTATAGTATTCCAACCCGGGGTTTGGGCCCATTCGGGGCAAACGAGGGACGGCAGCCGCACGGGGGCCGTTTCGACAATTTGCCAACCGGCATGTCCGGTCAAAAACGAAGGGCTTTTCGAGGAACGCATGCTGTCGGACAACACCAAGAATGAACTGCCCCTCGTCGTGGTGATGGGTGTGGCCGGTTCGGGCAAATCTACCATCGCCGCCGGCCTGGCCGAAAAGCTGGGCGTGGATTTCATCGAGGGCGATGCGCTGCACCCCCAGGCCAACGTCAACAAGATGGCGGGTGGCCAGCCGCTCACCGACGAGGACCGCTGGCCCTGGCTGGAAGCCATCGGCGCGCGCATCGATGCCGAACGCGCCGCCGGCATGGGCGTGGTGGTGTCCTGCTCGGCACTCAAGCATGTCTATCGCGACTGCCTGCGCAAGAAGGTCAATGGCCGGGTGCGGTTCATCCTGCTGGATGGATCGCGCGACCTGATCTCCAAGCGCATGCTGGGCCGCAAGGGTCATTTCATGCCGCAATCGCTGCTGGACAGCCAGCTCGCCACGCTGGAAAGACCCGGCCCGGACGAGGACGCGGTGATCCTGGATATTTCGCACAATGTGCCGACACTGCTGGTCAAGGCGGCGCAGTCGGTGGGATTGCAATCGTAAAACAAGACGGGGGAAACGCATGACGCGGTGCAGGACTTTGGCCCTGATGATGGCGGCTGTGATGGCGGCCGCACTTTCGGCCTCGGCGCAGCAGGTCGATACCTCCAAGCTTCCCAAATTCCCCACCCCGCCGCCCAAAGAGACGGCGGAGAACAGCATCATCCGCCCGCCTTATGTCGACGCGCCCGAGACGGTGCCCAATCCCGCCGTGCCCCAGGGCGAGGTGCGCGAATTCATCCTCTATTCCCTCGACAGCAAGGTCTATCCGGGCATCGTCCGGGTGGAGAGCGAGAAGACCGCCAAGCGCGACACCTATGGCAACCGCCTGGCCTGGCCGGAAAGCGAAATCTCCGCCCCCGGTCCGTATCGCCGCCATGTCTGGGTCTACATTCCACCCGGCTACAAGCCCGGCACGCCCGCGCCCTTCATGGTGGTGCAGGACGGTCGCGGCTACATCAAGCGCCTGGCGCCCACGCTCGACAATATGATCGCCGCCAAGCGTCTTCCCGCCATGGTGATCGTGGCGGCGGATTCCGGCGGCAGCGACGCGCAAGGGTCGCAGCGCGGCCTGGAATACGACACCATCTCGGACCGCTATTATCAGTTCGTGGAAACAGAATTGCTGCCGGCGGTGTCGAAGAATTACGGCATCACTTTCACGAAAGACCCGGAAGGCCGCGCCGCGATGGGCGGCAGCTCGGGCGCGATCTGCGCCTGGACCATGGCCTGGTTCCATCCGGAGAGTTACCGCAAGATTCTCTCTTACTCCGGCACCTTCGTGAACCAGGCTTCGCCGGAAGATCCCAGGACGCCGCGCGGCGGCTGGGAATATCACGCCAGCATGATTCCGAAAGCGGCGAAGAAGCCGATCCGCATGTGGATGCATGTCAGCGCCCAGGACAATCATTTCGACGATCCGGACAGCACCTGGCACAACTGGCCGCGCGCCAACAATCTGATGGCGGCGGCGCTGAAGAAGAAGGGCTACGACCACAAGTATGTCTGGTCGGAAGAATCCCGCCATGTCGATCCGCGCGTGGTGATGCAGACCCTGCCGTCGGCGCTGGAATGGCTGTGGCGGGACTATCCCAAGGGTTGAACGGCCGGGGATTTTTAAAAAAGGGTGGGTAGCATGACGCGCATCAGGATACTGGCCGTGCTGGCTGCTTCGGCGTGGGCCGTTTCCGCTTCGGCGCAACAGCCCGCCGAGCAGGCCAAATTCCCCACCCCGCCGCCTGCAGTCACGGCCGAGAACAGCGTCATCGGGCCGGACTATGCCAACGCGCCGGAATCGGTCGCCAACCCGGCCGTGCCGCAGGGCGATATCCGCGAGTTCATAATGTATTCCGAGGACAGCAAGATCTATCCCGGCATTGTTCGTGTCGCGAGAATGGAGCGCGATGCGCGCGGCAATTACGTCGCTCCGCCCGGCGGTCTTTCCGCGCCCGGTCCGTACCAGCGCCATGTCTGGGTCTACATTCCCGCCGGCTACAAGCCCGGCACGCCCGCGCCCTTCATGGTGGTGCAGGACGGCCGCTCCTATGTGAAGCGGATGGCCAACATCATGGACAACATGATCGCCGCCAAGCGCCTGCCGCCCATGGTGCTGGTGCTGGCCGATTCCGGCGGCAGCGATGCGCAGGGTTCGCAGCGCGGTCTGGAATACGACACCGTGTCAGGCCGCTATTCCGATTGGGTGGAGCAGGAATTGCTGCCCGCGGTCTCCAAAAATTACGGCATCACCTTCACCACCGATCCCGAAGGCCGCGCCACCATGGGCGGGTCATCGGGCGCTGCCGCCGCCTGGACCATGGCCTGGTACTATCCCGAGCGCTATCGCAAGGTCCTTTCCTATTCCGGCACCTTCGTGAACCAGGCCTGGCCGGAAGATCCCAGGACGCCGCGCGGCGCCTGGGAGTATCACGCGACGCTTGTTCCCAAGGCCGCGAAGAAGCCCATCCGCATCTGGATGCAGGTCGGCGAAAAGGACAACCGTTTCGATAATCCCGAGGACACCTGGCACAACTGGCCGCTGGCCAACAACCGCATGGCGGAGGTGCTGAAGAAGAAGGGTTACGACCATCGCTATGTGTTCTCCATGGCCGCCGGCCATGTCGACAACCGGGTGGTGATGCAGACCTTGCCCGCCGCGCTGGAATGGCTGTGGCGAGATTATCCGCGTAATTAAATCAACCCCCTCCGGTTTCAGCTTACTCTCGGCTCGCTATCGCTCGCCTCGAACGCTGAAACCACCTCCCCCTCAGATGCGCTTCGCGCAAAGGGGGAGGCGGGCCTGTGTTTTCCTAAGGTTGGGCGCTTGCTACGCCAATCCGCTTCGCCCACCAGGCGGTGATCAGCGGCACGAACAGCATGGTCACCACCACGCTGGCGGCGACCAGCACGGTGGCAAACGGCGCGGCCTCGGCGTAGGCCGGATTGGCGCTGGCAACCAGGGCCGGCACCGCC
>JAZKDV010000151.1:11549-13151 GCA_040387395.1 Pseudomonadota bacterium | reverse complement strand
AACCGCATTGCACGAGACGCGTTCGCGGCTGGGCGACCTGGGCGGGCTGATCGAAGAACGCACCAGCAGCCAGAGCAAGAAGATCGTTGCCGAGCTGAAAGTGCTCGAGACCTTGATGCGCGATTTCGCCGGCAAGATTTCGCGCACCGCCACCGCGGTTCCGGCGCCGGTGCAGCAGAAGGCGCAGCGCGGTCCGGCGGGCGCCTATCTCAATACGCTTGGCGAAAAGGGCGAGCTGCTGGAAACCATCCGCTCCAGCCTGGAAGAAAACCGCGTCGATCTTTATCTGCAGCCCATTGTCAGCCTGCCGCAGCGCAAGCTGCGCTATTACGAGGCGCTGTCGCGCCTGCGCGCCGAGAATGGCGATGTCATCATGCCCGCCCAGTACATGCAGGTCGCCGGACAGGCCGGCCTGATGAGCGTGGTGGACAACCTGCTGCTGTTCCGCTGCGTGCAGATCGTGCGCCGCCTGACCCAGAAAAGCCGCGACATCGGAATTTTCTGCAACATCTCGGGCGAGACCCTGGCCGACAAGGAATTCTTCCCGCAGTTCCTCGACTATATGCAGACCAACCGCGACCTGGCCGGCCAGATCATTTTCGAATTCAGCCAGGATGCCGTGCAGCAGGCGGGCATCGAGGGCGAAAAGAACCTCACCTCGCTGGCCACCATGGGTTTCGCGCTCAGCATGGACCATGTCGAATCGCTGAAGTTGGACTTCCTGCGCCTCAAGGCCATCGGCTTCCGCCACCTCAAGGTGCGGTCGCACACCCTCACGCAAGGCATGACCGGCGCGGGCGCCTATGTCGCCGCCGAAGACTTCAAGAAGCTGCTGACCCGCCATGGCCTCAACCTGATCGCCGAGCGGGTGGAAGACGAAAAGACCGTGGTGCAGCTGCTGGATTACGCCGTGGACTATGCCCAGGGCTATCTGTTCGGCGAGCCGCGCGCGGTGCGCGAGGATTCGCTCAAACCCATCAGCGCGCTGGAACCGGCCGCCATTATTCCCTTCAAGAAGGCCGGCTGATTTGCGGCATTGACGCAGGCGGGATCGCCATGCGACCCGTTGGCCCGTTATGCCGCTTCCCCGCCTGATTTCCGGACTTTCCGAAATAGCCTCCGGCCACGACGCCCTGATCTGCGACGTCTGGGGCGTGGTGCATGACGGCGCGCGCCATCATCCGGCGGCCGCCGATGCGCTGCTGCGCTTCAAGGAAAAGCATGGGCCGGTGGTGCTGCTCACCAATGCCCCGCGCGTCCCCGAGGAAGTCGCCGCCCAGTGCGCCAGCTATGGCCTGCCAGCCGACTGTTATGACGCCATCGTCAGTTCCGGCGGCGCCACCCGCGACGAGCTGGCCCGGCGCAGCGCCACAGGGACTCTTCGTCTTTATTATATAGGCCCGGACCGCGACCTTCCCATGATCGAAGGGCTCGACATCCGCCGCACCGAAATCGAAGAGGCCGACGTCGCGCTGTGTATCGGGCTGGTCGACGACATGACCGAAACCGTGGCCGACTATGCCGGTGTGCTGGCGGCGATGAAGGCGCGGGAGCTGGTGATGCTTTGCGCCAATCCCGACCTGGTGGTGCACCGGGGCACCA
>JAZKDV010000151.1:5135-11539 GCA_040387395.1 Pseudomonadota bacterium | reverse complement strand
GGTGGTCTATTACGGCAAGCCGCACCTTCCGATTTACGCCGCCGCCCTGGCGGCTGCAGGAAACCCAAAACGGCCGCTGGCCGTGGGCGACGGGCTGGTCACTGATATCCGGGGCGCAAATGCCGCCGGGCTGGATGTGTTATTCATCGCCGATGGGGTTCATGGCGAGGACGTCGCCCCTTATACTCCCGAACATCTCGCCGCCTTGTTCGCGCGGTTCGGGGCGCATGCCGCCACCGTCACCCGTGCCCTGAAATGGTAATGCCATGACCAGCGTGTATCTCGACGAACTCAAGCCCGGCATGTCCGCCCAGACCGTGCGCACCGTCACCGAGCGCGACATCCAGGCCTTCGGCGAAGCCACCGGCGACATGAACCCGGTGCATTTCGACGAGGAGTTCGCGCGCAAGACCGTGTTCCGCGGCCGGGTTGCGCATGGCGCGCTGTCCATCGGCTATATCTCGGCCCTGCTGGGCACCAAGCTTCCGGGCGACGGCTCGATCTTCCTGTCCGCCAGCATCGTCTTCAAGACGCCGGTGCGGATCGGCGACACCGTCACCACCACCGCCACCGTGCGCGAGATCAACGGCCGCGCTGTGGTGCTGGACTGCGTCTGCAAGGTGGATGATCGGCTGGTGCTGGAGTCCGAAGCCCATGTGCTGGCGCCCCGGCGGCCGGCGGCGAAAGACTGACGTTGAGGATATTCCGCCATTTCGACGATGTGCCTGCGGGCCTGCGCGGCGCGGTGGTGGCGATCGGCAATTTCGATGGCGTGCATCGCGGCCATCGCGCCCTGATCGCCGAAGCCAAGCTGCAGGCCGAGGCGCGCAAGGCACCGCTGGCGGTGCTGTCCTTCGAGCCGCATCCGCAGGAATATTTCCGTGCGCTTCGCGGAGAGGGCGACGTGCAGTCGTTCCGCCTGACACCCTTGCGCGCCAAGGCGCGGCTGCTGGCCGACCTGGGCGTGGACGCGCTGTTCGCGCTGAATTTCGACGCCGAAATGGCAAGCCGCACGCCGCAGGATTTCGTGCAGACGGTTTTGCTGGATTCCTTAAGCATCAGCGGCGTGGTGGTGGGCCATGATTTCGAGTTCGGCAAGGGCCGCGCCGGAAACCTGGCGGCGCTGTCCTATATGGGCGAGATGGAAGGTTTCACCGTCACCGCCTTTGACACCGTCACGGCCGCCGGCGACGAGAAGATTTCCTCCACCCTGATCCGCCAGCTTCTGAAAGACGCCAGGCCGGAAGAAGCGGCGCGGCTGCTGGGGCATTGGTGGGCGGTGGAGGCGCGGGTCGAACACGGCGATGCCCGCGGCCGCACCATGGGCTTTCCCACCGCCAACATGCATCTGGGCCACTGCCTGGCGCCGGCCTTCGGGGTCTATGCGGTGCGGGTCAATATCCTGGACAATGACAAGGTGGTGTCGCGCCATGACGGCGTCGCCAATTTCGGCATCCGCCCCATGTACCAGGTGAACGTGCCGCTGATGGAAACCCACCTGTTCGATTTCGACGGCGATCTCTATGGCAAGTATCTCTCGGTCGAACTGGTGCGCTGGATCCGGGCCGAAGCCAAATTTCCCAGCCTGGAGGCGCTGATTGCCCAGATCGGCGCCGACGCCGCCAAGGCCCGGGAAATCCTCGCCAAAACCCCCTAGCGGCCTCTGGCTGGACGGTTCCGGGGGCCCCTGTTAGAAGCGGTCACCCCATGACAAATCAGCCCGACAAGCCCGAAAAGTCCGCCGAATCCCCCGATTACCGGGCGACCCTGTTCCTGCCCGCCACCGACTTTCCCATGAAGGCGGGCCTGCCCGAAGCCGAGCCCAAATGGCTGGCGCGCTGGACGGAGATGGACCTGTATGGAAAGCTGCGGGCCAAGGCGAAGGGCCGCCCCATGTTCGTGCTGCATGACGGCCCGATCTATGCGAACGGCGACATTCATTCCGGCACCGGCCTGAACCACATCCTGAAAGACTTCGTGGTCCGCTCGCAGGGCATGTTGGGCAAGGACGCGCCCTACGTTCCGGGCTGGGACTGTCACGGGTTGCCCATCGAGTGGAAAGTCGAAGAGGCCTTCCGCGCCCAGGGGCGCAACAAGGACGAAATCCCCAAGGACGAACTGCGCCGCGAATGCCGCAAGTTCGCCGGCCACTGGCTGAACGTGCAGCGCGAGCAGATCCAGCGCCTGGGGCAGATCGGCGACTTCGTCCATCCCTACACCACCATGAACTTCAAGGCCGAGGCGGCGATCGCCCGCGAGGCGATGAAGTTCGTGGAGAACGGACTTCTCTATCGCGGCTTCCGCCCGGTGATGTGGTCGCCGGTGGAAAAGACCGCGCTGGCTGATGCCGAGGTCGAGTATCACGAGAAACAGTCGCCCACGATCTATGTGAAATTCCCGCTGGTGAAATCCACGCCCGAGCTGGCGCACACTTTCATCGTGATCTGGACCACCACGCCCTGGACCATTCCGGGCAACCGCGCCATCGCTTTCTCGCCCGAGATTTCCTACGGCCTGTACGAAGTGGCGGACGCCTCCGATGGTTCGCTGGCGCGGCCCAGCGAACATCTGCTGCTGGCCGACACGCTGGCCGAACAGGTCGCCAAGCACGCCAAGATGATGATCAGCCGCGTGCGCACCGTGCCGGCGGATGAACTCAGGACGCTGGTGGCGGCCCATCCGCTGCGCAGCGTCGGCTACAATTTCGAAGTGCCGGTGCTGCCGGCCGCCTTCGTAACCGCCGATACGGGCACCGGCTTTGTCCACAATGCCCCCGGCCATGGCGAAGACGATTTCGAACTGATGGTCGGCGCGGACCGCGACTACCCTGCGAAGAATCCGGAGGCCTTCAACCTGGTGCAACCCGATGGCTCCTACGCGCCGCATGTCCCGGTGTTCGCGGGCAAGCGCATCCTGACGCCCGAAGGCAAGGATGGCGACGCCAATGGCGCGGTGATCAAGGAACTGATCGCCCATGGCAAGCTGCTGGCCAAGGGCACGCTGCGCCATTCCTACCCGCATAGCTGGCGTTCCAAGGCGCCGGTGATCTTCCGCGCCACGCCGCAATGGTTCGTGGCGATCGACAAGCCGTTTCACGATGGCAAGACGCTGCGCGAACTGGCGATGCAGGCGATCGGCGAAACCAAATGGTATCCGCCGCGCGGCCAGAACCGCATCGGCTCGATGGTCGAGGCGCGGCCAGACTGGGTGCTGTCGCGCCAGCGCGCCTGGGGCGTACCACTGGCGATCTTCGTCGAAAAGGCGTCGGGCGCTGTGTTGAACGACAAGGATGTGTTCAAGCGCATCGAGCAGGCATTCGAGGCCGAAGGCGCCGATGCCTGGTTCACTTCCCCGCCATCTCGCTTCCTGGGCGAGGGGCGCAATCCCGACGATTTCGAACAGGTCACCGACATTCTCGACGTCTGGTTTGATTCCGGTTCCACCCATGTCTTTGTGGTGGAAAACCCCATCGATCCCAACTGGCCCAAGGCCGAGCGTGCCGACCTGTATCTCGAGGGCTCGGACCAGCATCGCGGCTGGTTCCAGTCCTCGCTGCTGGAAAGTGTCGGTACCACCGGCCATGCGCCGTACAAGGGCGTGTTGACCCATGGCTTCGTCCTCGACAAGGACGGCCGCAAAATGTCCAAGAGCCTGGGCAACACTTTGGCGCCGCAGGTGATCGCGGAAAAGAACGGCGCTGAGATCCTGCGCCTGTGGGCAGCCAACTCCGATTTCACCGAAGACCTGCGCATCGGTGACGACATCATCAAGGCCAATGTCGAGGCCTATCGCCGCCTGCGCAACACCATCCGCTTCATGCTGGCCAACCTGTCGGGCTTCGACGAAAGCGAACGCATCGAACATGCCCAGATGCCGGAGCTGGAGCGCTTCATGCTGGCGCGGCTTGCCGAACTCGATGTCACGGTGCGCAAGGCCTATGAGGCGTTCGATTTCGGATTGGTGAATTCCACGCTGTTCAACTTCTGCACCAACGACCTGTCGGCCTTCTATTTCGACATCCGCAAGGACGCGCTTTATTGCGATGCCAAGGACAGCATCCGCCGCCGCAGCACCCGCACCGTCACCGACGAAATCTTCCGCCGCATCGTCACCTGGTTCGCGCCAATCCTGTGTTTCACCATGGAAGAGGCCTGGACCCTGCGCTTCGGCATGACGGAAAGCGTTCACCTGAACGATTTCCTGCCCGTGCCCAAGGCCTGGGCCGATGCCGATCTGGTCAGAAAGTGGACGCGCATCCGCGAACTGCGCCGCGTGGTCACCGGCGTGCTGGAAGTCGCCCGCGCCAGCAAAGATATTGGCTCCAGCTTGGAAGCCGCGCCGGTGCTGTATGTCACCGATCCGGCCGACAAGGCGCTGTTCGATTCCGTCAGTCTTTCGGAAATCGCCATCACCTCCGGCGCCCGCGTGGAAGTGGCGGCGGAGCTGGATGATTTCTACGGCGTGACGGGCATCGCCGGGGCGGGGTCCAAGTTTGCCGCCGCGACGGGCGAGAAATGCGCTCGCTGCTGGATGGTGTTGGAAGAAGTCACCGCCCCCACGCATCTGTGCAACCGCTGCACCGGCGCGGTCGCCGCGCATGAGGCCGTGCCCGCATGACCAAACTTCAACCCCGCGAGATCGGCCTGATCGCCGCTATCCTGGCGCTTGCCCTGGACCAGGGTTCCAAGCTTGTGATGCTCTATGGCCTGGGGTTCGCCCAGATGGGGCCCGGCGAGAACGTCCCGGTTTTGCCATTTTTCAATCTTGTAATGGTGTGGAACCCGGGCATCTCCTATGGCCTGTTTCCGGCCTCGGGCCGACTGGGCAGTTTCCTGCTGATCGGCCTGTCTGTGGTCGCCGTGGGCGTGCTGAGCTGGCTTTTGTGGCGGGCCACCACCCGTTCCCTGGCCATCGGTTATGGCCTGATTATCGGGGGCGCCCTGGGGAACAATCTGGTGGACCGGGTGATCTACGGCAAAGTGGCGGATTTTTTCCACTTTTACGGATTCGGGTATGACTGGTATGTTTTCAATATTGCGGATCTGGCGATTACCCTGGGCGCCATTGCCATCATCTATGACGTGGTCAAGCCCGAAACGTCGCCGGAACCGGGTCCATGAGGTTTGAAATGAAACGGTTGAACGCGGCCCTGGTGGCGGCCTTGTGCGGATTTGCCCTGTCGGGCTGCAGTGCCGTGCGCGACTTGGCGGGCTTACAGAAAAAGTCGCCCGACGAATTCGCCGTCACCACCAAGGCGCCGCTGGTGATTCCGCCCGACTTCAACCTGCGCCCGCCGATGCCGGGCGCGCCGCCGGCCAACACGCTGGATCCGTCCAGCAACGCCCAGCAGGCGCTGTTCAACAATTCCGATCCCCAGACCGTGGCCAACGGCATGCGCGGCAATTACAGCCCGGCCGAAAAGCTGCTGCTGGCCCATGCCGGCAGCCAGAACAGCGATCCGGCCGTGCGTGCCCGTCTCGGCGCCGAAGAGCGCGCCCGGCAGAATGCCGACCGCAGCTTCACCGACCGCATCCTGCGGGCCAGCGCCACGCGCGACACCGGCGAACCGGTCAATGCCGACGCCGCGCTGCGCACCACCCGCAGCGGCCGCAAGCCCGCCACGACTGCCGCTCCCAAAAAAGAAGACAGTGGCGGCTGGTTTGACTGGTTCTAAGCTCGCCAGCTTCTGCGCCGCGCTCCTGATCACCGCCGCACCATTCGCGGCGCTGGCGCAGTCGGGCGACCGCAGCAAATTGTCGGCCGCACCGCCGGTCAATCCGCGCCAGACCGGCAACAACACTTTCCAGTTCGCGCTGCAGAACGGCATGCAGGTGCTGGTGATCCCCGATCACCGCGCGCCTGTTGTGACTCAAATGTTGTGGTTTCGCGTGGGTGGGGTGGATGATCCGCCGGGCATTTCGGGCATCGCCCACTTCTTCGAGCATATGATGTTCCGCGGCACCAAGTCGGTGCCGGGCGACCAGTTCTCGCAGATCGTGGCCAAGAATGGCGGCGAACTGAACGCCTTCACCAGCCATGACTATACCGCCTATTACGAGCAGATCGCCAAGGACCGGCTGCCGCTGGTGATGCGGCTGGAAGCCGACCGGCTGACCAACCTGATCCTGACCGATGCCAGCGTGGGCCCAGAGCGCGACGTGGTGCTGGAAGAACGCCGCATGCGGGTGGAGAACGATCCCCAGTCGCTGATGAGCGAACAGATGCGCGCCGCGCTGCATCTCACCCATCCCTATGGCCGTCCCGTGATCGGCTGGGCCGAGGAAATCCGCCGCATCGACCGCGTTTCGGCGCAGCGTTTCTACAATTCCCACTATGCGCCCAACAACGCGATCCTGGTGGTGGCGGGTGACGTCACCCCCGAAGAAGTGCGCAAGATGGCGCAG
>JAZKDV010000151.1:0-5125 GCA_040387395.1 Pseudomonadota bacterium | reverse complement strand
GCCAAATACCTCGACGACCGCACGGCCGCCTATCTGCCCGCGCCGATGCGCGTGTGCCGATCTTCTCGCGCCTCTATCGCGTGCCGTCCTATTCCCAGGCGCGTCCCGGCCAGGCGCAGGCGCTGGAAACCTATGGCCAGCTCCTGGGCGGCGGCCAGACCTCGATCCTGTACCGCGTGCTGGTGGAACAGAAGAAACTCGCCAGCGATGCGGGCGCCAACTATGACGGCAACAACCGCGATGCCGGCGAATTCTCGGTCTATGCCGTGCCGCGCCCCGGCGTGACGCTGCAGGCGCTGGAAAAGGCGGTGGACCAGGTGCTGGCCTCGACTCGCAGCACTCTGCCCGAAGCGGTCGATCTGGCCCGTGCCAAGACCGGGCTGGTGGCATCCGTCACCTATCGCCGCGACAGCCAGATGGCGCTGGCCATGGCCTATGGCCAGGCGCTGACCATCGGGCTGACGGTGGATGACGTCAACGAATGGCCGGCGCGCATCCGCGCCGTCTCGGCCGAGAATGTGCGCCGCGCGGCACAGAGCCTGTCGCGCAACCAGGCGGTGACGGGCTATCTGATGCCGGGAGGCGCCAAGTGATCCGTCGCGCGCTTTCCGCTTTCGCTTTTGCCTTGCTTGCCGCCTATCCGGCGCGGGCCGCCACCATCGAGAATATCGATCTGGGCAAGACGGCGACCGTCTGGTTCGCCGAAGATCACACCGTTCCGATCATCTCCTTCAACATCTCGATGCCGGCGGGCTCGGCCTATGATCCGGCCGGCAAGCCGGGGCTGGCCTCGTTCGCTGCCTCGATGATGGACGAGGGCGCGGGCGATCTTTCGTCCAAGGCCTTCCACGAAGCCATCGCCAACCGCGCCATCGGCTTTTCGGCGCGGGCCGAGCGCGACCATCTGGTGATCTCGATCACCACGCTCAAGGAAAATGTCCCCGAGGCGATGCGCCTGTTGCAGATGGCGCTGACCAAACCGCGTTTCGAGGCCGACGCCCTGGCGCGGGTGCGCACCCAGATCATCCAGTCGCTGCAGCAGGACCAGGTCGAGCCGCCGCGCGTGGCCGGACGCGCCTTCGCCAGTGCCTTTTTCGGCAGCCATCCCTATGGTCATCCCACCATGGGCGACATCAAGTCGGTTTCGTCCATCACCGCCGCGGATCTCAAGGCCTTTTCCAAGCGGCATTGGGTGACGAATGGCCTGAAGGTGGCGGTGGCGGGCGATATCACCAGGACGGCGCTGACCAAGCTGTTGGCCGACACGTTCCGCCCGGTTTCCAATCATCCCGCGCCGGCGCTGCCCAATATCGGGCGCCTCGGCCGGCCCGGCGTGCATGTGATGCCGCTGCCGGTGCCCCAGGCCACGGCGATCTTCGGCCTGCCGGGCATCATGCGCGCCGATCCGGATTTCATTCCCGGCTATGTCGCCAATTACATCCTGGGCGGCGGCGGGTTCTCGTCGCGCATGACCAATGAAGTGCGCGTCAAGCGCGGGCTAACCTATGGCGTGTCCACCTCGCTGACCGCCTACAGCAAGGCCAGCGTGATGATGGGATCGGTTGCCACCCGCGCCAATGCGGTTCGCCAGACCGTGCAGGTGGTCAAGGACACGATGGGCACCTTCGCCAAGGAAGGCCCTACCCAGCAGGAGCTGGATGACGCCAAGACCTATCTGACGGGCTCCTTCCCGATGGCCTTTGCGTCCAACAGCGGCACCGCGGCCCAGCTCGGCACCTTCCAGCGCCAGGAACTGGATATCGGCTATGTCGCGCGGCGCAATTCGCTGATCCAGGCCGTGACGATCGCCGACGTGCGGCGGGTGGCCAAGCGGCTTTACGATCCGGCCAAGCTGACTGTGGTGATTGCCGGCACGCCTTCCGACGGCCGTCCGGCGCCGCAGGTAGCACGTCCGCCGGTGCGCCCGGAGCCGCCGGTCGCGGGCGCGACACCGCCCGCCGCTCCGGCTTCCCAGCCCGCGCCGGGTCCGGAAAAGCCGGTTCCCGGGCCGGTGACGGCACCCCAGGACGTCAAGAAGCCCTGAATCTGTTGATGGACAGCAGCCGCCGCGCCGCCTGTGGCCCCACGGCTGCTAAGCTTGGCGCATGAGCAGAATCCGCCAGCTTTCGGAAGGCACGGTCAACCGCATCGCGGCTGGCGAGGTGGTCGAGCGCCCGGCGGCGGCGATCAAGGAACTGGTGGAAAACGCCATCGATGCGGGCGCCACCCGGATCGACATTGCGGCCTCGGGCGGCGGCGCCGATCTGCTTTTGGTGGAAGATGACGGCATCGGCATGAGCGCCGATGATCTCAGCCTCGCGATCCAGCGTCATGCCACCTCCAAGCTGCCGGTGGCCGGCGGCGAGGATGATCTTTCGCATATCGTCACCATGGGTTTTCGCGGCGAGGCGCTGCCCTCGATCGGCGCGGTGGCGCGGCTGTCGCTCGCCAGCCGCACCCGTGACAGCGAGGCGGCCGAGATCAAGGTCGATGGCGGCAAGGTGCAAGGGCCGATGCCCGCCGCCTTTCGTGCCCGTGGACAGCACGGGACCCGCGCCGAAGTGCGCGAACTGTTCTATGCCACCCCGGCGCGGCTGAAATTCCTCAAGTCTTCGCGTTCGGAAGATCTCGCCATCACCGACATGGTCAAGCGGCTGGCGATGGCGCGGCCCGACATCGCGTTCACGCTGACCTTGGACGGACGGCGGGCGCTGGACCTGGCCGCCGAGCCGGATTTGATGGACGGGCGCCTGCCGCGCCTGTCGCGCATCATGGGGCGGGAGTTCGGCGATAACGCGGCGCTGGTGGACGCTAGCCGCGAGGGCGTCAGCCTGTCGGGCTATGCGGGGCTTCCCACCTACAACCGCGCCAATGCCGCGATGCAGTTCCTGTTCGTCAATGGCCGCCCGGTGCGCGACAAGCTGCTGGTGGGCGCGGTGCGCGGCGCCTATGCCGATTTCCTGGCGCGCGACCGCCATCCGGCGCTGGCGCTGTTCCTGGAATGCGATCCGCATTTCGTCGATGTGAATGTCCATCCCGCCAAGACCGAGGTGCGCTTCCGAGACGCCGGCCTGGTGCGCGGGCTGATCGTGGGGGCCCTGAAGCACGCCTTGAGCGAGGCAGGGCACCGCGCCTCCACCACCGTGGCGGGCAGCGCGCTTGATTCATTTAGAAGTGGGGCCGCGTTCCAGCGGCAGTCGCCATCGCCGTTCCAGTCGCCCAATATTTTCTCGGCGGCCCCCTTTCAAACAAGAAGCGTGCGCGAAGCGCCGTCTTCCTATGCCGGCGCCGTGCCGATGTCGGTGCGGATGGAAGAGACGCGTGAGGACACTGCGCCTGATACGCCGTTGGGTGTCGCTCGCGCCCAGCTACATGAAACCTATGTCGTGGCCCAGACCGCCGACGGCATCGTGATCGTCGACCAGCATGCCGCCCATGAGCGGCTGGTCTATGAGCGGATGAAAAAGGCGCTGGCCAATGGCGGCGTGGCGCGCCAGCCGCTGCTGATCCCCGAAGTGGTGGACCTCGACCCCAGCGAAGTGACCCGCGTGTCGGAACGCGCCGCCGAACTGGCCGAGCTGGGCCTGGTGATCGAGGCTTTCGGTCCCGATGCGGTGGTAGTGCGCGAAGTCCCCGCCATGCTGGGCAAGCTGGATGTGAAGGGCTTGGTGCGCGACCTGGCGGACGAGATCGCGGAAACCGGCAATGCACTTTCCTTGAAAGAACGGCTGGAAGAAGTTTCCGGTACGCTGGCCTGTCACATGAGCGTGCGGGCGGGGCGACGCCTCAACGCCGAGGAAATGAACGCGCTACTGCGCGAAATGGAAGCCACGCCGCATAGCGGCCAGTGCAATCACGGCCGCCCGACCTATGTCGAACTCAAACTGGCGGATATCGAGAAGCTATTCGGCAGGCGTTAGGAAGCGCAGCTTGGTCTCGCCGTAATCGCGTTCATCCAGCAGCGTAAAGCCCGCAAGGTCAATTTCCTCGCCCGCATTGCTTTCCACGATGATCAGCGCCTTGTCCGCCAGCCAGCCCCCATCCTTCAGGCTTTTGAGCGCGGGCGGGATCAGGTTCTTGCGATAGGGCGGATCCATGAACACCAGGTTGAACGGGCCGCCCGCGCTGGGGCCGAGCGGCCCGAGGTCCGTGGCGTCGCGCCGCCAGATGCGGGTGGTGCCGGTCAGGCCCAGCGCTTCGACATTCTCGCGTTGGAGTGCGCGGCTGTCGGCGCTGTCGTCCACCAGCAGGCACCAGCGCGCCCCTTGTGACAAAGCCTCAATTCCCAGCGCCCCGGTGCCGGCGAACAGGTCGGCCACCGCCGCGCCTTCCAGCTCGAAGCCGATGCCGAAATCCTTGTGGCGCAGCATGTTGAAAATGGCCTGACGGGTGCGGTCGCTGGTAGGCCGCACCTGGGCATCTTCCGGCGTCACAAGCCGCCGTCCGCCCAATTTTCCGCCCGTTATCCGCATAGCCTGCCTATGTAACCATTTGCCGTAACTGGCGAATAGCACGGCGAACCGCTATAGGGCAGGGGCATGAAACATATCCTTCTTCTTCTCGCCCTTTTTTGGAGTGCACCTGCCTTTGCGCAGGACGACAGCCCGAAGGTGCAGGCGCGTCTGATCGCCGAAGACAAGGCGGTTGCCCCCGGCGGCAGCATCACCATCGCGCTGGAAGAACAGATCGCGCCGGAGTGGCATACCTATTGGAAGAACCCGGGCGATGCCGGGGCGCCGACGATCATCGAATGGACACTGCCGGCCGGCTGGAAGGCCGACGCGATCCAGTGGCCCCGCCCCATGCGCGTTCCGGTCGGTCCGCTGATGGATTACGGCTATGAGGGCAAGCTCTGGCTCCTGAGCAGGATCACTGCCCCTGCCGACGCCAAAGTGGGCGAGATGGTGACGATCAAGGCATCCGCCAGCTGGCTGGTGTGCAAGAACATCTGCATTCCTGAAGACAGAACCCTGACCATCACGGTGCCGGTGGGGCCGCAATCGTCTGATCCGGCGGTAGCCAAGGATTTCGCGGCAGCGCGCGCCCTGCTGCCGGTGGCTTCGCCCTGGAAGATGACCTATGCGCTGGGCCAGACGCTGGACCTGTACGTCGCCGCCCCCAGCCT
>JAZKDV010000150.1:0-8146 GCA_040387395.1 Pseudomonadota bacterium | reverse complement strand
GTTCCGCGCCATCGCGGTGATCCCGCTGGTGCTGATCTTCATCTTCACCGCGATCAAGATCGCGGACCGGATGCGCCAGAAATCCTAGAAGGTTACTGCCGTGACGCCGGAGCAAAAGCGCGAAACCTGCGAGCTGCTGTATCGCCACTGGGAGCAGGGCACGCGGCTGGATGGCTTGCCGCCGGCGCTGGTGCCGTCCGACCGGGCCGAAGCCTATCAGGTTCAGGCGTTGATCGAGGGTCACACCAGCCAGCCGCTCTATGGCTGGAAGATCGCCGCCACCAGTGTTGCGGGCCAGAAGCATATCGGCGTCGATGGTCCGCTGGCGGGACGCATCCTGGCCGAGCGCGTGATCGCGGATGGCGGCAGCTGCACCTTGGGCAGCAACCTGATGAAAGTGGCGGAGATGGAATTCGCCTTCCGCATGGCGGAGGATTTGCCGCCGCGCGATGTGGACTATTCGCAGGATGAAGTGATGGCCAAGGTCGCCAGCCTGCACCCCGCCATCGAGATTCCGGATTCGCGCTACAACAAGTTTGAAAGTGTCGGCCTTGCCAGCCTGATCGCCGATAATGCCTGCGCCCACCGCTTCATGCTGGGCGCGGAAGCGAAAGACTGGCGCGGGCTGGATCTTGCCGCGCACAGCGTCCGGGCCTATCGCAATGGCGCGGTGGCGGAAGAGGGACAAGGCAGCAACGTGCTGGGCGGGCCGGTGATCGCCCTGACCTGGCTGATCAATGAACTCTCCCGCCACGGCATGACGCTGGGACGCGGACAGGTGGTCACCACCGGCACCTGCGTCAAGCCGCTTGCGATTACCTCAGGCGACCGCGTCGAGGGCGATTTTGGCGCCCTCGGCCGCGTCGCGGTGACGATCGTCTGATTACTTCTCCAGCGCCTTGAGCTGGGCAACCTGCTGCGCCAGCCGCTTTTCGCGGTCCTTGGCGAAGCGCGAGATGCCCTTGAAGATCGATTCCGGATCGAGATGGGCTTCCTCGATCACTTCGCCTTCCAGCCCGCCCGTCAGCCACTGATTGTCCCAGTCCGAGGTCAGCGAATATTCGTCGGCCAGCGGGCCGAGATTCTTCACCGGCATGACGCGGCGGGTGCCGGTGGAAACCACCATGGCGTCCAGCAGCGCTTCGGGCGGCAGCACGGCGTTGCGATAGGCTTCCGGCTGGCGGTCGAACAGTTCTTCGCTGACGGCCGAGATGATCTTGACGTTGATCCCGGCTTCTTCCAGGCGCGGCAGGATTTTCACCAGGTTGACCGTCGAAGACGCGCCCTGCGAAATCACGGTGCCGTGGCGCGGCTTGCCCGGGGTGAAGTCGCGGATGACATAAAAGCCCTTGGCGGCGGCCTTGATGTCGGTGTCGGCGAATTTGCTGCGGTCCACCACGGCATTGTCGGGACGGGCGACCTCGATGATGATGACGCCGACCTTGGGATCGCGCGCCGCGATTTCGGCGGCGGCGAAATAGCCGGACGCCACGTCGTTATAGTCCCAGAAGTTCAGGTGGATGACCTGGCCGCGCGGGAACAGGCGCCAGACCTGGGTGGCGAAGATGCCGAAATGGGTACGGCCGTCGGCAGCGGTTTCCGGGCCGGAGTGACCGGCCAGGATGTGCAGCACGCCCATGCGGAAGCGGCTGTCCTGGTTCTGCTGGCTCCAGACGCGCGCCGGCGTGTACATCAGCGGCGTGAAGGCGCCATAGGTGCCTGACAGCGCCCAGACACCCGCAAACTTGTCCGGATCGACGCTGGCGCTCTGGCTGACCAGGCCGATGGCGGAGCAGACATTGCCGGCTTCCTGGATCGCCGCCTTGATGCGGGTGCCTGAGGGGTTAATCTCGGGGTCATAGTGACCCCACAGCGCGCCATGCTCGACATTGATGGATTCCGACAGGTCCGCCGCCAGGGTGACGAAGCGGTTGTCGGTGACATAGTTCATCCACTTGATGACTTCGGAAATGGCGCGGCGTGCGCCGGCCGCTTCGCCCGGCTTCTTGAAGAGGGCGATCGAGACTTCCTTTTCCGCGCCCGAAACGCGGTTCTTCACTTTCAGCTTCTGGGCCTCGGTGGGCAGCTTGGCGACGCGCAGGCGTTCGTCCTGGAACGGGTCGTTCTGGTTGTCGATGCTGAGCTTGCGGTCATCCTTCACGCCGTCGCCGATTTCCACCAGACGGTCGGCCAGCCAGTCGCCCAGGCCGTTCTTGTCCATCACCGACATCACCTTGTCGATATTGGTCTTGAACTGGATCAGCCGCTGCTTGGGATCGGTCACCGCGCCGTCGCGGATGCCGTCGAACGTCACGCCGTAGCGCTGCTCGAAGCTTTCGGCCAGCGCCACGAAATATTCCGAGTTCATCTTGTAGCCATAGGGATGGCTGGCATAGCTGACGACCTGCTTGACGCTGCCCAGCTTGCCGTCGGCGGCGCTCGGCCAATAGCCCTTGGTGGTCTTGGCGATGGAGATCATCGGGCGGCGGTCGCTGGCGTCCCAGTTTTCCATGGCGGCGAAGTTGGCGGCGATCTGGCCATAGTCGGCGCCGTTCTCGACCGTCAGCACGTTCCAGCCATAGGACGTCCACTGGTCAGCCAGCTTGTAGTCGTCGGCATACTTGGCGGGGATGACGCCGCCCAGCAGCACGTCGTCGATGCCGGCATTGTTGTCCGACAGGATCACGCGCAGCCGTTTGCCCACCTGCAGCGCCAGCGCCTGGGTCTTGAGTTCCTGCGCATGGCCCTCGGTCATGGCGAACTCGCCTTCCAGGGCGATGATCTTGGGGCTGTCGGTGGCGCCGGCCATGTCCCAGAAGGCGGCCTTGCCGGCGGCGGTGGCGACGCCCACGCCCGACGGTCCGCCATTCACGTCATTGGTGACGTCGATGCTTTCGGCGTGACCCGACAGCGCCTTGATGCCGCGCGCCTTGGCCTGCGCGAACAGCGCGTCATTTTCCAGGCCCTGGTCCGACAGCAGCGTTTCCAGCGCACCGGCGCCGCGGCGGAAGCCCAGCGCATCGATTGGCAGGATCGCGACCTCGGGATCGACGGCATATTTCTTGTCGACGGTCAGCTTGAGGCGGCGTTCCATCGCCTGGCCCAGGATCATGTACAGCGCGTAGCAGGTCGGCACGCTGTGGCCCGCGGCCATCATGAACTTGTCGCCGAAGGGATGCTTGGGGCGGCGGATGTCATAGCGAAGCCCGCCGCGCTCCGGGCCCAGAAGATGGGCGGTGACGTTGAAGGGCGTATAGGCGAGGGGGCCGCCGAAATGGCCGGTCTGGGCATAGTTGCCCAGCATCACCAGCGTCATGCAGGTCATGAACCCGACATCTTCGAAGCGGGCGCGCTCTTCGGCGCTGAGGCTGGCGGCGTTCATGTTCTTGATCTCGATGTTCATGGGCAGGTCATCCGGTTCGCTTGATCGGGAAAGGTGCTGGCACGCGCCGCCGAACGGTCCGCAAGGGACCTGCCGCTTCGCATGCTGAAGACGCTTTCCTCCTTCGTGCCGGGTACCCCGGCCCTTATGGCTTTGATGCTATCGCCGGTGCTGTCCGGGGTCGAGCCGAAACCGCGCGCCAATCCCCCGGAATCTGCGCCTATCGCGTGGATTTTGCTGCCGGAATTCCGCTTTTCGCGCCGCTGGTTCCGGTACCATGTGACAACACGCCCTAGAAGGGCGCGCGTGCCCTGCTGAACCGGCGATCAATGCTTGATTTCCGGATGGCCTGTTTGGCAGGTTCGCAGCACCCCATGCCTGTTCGCCCAGAGAGTGCCATGACGAGCCTACGCAAAGTCTTTCCGCTTGCCGTTCTTCTGCTGGTGCCCGGTTTTGCCCATGCCGCGCCGGTGCCCAGGCCGGTTGCCGACATGATCCGCGATGCGGTCGAAAGCGGCGACCTGTCCGCCGCCAACACGATCGTGCGGCTGGCGAAGAAATCCAATCCGCAGTCCTCCGCCGAGATCGATGCGCTGTTCTCCCGCCTGAAGGCCCGCGCCGATATCAGCCGCCGCATCACGCTGCGCCGCCAGCGGTTTTCCCAGGGCTGGAAGAGCCGGATCGAATTCGGCGCTTCCAACACGACCGGAACCGTGACCAGCACCGGCGTGACCGGCACGGTATCGCTGGTGAAGGACGGTCTTCGCTGGAAGAACGTCTCCACCGCCTCGGTGGATTATCTCAGGCACAATGGCGCCGAGCAGCGCAACCGCTATTTCGTCGGCCATCAGAGCAACTTCAAGTTCAACGACCGGCTGTATGCGCTGGGTCTGACAAGCTGGGAAGGCAACCGCGCCCAGGGCTTCCGCAGCCGCGCCATCGCCTCCGCGGGCTTTGGCTATTCGCTGATCAACGTGCCGAAAATGTCGTTGTCGGTGGAAGCCTCGCCGGCCTTGCGCGAAACCGATTATGGCGGCGGCGGACGCGGCAGCCAGTTCGCGATCCGCGTGGCGAGCAACTATCAATGGGCCCTGACGCCCAAGGTCACCCTGACCGAGGACGGCTCCTTCTTCCGCGAAGGGCGCGACCAGACGCTGATGTCGGAATCGGCGCTGACGATGAAGCTGATTGACGCCCTGTCGGCGCGCATATCCTACCGGCTGCAGCGCGAAGCCAAGTCCCGGCCGTTGGCCAAGAACACCGACACCACAAGCCGGATATCGCTTGTCTACGCGTTCTGACTGCGCAGGACGTTATCGGGCTAGTTGGTGTTGAGCCACTTGCGGATCGCGGCGTTTGACGCAAGGGCCGCGATGGCCAGTTCACCCAGAAGCGGGCGGGCCGCCTTGCTGTCGCCGATACGGCAGGCGCGGGCCAGCGCCCGGGCGAGACAGCTTGTCTGAAGGGCGCCGATGTTTCCGGCGGTGCTGACCATGTCATGGGCCAGGCAGGACAATTGATCGAGATCCTTTGCATTGGCGACCGCTGTGAGCTCTTCGAGCCGTTCATATCCGCCGGAGAGGAAAAACCGCAGATAGCTGCGAAGACCTTGCGGCGTCAGTTCCTTTTCCAGCGCCTTGACGATCTTGAGGTCGAGAACGGGCAGCTCGGAAAACTCCCTGAGCACCGCGCGCCGCTCACCGTCCGGCGCGCCGGCCACGGCCAATGCATGTTTCCTGGGCAAAAGAGTCACCCGTCGCTGTTGCCTGGCACCCAGAATGGCATTGGAAAATTAAGATTTCCTGCATGCCTCATGGCCATGCGGGGAGGCCGATCCGGTCCTTGGACGGGATGGCTGGGGGACTAGGATTCGAACCTAGACAGGCAGAGTCAGAGTCTGCAGTCCTACCGTTAGACGATCCCCCAACATGGGGGCGCAACCCCCGTGGGACCGCCCGTTTAGACCAGCCCGCCCGCCCTTTCAAGGACGAAGCCGCAGCCGGCCAAGGGTGCGCTAATCCTCCTGAATCCGGCTGGTCCGGCGGGTGTCGGGCATGGTCAGCACCACCAGGAACCCGAAGGCCATGATGCACGAGGCGTAGATATAGAAGCCGTGTTCGAGGCCGATGGACTTGAACCACAGCGCCACATATTCCGCCGTGCCGCCGAAGATGGCGTTGGCCAGCGCATAGGGCAGCGCCACGCCCAGGCTGCGGACATAGGCGGGATAGAGTTCCGCCTTCACCACCGCGTTGATCGCGGTATAGCCGCCCTGGATCATCATCGCGCCGAACAGGATGAAGAAGATCATCAGCATCGAGCCGCCCTGGGCGACCGTGGTCAGCACCGGATAGGTGATCAGCGTGCCGCCGCCGAACGCCATCAGCAGCAGCGGCTTGCGCCCGATCTTGTCGGAGATCCAGCCGAGCAGGGGCTGGGCCAGCATGAAGCAGACCAGCGTCGCGGCGCTCAGCTCGGTGGCCTGGTCGCGGGTGAAGCCGGCGGTGTTGGCGAGGAATTTCTGCATGTAGGTGGTGTAGATGTAGAAGGTGAGCGACCCGCCGGCGGTCAGGCCCAGCACGGTGAGGGTTTCGCGCGGAAACCGCTGGAACAGCATCTTGGTGCTGCCCAGTTCCTCGCCCGAGGCCTTGGCCTTCACGAAGGATTCGGATTCTTCCATCCAGCGCCGCAGCCAGAAGGCCACCACCGCCAGGATGGCGCCGATCACGAAGGGCACGCGCCAGCCCCAGTCCATCATCGCCTGCTCGCCGATGGTGTAGCGCAGGCAGATCAGCACCGTCAGGGCCAGAAGCTGGCCGCCGATCAGGGTGACGTAATTGAAGCTGGACCAGAAGCCGCGATGCTTCTTGCCGGCCATCTCGCTCATATAGGTCGCGCTGGCGCCATACTCGCCGCCCAGCGCCAGGCCCTGCAGGATGCGGGCGATGAACAGGATCATGGGCGCAAAGACGCCGATCGCTGCTGCTCCTGGCGTGAAGGCGATGATCAGCGAGCCAAAGCACATTAGCGCGACCGAAATCACCATCGCGTTCTTGCGGCCATGCTTGTCGGAATAGCGGCCCATGATCCAGGCGCCGACCGGGCGGGCCAGGAAGCCCACCGCGAAGATGCCCGCGGTCTGCAGCAGCTGGGCGGTCTGGTCGCCCTTGGGGAAGAAGACCGGCGCGAAATAGAGCGCGGCGGCGCTGTAGGCGTACCAGTCATACCATTCGACCAGGTTGCCGATCGACCCGGTGGTGATGGCGCGCAGCCGCTGCATGCTCGTTTTTGGTGCTGACACGCTATTCCCCAACGCTTGTTCTGGTGTTGGGGCCAGATTGGTAGGGGCGGGGGTGGGGGCACAAGCCCCCTTTTTTGCGCGGGCGTGGCAGACAGGCGCACCCCGGTCCGCAAGGCGTGCTACCTTATGTCCATGGACGCTGCTTCGAGCCGTGAAACGGGGCCAAAATTGCACGGAAACCGGCAAAAATCGGGAGACGCCAGGTCCGCATCGTCCGGCCCGCTGCTCGCGGTGCTGGATCTGGGGACAAACAACTGCCGCCTGCTGATCGCCTCGCCAAGCAAGGGCGGCTTTCGCGTGACGGATTCCTTTTCGCGCATCGTGCGGCTGGGCGAGGGCGTTGGCCAGACCGGGATATTGTCTGATGCCGCCCTGGACCGCACCATCGCCGCCCTGAAAATCTGCGCTGACCGCATCGCCAAATACAACGTCCAGCATGTGCGGGTCATCGCCACCCAGGCCGCAAGGCTGGCCAGGAATGCCGACGTGCTGGTGTCGCGCGCCCGGGCCGAAGCCGGCCTCGAACTGTTGGTGATTTCGGCGGAAGAGGAAGCTGGCCTGGCCGCCAGCGGCTGCGCCCCGCTGATGGGGCGCAAATACAAGGGCGCGCTGGTGTTCGACATCGGCGGCGGCTCGACCGAGATCATCTGGCTGGCCAAGACGCCCGAAGGCCCCAAGGCGCGGCTCACCGCTTCGGTGCCGGTCGGGGTGGTCAGCCTGGCGGAACAGTATGGCGCGGCGTCCAGCAGCCGCGAAGGCTTCGACCGCATGCGCGCCGAACTCATCGAACGCTTCACGCCTTTTGCGCGCGAGATGGGCGGCGGCTTCGATGGCCGCAGGAATCACCTGCTGGGCACCTCCGGCACCGTCACCACCCTGGCGGCGATTGCGCTGAAGCTGCCGCGCTACAACCGCACGCGCGTGGATGGCAGCTGGCACGAAACCCGGCACATGCTCGGTGTGGTGGAGCGGCTGGTCGGCATGGACACCGCGGCGCTGTCGCAAATCGGCAGCATCGGCACCGAGCGCGCCGACCTGATGCTGCCAGGCTGCGCGATTTTTTCCGCCATCTGTTCCCTGTGGCCGTCGCCGGTGCTACGCGTCGCCGACCGGGGCCTGCGCGAAGGCATGCTGCGGCAGTTGAGCCAGGAATTGTCATGAAGTCGGGTGATGCATCGGGGCGTGGGCGCGTCCCCGTCAAGGTGAAGAAAAACAAGGGCCGCACCACCTCGTCGCAGACCTGGCTGCAGCGCCAGCTCAACGATCCCTATGTCGCCGCCGCCAAATCCAAGGGCTATCGCAGCCGCGCCGCCTTCAAGCTGGTGGAGCTGGACGAGAAATTCCGCTTTCTGAAAAAGGGCGCGGCGGTGCTGGACCTGGGCGCGGCGCCGGGCGGCTGGAGCCAGGTGGCTGCCGCGCGCGGCGCCACCGTGGTCGCCGCCGACGTGCTGGTGATGGAGGAA
>JAZKDV010000149.1:0-7316 GCA_040387395.1 Pseudomonadota bacterium | reverse complement strand
TGCCGATCCGCGCCATCCCTATACCCGGGCGCTGCTGTCGGCGGTGCTGTCGCCCGACCCGCGCCTGGAACGCATGCGCAAGCGCGAGCTTCTGACCGGCGACCTGCCCTCGCCGCTGGACCCCAAGGCCCAGCTCAGTTTCCTGACATCAAGGCTGGACCAGCCGGGCTACCGCCCGAAGCTGATCGAAGTGACGCCAGGCCACTTCGTCGCCGAACATGACGGAATGGCTAGCGGACGCGCCTGACCTTGTAGGAGCGGTTCTCGTCACCAACGATCAGGTTGAAGGTGCCCATCGCGCCCTGGCTGATGCTCACCCGCATGGAATCGGCCGGCTGGCGCCAGCGCACCGGACGCTTGGCGGCGTCTTCGGCCGTCTGGGTCCAGACCTGGCCATCATTCAGCGTAACGGTGAACGCGCCGCCGTTGATGTCGTAGGACCGCAGCGGAGCATTCTTGACCAGATCCGACCCGCCGAAGACGGTGAAGACACTGGAACGCTTGGGCATGGGCGGCGGCCCCGATTGCACGGCGGCGCGGGCGACCGTGCCGGGAAGCGGCGCGGTCCCGGCCCCGGACTGGCTTTGCAGCAGCCGGATTTGCGCCTGGGGCGCGGGCGACAGGCCAAGTTGGGCGCGCAGCGGCTGGGCGGCGCCATAATAGCAGTCCAGCCACTGGCGATCGTCGGTCAGGGCGGCGCAACGCGTGACGCCGGCAATGACCTCGTCGCGCGCATCCGCCAGCGCCACGCCCGGCATCAGCCCGGCACAAGCGGCCATGGCGATAATCAACTTGCGCATAATCTTTCCCCCGAAAGGCATTGAACAATCCGCCGCAAACCCGGCAAATATTTGGCTGAAGGCATGGTAGAAGGTCTTGATGGCATCGGGCAAGGTATGGAACCGCCGTCTCGCGCTGGCGGGCGGCGCGGCGCTGGCCGCCGCAGGCGGATATTTCGCGTTGCCCCGGTCTTCGGGCGTTCACCATAAGATCACGGACGCCGGGACCTTCCTGCGGGGCAATGTCGCGGAACCCGAGACGCTGGACCCCACCCAGTCCTCCGGCACGCAGGAAAACGAGATCATCGGCGACCTGATGATCGGCCTGATGACTCATGATCCCGCCTGCAAGGCGATACCGGGGATGGCGACGCGCTGGGAAACCAGCGAGGACGGCCTGACCTGGACATTTATTCTGCGCGAGGCGCAATGGTCGGACGGCGCGCCGGTCACGGCGGAGGATTTCGTGTTTTCCTGGCGGCGGCTGGTCGATCCGGCCAGCGCCTCCAGCTACGCCTATTTCCTGCACGTGGTGAAAAACGGCACGGCGATCAGCGCCGGCAAGATGCCCCCCACGGCGATGGGGGTCACGGCGATCGATGCGCGGACCTTGCGCGTGGAGCTGGAGCATCCCGCGCCGTACCTGCTGGAACTGCTGACCCACACCACCACCTATCCCCTGCCGCGTCATGTCGTGTCGGCCAAGGGCAAGGACTGGGCCCGTCCGGGCAACTATGTCGGCAACGGCGCCTTCACGCTGAAAGAATGGGTTCCCAACGATCACGTATTGGTCGAAAAGAATCCGCGCTTCTACGATGCGGTCAATGTCGCGCTGGATCGGGTCTATTTTTATCCCACAGTTGATTATGCCGCCGCCTTGCGGCGCTTCCAGGTGGGCGAGCTGGATTACCAGGAAAGACTCCCGGTTCCCAAGATTGACTGGATACGCAAGAATCTTCCCGAAGCCATGCATCCCATCCCTCAGCTGATCACCGAGATCATCGGAATCAACCACAAGCGCGAGCCCTTCGGCGACGTGCGGGTGCGCGAGGCCATCAACCTGGCGCTGAACCGCGAAGTCATCACCCAGCGCATCACCCGGACTGGCGATGTGCCGGCCTATAATGTGACGCCACCCGGCATCGCCAACTATCCCGGTGGACTGGTCTTTGATTTCAAAACCCTCAGCTACAGCCAGCGCATCGAAAAGGCGAAAAGCCTGATGCGCGCCGCCGGTTATGGTGAGGGCCGGCGCGTCCGCACCACCTACATGATCCGCAGCACGGCGCCCGGCTATCAGCGCTCGGTGGCCGCCGCCATCCAGCAGATGCTGGCGCATGTCTTCATCGACATCACCATCACACCCAACGACATGCAGGTCTTCTATCCCGCCATTCAGGAGCATGATTTCGATATCGCCCAAGCGGGCTGGGCAGCGGATTTCAGCGACGCGTCTAATTTTCTCGACCTGTTCCGTACCGGTGCCGGCAACAACTGGGGCGAGTACAGCAATCCGGCCTTCGATGCCGCACTGGACAGTGCCCAGCGCGAACCCGACATCATCCGCCGCGGCGAAATGCTGCGGCAGGCGGAAAGCATTGTCCTGAAGGACCATGCCTGCATGCCGATCTGGTTCTGGTCCAGCCTCAACTTGGTCTGGCCCTATGTGAAAGGCTATGAGCCCAACCCGCTCGATTTTCACCGCTCCCGCTGGATCAGCATCGATCAGGCGGCGCGGGCGAAGAAGTTCTCATGAAAGCGGTGCTTGTCGCCCTGTTGCTGCTGGCGTTGCCCGCGCAGGCGCAGACGGTGCTCAATCGCGGCAACGGCGCCGAACCGGATTCGCTGGACCCCGCCGCTGCCGGCAGCCAGCCGGAGACCAACATCCTGGGCGACCTGATGGTCGGTCTCACCACGCTGGATGCGCGCGGCAAGCCGATCCCCGGCATGGCGGAACGCTGGGAGATTTCCAGGGACGGCCTGACCTGGACCTTTCACCTGCGCAAAGCCCAGTGGTCGGACGGCGCGCCCGTGACGGCGCAGGACTTTGTTTCCGGCTGGCGGCGACTGCTGGATCCCAAGACCGCATCGCGCACCGCCGCCATGCTGTGGCCGATCAAGAACGCCCGCGCCGTCAGCACCGGCGCGCTACCACCGTCCGCGCTGGGGGCCAAGGCCCGGGATCCGCGAACCGTGACGGTCGCACTGGAATATCCCGCGCCCTACCTGCCGGAACTTCTTGTTCATCCCAGCGGCTCGCCCCTGCCGCGCAAAGGCGCCTGGAACGGTCCCTACATTCTCAAAAGCTGGAAGCCGAACGACCAGATCATCCTGGTGAAGAATCCGCGCTTCCATGATGCGGCTTTGGTGCGGATAGATACCGTCAACTATTTTCCCACTCCGGACACATTGGCGGCGCTGCGGCGCTTGCGGGCGGGCGAATTGGACATGCAGACGCCGCTGCCGTCCACCCAGGTCGCGTGGCTGCGCCAGAACATGCCCAAGGCGCTGCACATCATGCCGGGGCTGTCTCTCAGCTACCTCGCGATCAATATGCGCGACCCCGTGCTTGCCGACATCCGGATTCGCCGCGCCCTCAATCTTGTCTATGACCGCGAGGCGGTGGCAGGCAAAGTGATGAAGCTGAATGAAATTCCCGCCTATACCTATGTGCCGCCACATACGGGCGGCTATCGCGGAGGCCCGGCGCTGGATTTTAAAGCCATGCCCGCTCCGGCGCGGATCGCCGCCGCGCGGCGGCTGATGCAGGAAGCCGGCTACGGCCCCTTCAACAAGCTGCGCCTGCGCTATGCGGTGACGGCAAGCCCCGACAGCCGGCGGCTGGCGGCCGTCTTCCAGGCGATGGCGCGGCAGATCCATGTCGACATCCAGATCGACGTGTCGGACTTCCCGATCGTGCTGCGCAACCTGCGCCTGGGCCAATATCAGATCGCCTATGCCGACTGGCTGGCCGATTATGACGATGCCAGCACCTTCCTCGACCTGCTGCGCAAGGGCAATCCGCGCAACTATGCCGGATACAGCAATCCCAAATTCGACGCCGCCATGGCCGCCGCCGAACGCGAGCCCGACACGGCCAGGCGCGCCCGCCTGATGCAGGCGGCGGAAAAAATCGCCCTGACCGACATGCCCTGGGTGCCCATCCGCTACCGCGCGCAGACCGCGGCGGTGGGCCCGCGCGTTGGCGGCTTTATCGAAAATTCCGCCAACGCCAACCGCAGCCGCTGGCTTTGGATCCAATAGGGCCGCTATAGTTTCGCCGCTTTTGGATCGGAAAAACCGTCATGCACCCGATAAGCCGCCGCCCCTTCCTGCTTTCCGCCGTCGCCACCATTGCCTTGATTCCGCAAGCCTTGCGCGCCCAGACCAGGCCGCGCATCGGCGTGATCGGCGCAGGCAAGATTGGCGGCCAGCTCGCACGCTTCTGGGTCCATGCCGGCTATCCCGTGATGGTCTCGTCACTGGACCTGAATGAAATGAAAAAGCTCGCCGCCGATATCGGCCATGGCGCCCGTGCCGGCACGGCGCGCGAGGCCGCCGCCTTCGGCCAGGTGATCGTGGTGTCGGTGCCGTTCGGCGCCCTGCCGCAGGTCGGCCGCGATTACGCCGCCGAACTGAAAGGCAAGGTGTTGCTGGACACCACCAATCCCTATGTCGGACGCGATGGCGAGATGGCCAATGAGGCGATTCAAAAAGGCACCGGCGTCGTGGTGCCGACCTATCTGCCGGGTGTCCGGCTGGTGCGCGCCTTCAACCAGATCGGCGCCGCCAAGCTGGAACCGCTGTCGAAGGCGACCGGCGAAAAGACCGGCGTGCCGCTGGCCAGCGACGATGCCGAAGGCCTGCGGATCGCCTCGCAAATGGTGCGCGATGCGGGTTTCGAGCCGGTGGTGGTGGGTGGACTTTCCACCGCCAAGCGGTTCGATGTCGGCAGCCCGGCCTATACCGATCTTCGGGTCAGCGAACTGAAAGCCCGGCTGGGCCTGAAATAATTCAGGGCAGCAGCACGTCCGCATTCCAGGGATCGAACGGCACCAGCGCCTGGACCGCGCGGTCAGGCCGGACGAAGCTTTTCGCGTTCTCATTCAGCATTGCGGCCGTGAAGGAAAAGCTGCTGTTGGAAATGGCCAGGTGACGGCTGCGCGACAGAACATGATGGTCGAGATAGAAATCCAGCCGTCCGGCCCCCAGGTTGCGCGCATCCAGCGGCTTGAAGTCTGAAAATTCCGCGGCCACGCCCGCATCGTCGCTGGCGACATAGAGTATGGGCGCGTCCAGCTGGTTCCAGATGGATTGCAGCCAGCTCGCGTACCACTCGGTGGGTGCGGTCCAGAACTGCCCCTGCCCAAAATCGCCGCGCCGGATATGCACCGCCACCAGCGTGTTGCCGCGCGTCGCAAGTTCGGCCATCGCGGGCCGCAACCAGTCCTGCAATGCGGGCCGCGGCTGGAACAGGGCGCGAAACGCATCGGCACGGTCCTGCCAGGCCGAGGTGTGGCGGCAGAAATAGCCGCTGAGATCGCGATTGGCGTGAACCGGCGCCTGGCCGTTCAGCGAAGCGAACAGGTCGGCCTGGCTTTCGTCCAGCGACGGGAAATTCGCCGCCGGAAAAGGCTCGTCGCACCCGAACAGGTCGCGCCCGATCCAGTCATGGCTTTGCGCCGCCAGATTGTGCTGGCGGGCATAGAGTTTCAGGAAAGCATATTGCAGCAGCTGGTTGCCGAACCGGCCATTGGCGCCCAGCGTGCGCATGGAGACCGCGGCCCCGGCCTGCGCCGGTTTCGGCGTGGGCGGCAAACCAAAGCGCAGGCGCGCGGACACCATGGCCTGCAGCGAAAAGGGAATGCCGTGCCCCGGATTCAGCGCGGCGGCGCGGTCGGCAATGCTGAGCGCCTCTTCCAGCCTGCCGCTGTAAAGCAGAAGCTGGCCGAGCTGTACCAGCGCGGAAAAGTCGCCCGGACTTGTGGCGAGCCTTTGCCGCAATCCCTGTTCCAGCGCTTGGCTCATCCGATTCCTTGATGGTGACCCCGGGAGGACTCGAACCACCGGCCTACGGTTTAGGAAACCGCCGCTCTATCCTGCTGAGCTACGGGGTCACGCGGGGGAACCTTTGACGCATTTGGCCGCGCTTTTCCAGATGTTTGGAGGGAAACGGGAGCCTTTTGCGTGCAATTTACGTTTCATTAGCAAGGGGAAACCAACCCATTCGCGGGACTGATGTCCCTTACAGGAGAGACCATGAAAAGCACCCTCAACAATGCCTGCATTTCCGCCCTGCTATGCGGTGCAGTTGTCATCGCCACTCCGGCCCTCGCCCAGGGCGCCCGCGCCAGCGGCGCGGTCGGAGCGACGGCCACCGGCGCGGTCAATCCCGCCGCGAGTGCCGGCATCAGTGGTTCGGTCAACGCCCCGGCCGGTGTCGTCGTTGCGGACAAGGACCATGCCCACAACAGCGCCAGCGTGTCGGCCAGCGGCGATGTCCCAAGCCCGGCCGCCCGGGTAGAGGCCGCCGCAGCCAATGCCGCTCAGACGGAATCCACGCGCGAATTGAACGCGCAGGCTAATGCGAATGCCACGACCCGGTCGCCGGTGCAGATCCGGGACTAACACCGTGCGCTGATTTTCCAGGGGCCGGGCGCGAGAGCGCCCGGCCCTTTCTGCTGCGCCTGCACAATGGCGGGCGGCGCGCGGGCAGAGTAAGAATCGATTTCCCCAAACGGATTTCGCCATGCCCATTTATCGCGCCCCGGTCGAGGACTATCGCTTCCTGCTGCAGGAGGTTCTGGAGCTGGAAAGGCATCGCGATTTGCCGGGCTTTGCCGATCTGGATGCCGCGCTGGTGGACGACATTCTCAGCAATGCAGGCAAGTTCTGCGAGGAAGTGCTGCAACCCCTCAACCAGTCGGGCGACGAGGAAGGCTGTCACTTCCAGAATGGCACCGTGACGACGCCCAAGGGCTTCAAGGAAGCCTACAAGGCATATTGCGAAGCGGGCTGGGGCGGACTGGGCGCGCCGGAATCGGCGGGCGGGGCGAACATGCCCCATATCCTCACCATGGCGGTGAGCGAAATGGGGATGAGCGCCAACCAGTCACTCGCCATGTATCCCATGCTCACGGCGGGCGCCTATGGCGCGCTGCTGGCGACCGGCGCGGAGTGGATGAAAACCGGCATCGCGCCGAAAATGGTGTCGGGCGAATGGGCCGGGACCATGTGCCTGACCGAGCCGGGCTGCGGAACCGACCTGCGCCTGATGAAGACCAAGGCGGTCGAGCAGCCTGACGGCACCTACAAGATGAACGGCACCAAGATTTTTATCTCGGGCGGCGACCAGGACCTGACCGACAACATCATCCATATGGTGATCGCCAAGATTCCCGATGAGAAGGGCCAGATCCACGACGATCTTTCGACGGTGAACTTCTTCATGGTGCCCAAATTTCTGGTCAAGGAAGACGGCACCATGGGCGCGCGCAACGGCGTCAACACCGGCGGCATCGAGCACAAGATGGGCAT
>JAZKDV010000148.1:0-10714 GCA_040387395.1 Pseudomonadota bacterium | reverse complement strand
CGATGTCGGCGCCCGCATGCTGGCGCCCTATGAGCGCTTCCTCACCACCACGGTGAACGATGTCGAGCATGTCGAAAGCGTCTCGATGCCGGGCCTGGGCATCATCAAGATTTTCTTCCAGCCCAATGTCGATATCCGCCTGGCCACCGCCCAGGTCACCTCGGTCTCCCAGAGCACCATCCGCCAGATGCCGCCCGGCACGCTGCCGCCGCTGATCCTCAATTACAGCGCCTCCACCGTGCCCATCCTGCAGCTGGCTTTCTCATCCACCTCGCTGTCGGAACAGCAGGTGCTGGACTATTCGCAGAATTTCGCGCGGCCGCGTCTCACCACGGTGAACGGCGCAGCCATTCCATTTTCCTATGGCGGCAAGTTCCGCTCGGTGCTGATCGACCTGGATCCGGCGGCCATGCAGGCGCGCGGCCTGTCCTCGGTGGACGTGCAGAACGCCTTCGTCTCCCAGAACCAGATCAACCCCGCCGGCAATATCAAGATCGGCACGTACCAATATGTCGTGCGGCTCAACAACGCTTCCGACACGATCGAAGGCATGAACGAACTGCCGGTGAAGACGGCGCCGGGCGGCGGCACGGTCTTCCTGCACGATGTCGGCAATGTGCGTGACGGCAGTACGGTCCAGAACAACATCGTGCATGTGGACGGCGCCCGCGCGGTGCTGTCCACAATTCTGAAGAACGGCCAGGCCTCCACCATCGACGTTGTGCAGGGCGTCAAGGACCTGCTGCCGATCCTGAAGGAGCAGCTTCCGCCCGAACTCAAGATCGACATCATGAGCGACCAGTCGGTGTTCGTGAAAGCCGCCGTCAAGGGCGTGTTCTACGAAGGCGCCATCGCCGCTGCCCTTACCAGCCTGATGATCCTGCTGTTCCTGGGAAGCTGGCGCTCCACCGTGATCATCGCCACATCCATTCCACTGGCGGTGCTGGTGGCGCTGATCGGGCTTTGGGCGACGGGCCAGACCCTCAACATCATGACGCTGGGCGGGCTGGCGCTGGCGGTCGGCATCCTGGTCGACGACGCCACCGTCACCATCGAGAACATCAACTGGCACCTGGAACAGGGCAAAGGCGTCTATGAGTCCATCATGGACGGCGCGCGCCAGATCACCCAGCCCGCTTTCGTCTCCCTTCTGTGCATCTGCGTTGCCTTTGTGCCGATGTTCGCGCTGACCGGCATTGCCGGCTACCTGTTCGTGCCGATGGCGCTGGCGGTGGTGTTCGCGATGATCGCGTCCTTCATCCTGTCGCGCACCCTGGTGCCGACCCTGTCGCTCTATCTGCTCAAGCCCCACGGCCATATGGCCGAAGGGGATCATGTGCTGGCGCGGGTGCAACGCAGCTTCGAGCGCGGCTTCGATCGCACCAAGGAGCAGTATCGCAACCTGCTGGCGCTGGCGATGACCCGCCGCCGTCCCTTTGTGATCGCCTTCGTGGCAGTGGTGATGGCCTCCATGCTGCTGCTGCCTTTCCTGGGACGCGACTTCTTCCCCAGCGTCGATTCCGGCCAGATCACGCTGCACGCCCGCACCCCCGCCGGCACCCGCCTGGAAGACACCAACCAGATCGTGGCGCAGATCGAAAAGGAAGTCCGCCGCATCATTCCGCCGGCCGAGCTGGCGACCATCGTGGACAATGTCGGTCTCAACCAGAGCCCGGTGAACATGCTCTACAACAATTCCGGCACGGTGGGCCTGCAGGACGCCGACATCTTCATCAGCCTGAACAAGAGCCATCGCCCGACCGCCAATTACGTGCGCACCATGCGCGAAAGACTGCCGCGGCTGTTCCCGTCCGTGACCTTCTCCTTCCCGCCGCCGGACATCACCAGCCAGATCCTGAATTTCGGCGCGCCCGCGCCGCTGGACGTGCAGATCAGCGGCAACAGGCTGGAAGAGACGGAAGAGTTCGGTTTCCGCATCCTGCGCGAAATCCGCAAGATCCCCGGCCTGGTGGATGCGCGCATGCAGCAGTCCAGCAACATGCCGCAGCTCAAGGTGGAAGCCGACCGCAGCCGCATGTCGCAGATGGGCCTGACCGAGCGCGACGTGACCAACGCGCTGGCGACCAGCCTCGCCGGCACCTCGCAATCGGCGCCGAACTTCTGGCTCAATCCCAAGAACAACGTGTCGTACAACATGACGACGCAGACGCCGGAATATCAGCTCGACAGCCTCGCCGCGCTGCAGAACCTTCCCGTCACCGGCGGCGCCGGCACCGCGCCGCATGTGCTGGGCGGACTGGTTAAGATCAGCCGCGCCCAGGGCAACTCCGTGGTCAGCCACTACAATATCCAGCCCACCATCGACCTTTACGCCACCACCCAGGACCGCGATCTCGGCAGTGTCGCCAAGGAAGTGCAGAAGGTGATCGACGCCAACAAGCAGCACCTGCCGCGCGGCGCCACCGTCACCCTGCGCGGCCAGGTGCAGACCATGAACACGGCCTTTACCGGCCTGTCCCTCGGGCTGCTGGCGGCGGTGGTGCTGATCTATCTGTTGATCGTGGTCAACTTCCAGTCCTGGACCGATCCCTTTGTCATCATCACCGCGCTGCCCGCGGCGCTCGCCGGCATCGTCTGGATCCTGTTCGCCACCGGCACCACCCTGTCGGTGCCGGCGCTAACCGGCGCCATCATGTGCATGGGCGTGGCCACCGCCAACTCGATCCTGGTGATCAGCTTTGCGCGTGAAAAACTCGCCGAGCATGGCGATGCGGTGCGCGCGGCGGTGGAGGCCGGCTTCACCCGCTTCCGCCCGGTCTGCATGACGGCGCTGGCCATGATCATCGGCATGATGCCCATGGCGCTGGGCCTGGGCGAAGGCGGCGAGCAGAACGCGCCGCTGGGCCGCGCCGTGATCGGCGGACTGATTTGGGCCACCATCGCCACCTTGATGTTCGTGCCGGTGGTGTTCAGCATCCTGCATGACCGCCATGCGGCCAAACGGGCGGCTTCGCCGCCGCCCGCGCCGAAGACCGGAAAAGGGGCCGGTGAAGCTTATGCCTGACAAGAATCCCGATGCTGGTCACGACCACCAGCCCACGCGCGAGGAACTGCTGCGCCACACCGCGCCAGCCAGCCTGAAGCGCTGGGGCTTCATCGCCCTGGCCGCCGCGCTGGTGATCGCGGTGGTGGGCATTGGCGTGCGCCTGTGGGACAGCTACCGGACCGCGCAATGGACCGAAGACCAGTCGGTCCAGACCGTGCAGCTCGTCAAGCTGCAGCCGGAAAAAGAAGGCGGCGTGCTCAACCTGCCGGGCGACATCCAAGCCTTTACCGCCGCGCCGATCTACGCCCAGGTCAGCGGCTATGTGAAGAAGTGGTACGTCGATATCGGCGCCCCGGTGAAACAGGGCCAGTTGCTGGCCGAACTCGACACCCCCGATCTGGCCGGCCAGGTGCAGTCGGCCCGCGCCAACCTGATCAACGCCCAGGCCGCCCAGCGCCTGTCCGCCGCCACTGCGGGCCGCTGGGAGACCCTGTTCGCGCAGGGCGCGGTGTCGCGCCAGGACAAGGAAACCCGCGACGCCGATCTCGACGCCAAGAATGCGGCGGTGGAAGCGGCGCGCGCCAACCTCTACAGCCTCACCTCCCAGGCCGGTTTCCGCCGCCTGGTGGCGCCGTTCGACGGCGTGGTCACCAGCCGCGCGGTCGATGTCGGCGCCCTGGTCACGGTGGGCACCGGCGCCGGCGCAGCCCCGCTCTTCACCGTGTCGGACCTGACGCGCCTGCGCATCTATGTGCGGGTGCCGCAGAATTATTCGACCTATATCCGCCCCGGCATGACCATCAATTTCAGCGTGCCGCAGCATCCCGGGCGCGTCTTCACCGCCACCCTGGCGGCCTCGTCCGGGGCCGTGGCCAGCGCCACCGGCACCGTGCTGGCGCAGTTCGCCATCGACAATAAGGACAGCGCGCTGCAGCCCGGCGGTTATGCGGAAATCAAATTCCCCCTGCCCGCCGGGGCCGATGGCCTCAGGGTCCCGGCCACCGCCCTGATGTTCCGCGCCGAAGGCATGCAGGTCGCCACCCTAGACGCGCAAAGCCGCGTCAAGCTCAAGACCATCACCATCGCGCGCGATCTGGGCGATGCGGTGGATGTGGGAAGCGGCATCACCAGCGCCGACCGCATCATTGACAATCCGTCCGATTCCTTCCGGGACGGCGACGAAGTGCGGGTGGCGGGCAAGTAATCTTGCCTGTATAAAGACGCCTGTTCTTTTGGCGTCCTTTTCGGTGGGGAAATACATGCGCGGTTTGGCGAAGGTCGTGGCTCTGGTTCTGTTGCCGCTGGTGGGGCTTGCCGCCTGCGATCGTCCGTCCGACGCCGCGCCCAGCGCGTCCTATGACACCAGCGCGGCCTCCAACACCAAGTTCCTGGCCGACTATGCCGCCCGCACCGGCGCCAAGAAAACCGCATCCGGCCTGATGTACCGCGTGATCAAGGCCGGCACCGGCCCCGCCGTGCTGCGCGATTCCGACGTGGTCACCGTTTATTACAAGGGCATGCTGATCAACGGCAAAGTCTTCGACCAGACCAAGCCGGAAGAAGCAGCGACCTTCATGACCGGCGGGCTGATCCCCGGCTGGGTCGAAGCCCTCAAGCTGATGAAGACCGGCGACACCTGGGAAATCGTGGTGCCGGCCGAACTGGGCTACGGCGCCGACGGCGCCGGCGACGCCATCCCGCCCGACCAGACTCTGGTGTTCACCATGAGCCTCGTGAAAGTCGAATACGCGAACTGATTTAATTTACCCCCTCCGGTTTCAGCTTTCGCGCAGCTTCGCTGCGCTCGCTGAAACCACCTCCCCCTCTTGTGCGCTGCGCGCACGAAGGGGGTGAGCATGGCGGCCAAGCCATGCGAACGGTCTGAGTTTTCCTAGAACTTGTACTGGAGTTGAACACCGCTCATCCGCGGGGGCAGCGGCACGCATTGCAGCACGCCCGAGGTGTTGGCGACGCCAAAGGTGCCGTTGGGCGCCGAGTTCAGCACGCCGTTATATTCCGGCAGGCAGGCCGCCTCGTTGGCGACATTGTTCATGAAGAAGGCCAGGTCGGCATTCTTGTGGCCGAAGTTGGTGAATTGCAGCCGGAAGTTCAGCAGGCCGTAAGGCGACGTGCGCTGGGTGGGGTGGAAGGTGCGCAGGTCCGCCAGATACCGGCTCTGCCAATAGTAATGCGCCGTGAACAGGGTATCGCCCAGCGGCAGGCCGCCCAGGTCGGTGCCCAGATTGGCGGTGGCGGTATGGTTGGTCTGCCAGGTCGGCACCGGGATCGGCGTGCCCGACAGGTTGGTGGTGCCGGTGGGGAGCAGGTAACCGGCCGGCGGCGTGAAGGTGAAGTCGGTATAGCGCGGATCGATATAGCTGCCCGAGGTGGACAGCGTCAGCCAGTCGGTGGGCAGCGCCGTCACTTCCCACTCCACGCCATAGATCTTCGCGGCCTTGGCGTTCAGCGTGACATTGTCGTTGAAGTTGCCCAGGCACTGGCCAGCATTGAACACCGCCTGGGTGCAGGCGCCGCCGCCAACCGCCGTCGCCAGCGTGACGTTGGGCAGCGCGGTCTGGACCTGTATGTCGTGATACGAGGTGTGATACAGCGCGAGGTTGGTGCGGATGGGCAGGCCTGACACATCCCATTCCGACTTCACGCCGATTTCATAGTCCGTCACCTGCTCGGGCTTGGCCACCAGCACGGCGGGATTGATCGCCTGAGTGTTGATCGCGCCGGAGCGGTAACCCGACCGCATGGTGGCGTAGACCATGGTGCCCTCGAACAGGTCATGATCCACCGCCAGCGTATAAGTGGGCTTGTGGAAGCTGCGCTTGATGTCGGCGGCGCATTGCGACAGCGGCAGCAGCACGCCATTGGCGTTGGTCAGGGCGCAGGCATTGGTCTGGCCGGCATAGGTGATGCCTTCAAAGGTGAAGCCCGCCGGGTTGAACACGCCGTTGACCACCGTGTTGCTGGTCGCCTGGGTGGCTGGCGTGCGGACGGTCTGGGTCGCGATATGGGCGAAGCGCTCGTCATAGGTGTAGCGGATGCCCGCCGTCACCCGCGTGGTGGGCAGCAGCTTGTAGGTCGCCTGGGCATAGAAGGCATAGGACGCGTTCAATTCGCTGTTGCGGCTGGAATCGGTGACGGTGAGCTGGCGTCCGGCCACCGGCGACGGCGCGGAACCGGCGCTGGGCAGGAAGAGGTAGAGATAGCCGCCGTCATTGGGGCTGCGTTCGCGGAAATAGAACAGGCCCGTGGTCCAGTTCAGCTTTTCGTCCAGCCCGGTGCCGTTGACGGTGAGTTCGCTCTGCCAGGACTGATAATTGGGGAACTGGTAGAGATAGGTGTTGGTCTCGAACGGCTGGCCGCGGCTGACCGCCCGGCCGGAATTCTGGAAGCTGCGATAGGCGCCCATCCAGCGCACATCGACATCGCCGAAATCCTTGTCGGCGGTCAGCGAATAGGTCTGGTAATCGCCGCGATACAGGTTGCTCACCGCCTGTTCGGCGGTCCAGAATCCGGCTTTCTGCTGGCGCTCCACCGAATTGAGCAGCGCATTATAGGCCGCCGGCGACGGATTGACGCCGCTGGCACTGGTGGCGTTGGCGTTCAAATAATAGGGCGCGATGGGACGGCCGCGCAGATCGGTGAAACCCACGCAGGTGCCCGGGATGTTGCAGACCGAAGTGCGCCCTTGCGACAGGGCGGTGCCGACGAAATAGCCCAGGTCGTGATAGGTCGAGCCGGTGCCATGCTCACTGGCCAGGTCGGCGCGCAGCAGCAGCTTGAACGTCTCGTCGGGCTGGTACTTCAGCGAGAACACCCCCGCCAGCTTGGTGCTGCCCATCGCCGCCTGGTTGTTGCGCTCGCCGGTGACCGGGTCGAAATACAGGTTCGAGATATAGCCCTTCTGATTTTCGCTGTTCAGCGCGATGCGCAGGAAGAACTGGTCGCTGAGCGGCAGGTTGATCGCGCCCTGCAGGCCGGCGCGGCCGTAGTCGCCCAGGGTGGCGCGGGCATAGCCGCCGAACTCGGCGTCCGGCTCGCGGCTGTGGTATAGAATGGCGCCGCCGGTGGTGTTGCGGCCCACCAGGGTGCCCTGCGGACCCTTCAGCACCTGGACATTGTCCAGGTCGAACAGCGCCCCGGTCAGGCCGATGGCGCGGGCGTAATAGACCCCGTCTTTATAAACAGCCGATGCCGTGTCGAAGGCCAGGCCCGGATTGCCGCCGCCCGAGGGCGCGTCGAAATTGCGCTGGCCGCGGATGGTGATGTTCAGCGTGTCCTGGCGGAAGGTGGTGGGCGCGATATAGACCGAGGGTGCGACATAGCGCAGGTCCTCGATGGTGCGCACGTTCAGCCGGTCGAGATCGTCCTGGTCCAGGGCGGTGATCGAGATCGGGACCTGCTGCTCGTTTTCGGCGCGCTTGCGGGCGGTGACCGTGACGGTGTCCAGCGTCGAAGCCTGGCTGGTGCTGGTGGCGGGCTGCGCCATGACGGCGGCCGGGGTCAGGACGGTGGTGGCCAGAAAAGCCAGAGCCAAGCGTTTGAACATGGACGTCCCCTGAGCGATATTCGTCTGGAATCCCGGCGTTTTTCCATCGCCGCGGCCGTTGGCGAAGCTCTAACGGAATTGCCATGGTGGATAAAGCCAATGTTGGCCCCGCGCGCCAAATCGGGAAAATTTCCTTATAAGGGCAACCCTTAGAGTGAATCGGTATTTCAGCGAGGACGACATGACCAAGATTGCGATGATCACCGGTGCCGGCAGCGGCGTGGGCCGCGCCGTGGCTATCCACCTTTCGGAAGCCGGCTGGTCGGTGGCGCTGGTGGGCCGCAAGGCCGATACCCTGGAAGAGACCGCGGGGCGCCTGAAGGGCCCCCACCTCGTGGCTCCGGCCGATATCGGCGACCCCGCCCAGGTCAAGGCCGTCTTCGCCAAGATCAAGGACAAGTTCGGCCGCCTGGACATGCTGTTCAACAATGCCGGCATGGGCACCCCCGCGGTCCCGATCGAGGACCTGACCTTCGAACAGTGGCAGGCGATCGTGGGCGTCAACCTCACCGGCGCCTTCCTCTGCACCCAGGAAGCGGTGCGGATGATGAAGGCGCAGGAGCCGCGCGGCGGACGCATCATCAACAATGGCTCGATTTCGGCCGACCGTCCCCGGCCCCATTCGGCGCCCTATACCGCCACCAAGCACGCCATCACTGGCCTGACCAAGTCCACCATCCTGGACGGGCGGCCCTTCGACATCACCGCCGGCCAGGTGGACATCGGCAACGCCGCCACGGAAATGACCGAGCGGATGACCAAGGGCGTTCTGCAGCCCGACGGCCAACTGGCGGTCGAGCCGCGGATGGATGTGAACCACGTCGCCCAGGCGGTGACCTACATGGCGGGGCTGCCGCTGGAATCCAATGTCCCATTCCTGACCGTAATGGCGACCAAGATGCCGCTTTTCGGACGCGGCTAGGGCGCGGCGCTTTTCGTGATGAAATTTTGCGCAAGTGCCGGAGCTTTTCCCCCCGGCTGCGCATTATTCTTGTCATGCGAGCGTGTTTTCTTGGACAAAATATCTGCGCCTTGGGGTTTGGGGTCGCGACCCTCCAGATGACCCCCGTCCTGATGGACGATCCGCTGGACGAAGAGACCGGCAAGCCCGTGGAGCCCGACACCAACAAGCCTGTGGATCAAAAGGGGCCCTTCCGCCCCACCGTACCGTCGCCGGTCGCCGCCAATCCCCTGTAACAATTCAGCAACGTCCGGCTGGTACAGCCCGGCTGGCTATTGGCCATAAAGCCAGTGTGCCGCACGGCTTTGGGGGGTGTACCCCTTGTACCCGAAGGCACGAATCCTGATATTGGCCGTTATAGGATTCGTCGCTAACGATATTTTATTGCGATTCCGCTATTTGGTATGGGCATGAAAACTTCGCTTCCTATGATTTCCGCGCTTGCCCTGACCTTGGTGCTGGGCGCCTGCAGCACTCCCACCGCGGAGTCCCTCGCCCAGAACGATCCCTGGGAGCGGACCAACCGCGACATCTTCGACTTCAACCTCAGCATGGACCGGGCCATTCTGCGCCCTGTCGCGCGGGGCTATCGTGACGTGGTGCCGGAAGTCGCCCGCAAAGGCGTGCACAATTTCCTCACCAATCTGAATTCCCCGGTGATCTTGGCCAACGATGTGCTGCAGGGCGAGACTGAAAAGGCCGGCAACACGCTGGGCCGCATAGTGGTCAACACCACGGTCGGAATCGGCGGCATTATCGATGTCGCCAGCCAGTGGGGCATCCCCTATCACGAGAATGATTTCGGCATCACCCTGGGCAAGGGCGGTGCGGCTGAAGGATCCTACCTGATGCTGCCCTTCGCCGGTCCCAAGCCGCCCCGCGACCTGGTCGGTACTGTCGTGGACGTGGCATTTGATCCTTTCACCTATGCCATCTTCCCCGGTGACGACACCCTGCGGTACTTCCGCATGGGCATGGGCGTCCTGGACAGCCGCACCTCTCAGCTCGATGCGGTGGAAACCATCGAACGCTCGTCCATCGATTTCTATGCGACGACCCGCAATCTCTATCGCCAGAGCCGCAACGCCAAGATCAACGAAGGCACGCCCGGCGCGGACGACCTGCCGAATCTCTAGTTCGGTCTGAAAAGAAACAAACCCGCCATGCGATCCGCATGGCGGGTTTTTCTTTGTCTACTCGGCTGGCGCCGGGCGCGGCATGGGCTCGTGATCGCCGGGCTTGTCGCCCATCAGCCCGTGATACCACTTGTTCCAGAACCCCGACGTCCACGCCCCAAACCGCTCCATGTACAGGAACACCACCGGCGTGGTGTAGAGCGTCAGGATCTGGCTCAGGACCAGCCCGCCCACGATGGAGATGCCCAGCGGCTGGCGCAATTCCGAGCCGGCGCCCAGCCCGATCGCCAGCGGCAGCGCGCCCAGGATGGCGCCCACGGTGGTCATCATGATGGGACGGAAGCGCAGCAGGCAGGACTTGCGGATCGCTTCCTGCGGCGACAGGCCTTCGCGCCGCTGCAGGTCGATGGCGAAGTCGATCATGATGATCGCGTTTTTCTTCACGATGCCTATCAGCAATATGACGCCGATCATGGCGATCAGGTCGAACTGGGTGTTGAACATCAACAGCGCCAGCACCGCGCCCACCCCCGCCGACGGCAGGGTGGAGAGGATGGTGACGGGATGGATCAGGCTTTCGTACAGGATGCCCAGCGTGATGTAGATGGTCACGATCGCCGCCAGCAGCAGGAATGGCATGTTCTGGAAGCTGCGCTGGAGCTGGCGGGCATTGCCGGCGAATTCGCCATGCACGGTAATCGGCACGTTGATCTGGGCCATGGTGCGGTTGATGGCGGCGACTGCATTGCCCAGGCTTTCGCCCGCCGGCAGGTTGAACGAGAAGGTGGTGGCGACGAACGGCCCCTGGTGATTGACCGCCAAGGGCGTGGTGCCGGGGCCAAAGCTGGCCACCGCCGACAGCGGCACCATGGTGGAGACGCGGGTGGACACCGAGGCGCCGGTTGAACCCCCGCCGCGCACGCTGGCGGTCAGGGCGTTGAGCTGCTGGTTGCGCACCGCTTCGGCGGCCTGTGCATTCGCGTCCGTGTTCGCGGACGTGGTGGTGGTGCTGGTGCCGCCGCGCGCCTGCGCCGGGGTAAAGGCGC
>JAZKDV010000147.1:8380-11125 GCA_040387395.1 Pseudomonadota bacterium | reverse complement strand
TCTGCGGCATCGGGCCGTCGGCGGCCGACACCACCAGGATCGCGCCGTCCATCTGGGCGGCGCCGGTGATCATGTTCTTCACATAGTCGGCGTGGCCGGGGCAGTCGACGTGGGCGTAGTGACGGTTGGCCGTCTCATATTCCACGTGCGCGGTGTTGATGGTGATGCCGCGGGCCTTCTCTTCCGGCGCCGCATCGATGTCCGCATACGACATCGCCTTGCCGCCGCTCGCCTTCGCCAGCGTCATCGTGATCGCCGCCGTCAGCGTCGTCTTGCCGTGGTCAACGTGGCCAATCGTGCCAATGTTGCAGTGCGGCTTGTTACGTTCGAACTTTGCTTTGCCCATAACCTGCGTCCTTGTCTTTCGTTCGTTTCGTTCGGCTCTCGCCGCATTCTTCAATTCGTTTTCCGGGCCTTACCGGAGCTTCGTCTACGTCCGGCATCCGCCGGAGGGCTGGAGCGGGTGAAGGGAATCGAACCCTCGTCATCAGCTTGGAAGGCTGTTGCTCTACCATTGAGCTACACCCGCCCGTTCGGCTCGTCGTCTTCACTCACTGTTCGCACTGGCTGAGTGCGGTACTGGTGGAGGGGGCTGGATTCGAACCAGCGTAGGCGTAGCCAACGGATTTACAGTCCGTCCCCTTTAGCCACTCGGGCACCCCTCCGGATAAATTTTCCAACTGGTTCAACGGTTTAGAAAAACCAAATCCCGGCCGGCGCGTCTGCTTCCGCTCGTTGTTAGTGCGGACGAGCGAAGAAATACCTCCAAAAGGTGTGGCTGCGGATCGCGGGTTATTGGTCAACAGGGCCAAGCTGTCAAGGGCGGATTTCCTAGGAAAAACCCGGGTTTCGGACCCGGGCGCGTCCGGTCGCTTTACCCCTGCCCCCACTTCTTTATAAGCGCCCCATGCGCCACAAGGACACCAAGGGGGATTTCGGCAAAAACCGACGCCCCGGCTTTGAAAAAACCCGCGGAACTCCTGATAAAAGGTCCGAAAAGCCGCGCGGCGCGAAGCCGGGCGGCAAGCCAGGGTTCAAGGCCGGCTTCAAGCCCGGGTCCAAACCTGCGGCCAAGCCGGCTCACCAGCAGGGTCAGACCGGCCGGACCGAGCGCCCCCAAAATGACGGGAACCGCCTGGCCGGGGGCCAGTGGCTCTATGGAATCCATGCCGTAAAAGCGGCTTTGGCCAATCCCCGCCGCAAGCTTGGCCGGGCGGTCCTGACCCCCCGGGCGGCCGAAACCCTGGGCGAGAAATTGCTGCAGCGGGTCCGGGTCGAGATCATGGAACCCGGCGCCATCGACCGGATGCTGCCCCCCGGGGCGGTGCATCAGGGTGCGGCCCTGGAAGCCTCCCCGCTCAAATCGCACGACCTGGACGAAGTGCTGGCCCAGAACCATGGCGGCCGCCGCGTCATTCTGGTCCTCGACCAGCTCTCCGACCCCCACAATGTCGGGGCCATCCTGCGCACGGCTTGCGCCTTCGGCGTCACCGCCGTGATCGTGCAGGACCGGCACGGTCCGCCGCAGTCCGGCGCCTTGGCCAAGGCCGCTTCCGGCGCGCTCGACCTCATTCCCTATATCGAGGTGGTTAACGTCTCCCGCGCCCTGGACCAGCTCGCCGAACGCGGCTTCTGGCGCATCGCCCTGGCAGGCGACGGCGCATCCAGCCTGGCCGACGCCGTTCCGGTGGGTGACGTGGCGCTGGTGCTGGGATCGGAAGGCGACGGCATCCGCCGGCTGGTGCGCGAGCATTGCGAGGCATCGGCGTTCATCCCGATCGACCGCTCGGTGGAAAGCCTCAACGTCTCAAACGCCGCCGCCATCGCGCTCTACGAACTGCGCCGCGCGGGAACTTCCTCATAACAGGAAAGTTATCTTCCGGACTTACACGGGAGGATGACATGCGTTCACTGCTTCTCTGGGGCATCGGCATTCCGCTGCCGGTCATCATCATCCTCTGGCTGGTCACGGGCCACGCCTGAGTAGGTCACGCTAGAACAGCGCGGCGACCATATCCTTGCCGCCGTAATCCTCGATAACGATCAGCACGCGATAGCCATCGGTCATCCGCAAGTTGCCATCGCGGCCAACCATCAATGCGCCCTTGTTGCTCATGGTGCGCGTGCTGGCGTTATAAGCGAAGCGCGGCACCTGCCCGCGATAATTGGCCCGAATCAAACTCTGCAGCGTCTCGGCATTTTCCGGTGACAGATGGATGCAGCCGGCGCTGTTGCGTTGGCCCAGCTTTGCGATGTTTTCGCCGCTCGCGGCATGGATCGCCAAGCCTGTCTGCAGACCCTGCCGCTCCCAGTTGAAGAACATGGCGTTGGGCATCGGCTGGTCCCAGCTATAGGAGCGATAGCGCCGGTACATGCGCTTCGGGTCAAGCTGGTAATAGCCCGCCGGCGTGGCGGTAAAGCTGGGACGGCCGCGCGCGTTGGTCTCCCTTTTCTCGCGCCCTGTGGACGCCGCCCAGTCGTAGGCCAGCGCGAGCGTATCGCCTTGCGCCTTCTTGAACACATACATCCGCTGCGCCAGCGGGCCCGAGGCCGCCTTGCTGACATAGAGGAAGAGATCGAAATTGTTCAGCATGTCCTGGGAGAGCCCAGCCTTGAGCCGCATGCTGGCGGCCATGGCGCGGGGACCGGACGGCGCATCCGGCAAAGGCGGCTCGGGAATGCGCCAGGCGGGCGCGGCCTGCTTCTGTTCGGCATCCCATTGCGCCGAGAGTTCGCCCTGCTTGG
>JAZKDV010000147.1:0-8370 GCA_040387395.1 Pseudomonadota bacterium | reverse complement strand
CGGCGCTCTATTCTCTGGAGATTTGGCGATCCGGATATCGGGCGCAGCCGCGCGCGGCATCCGGGGCGCCGCCAGTTTCGGCTCAGGCGGCTCGGGCAAATCATCCGGCAGATCGGGCAGGATCTCGATAATGCCGGACGGCGCGAATTCAGTTTCCGCCATCAGCGAGTCGGCAGGCGCCAGCGCGCGTGGCTCCACCGGGGCGGACGGCCGGGTCGCCAGCAGGCGCTCTTCGCCCGGAACCATCGGACGGATGGCCAGACGCGCCACCGGCTGCTGACGATGATCCAGGCTGTCCAGCAGCGCCACGTCATGACGGCGGAGCCGCTCCAGCGCCGGGTTCACAACATTTTGCGCAAACCTGTCGGAGAGAAGGTGGGCGCGCGCGCCGAAATCCCGCAGGAACTCGGCCCGCAGCAATTCAGGATGGGACTGCACAACCCCGGTCAAGGTGAAGACCGACGCCGCAGCGAGGTAGGACAGGGCCAGAAGACGTAGGGCTGACATGACACCGGGTGCGAAAGCTGCGGAAATTATAGCGAACGCCTGTTCCTATGTCCCATTCTGGGACGAAATATGACCGGCAGGGTTAACCCTGAACGCCGTTCAATTCTCGCCGAATTTTCCGCTCTTGGCCCAGCCGCGCGGCACGATTCGGCCCGCCTGGGCTCGCTCGCCGCGCCAGTCCTTGAGCTCGGACGGCTCGAACAGCCGGCCATTCTCGTCTTTCAGACCGCTTTTCCAGGTGAAGGTGGCGGCATCGATCAACCCGCCGTCCTTGTAGCGCTGCAGATAGACCCCCTGCCCGCGCCCCAGTTCCGGCACCTCGTCCAGCTTGAAGATCACCAGCTTGCGGTTCTCGCCCACCACCGCGACGCTGTCGCCATCGACGGCGCGGCAGGATATCGCCTCGACACCCGGCTTCACATTCATCACCCGCTTGCCGTTCTTGGTCATGGCGACCGCTTCATCCTCGTTGGTGATAAAGCCATGGCCGGAGGTCGCCGCCACCAGCAGCTTGCGGCCCGGCACATGCACGAACATGGTGACGATGTCGGCATCGGGCGGCAGATCGATGAAGGTGCGGATGGCTTCGCCATTGCCGCGACCACCCGGCAGCTTCGACGCATCGAGGGTGAAGAAGCGGCCGTCCGTCGACAGCAGCATGATCTGGTCGGTGGTCTGGGCAGGGAACCAGAAGCGGGCGCGGTCGCCTTCGCGATACTTGTCGTCCTTGGATTGTTCCTTGTGGCCGGTCAACGCCCGGAGCCAGCCCTTGGCAGAGCAGACCACGGTGATGGGCTCGCGCTCCACCGCATTGGCGCGTTCCTCGACATGCTCGGCCAGCGCCGACAGTTCTGCGACATCGGCGGCGGCGGCGATCTGGGTGCGGCGCTTGCCGATCTTGGTCTTGAGGCCGAACTTGGCGTCAACCGCCTTGAGTTCCTCGATCAGCTTTTCCGACTTGAGTTTTTCCGAACCCATCAGTTTTGTGAGGTCCTTGCGCTCCTTGTTAAGCGCATCGTGCTCGCCGCGGATTTCCATCTCTTCCAGCTTGCGCAAAGACCGCAGCCGCATGTTGAGAATGGCGTCGGCCTGGACTTCATTCAGGCTGAAGGCCTTCATCAGCTTGGGCTTGGGTTCATCCTCGGTGCGGATGATCTTGATCACCTTGTCGAGGTTGAGGAAGACCGCCAGATAGCCTTCCAGCACTTCCAGCCGCGCCCGAATCTTTTCCAGGCGGAAGGCGGAGCGGCGCTCCAGCACTTCGCGGCGATGCGCGGCAAAGGCCGCCAGGACATCCTTCAGGCTCATCACGCGCGGGACAAGGCCCCTGTCCAGCACATTCATGTTCAGCGAAATGCGGGCTTCGAGATCGGAGGCGCGGAACAGCTGCTCCATCAATATTTCCGGCTCGACCACCCGGCTCTTGGGCGTCAGCACGATGCGGATATCTTCGGCGCTTTCGTCGTGGATGTCGTCCAGCAGCGGCAGCTTCTTGAGTTCAAGCAGTTCGGCGATGCGCTCGATCAGCTTGGACTTCTGCACCTGGTAGGGAATCTCGGTGATGACGATCTGGTAAGTGCCGCGCGAGCCTTCTTCCTTTTCCCAGCGCGCCCGCACCCGGAACGAACCGCGCCCGGTCTTGTAGGCCTCGGCCATGCCGGCCTGTTCTTCGACAATGATGCCGCCGGTGGGGAAATCCGGACCCTTGACGAATTTCAGCAGGCTGCGGTCCTGGATGGCGGGATTTTCGATCAGCGCGATGGTGGCAGCGCACAGCTCGCCCAGATTGTGCGGCGGGATCGAGGTCGCCATGCCGACGGCGATGCCGTTGGAGCCATTGGCCAGCAAATTCGGGAAAGCGGCCGGCAGCACCACCGGCTCGCGCGTCTCGCCGTCATAGGTGGTGCGGAAGTCCACCGCGTCTTCGTCCAGCCCGTCCAGCAGCGCCTGGGCAGCTTCGGTCATGCGGCTTTCGGTGTAGCGCATGGCGGCGGCGTTATCGCCATCGACATTGCCGAAATTGCCCTGCCCGTCGACCAGCGGATAGCGGACGGAAAAATCCTGGGCCAGGCGCACCAGCGCGTCATAGATCGCCTGGTCGCCATGGGGATGGAAACTGCCCATCACGTCGCCGACAACCTTGGCGGATTTCTTGAACGCGGAATCCGGGTCCAGCCGCAGCAGCCGCATGCCGAACAGGATGCGGCGGTGAACCGGCTTCAGCCCGTCGCGCACATCGGGCAGCGCCCGCTGGGTAATGGTGGACAGTGCATAGGCGAGATAACGCTCGGCCAAAGCCTTGCTGAGATTTTCGGAACGGATTTCGTCGGGAAGCGCAACCATATGGGCCTTTTATTCTGATTCGGTCCCGGCCTGCGCGATCGCGTCCAGGCGCATCCGGGCGGGCGGCATTTCCTTGCCATGGGGCCGCAGCACCCGTTCCAGCAGGAAGTGCCCGGTCAGCGCCAGGCCGGCGGCCACCCCTTGCGCATCTGCCTCACCGCCGCCCAGCAGGAAAGCCGGGAGCTTGAACAGCCGGCTGGCATAGATTCCGGCCGCATCGCGCGACACCGCCCGCCCCGTTTTGGGCGAGACATAGGTCAGATCGTCCTTGGCGCCGGTCGCGGCGCATTCGGAAAGGTCGAGGCCGAAGCCCAGCGCATCCAGCAATCCCGCCTCCCAGCGCACATAGAGCGGCAGCCAATGGGCGGCGTCATGATCCATCATCGCTTCCAGCAGGATTTCGCCGCTGAAGAATACCGGCGCATGCGCCTCGCGCTCGGGAATGGCGGCGATGGCGACCGCGGTGAAGGCGTTGAGGCCGATCAGCGCCGCGCGCCCGTCCATCAACTCGCCGGCCCGCGCCCGCGCCAGTTCGCAGACGTAGCTGCCCAGTTGTTCCTCCAGCCGCGCCCGCCATTTCACATGCACGGAATTTCCCGGCTGCAGCGTCGGCCGGACCTTGCGGGAGGCGCCGCCATGGACCAGGCCGGCATGGCGGCCATGGTCGCGGGTCAGCAATTCCAGCACCACGCTGGTTTCGCCATGGGACCGGGAGGACAGAACAATGGCGTCGTCGGACCATTCCATGCGTGTGTTTGACACCGCTCGCCAGCCCCATGCAACTCAAAGCGGCGGCGCGGATTATCCTCAAAAGGAGTCTTCATGCGCATTGCCCTGATTTCAGCCGGCCTGCTGATCGCCACCCCATCGCTGGCCGCCGCGCCCGGCGCCTGGAACGCGCTGGATACCGCTGCCCGCAAGACCTGCGAGCGCCAGATTCAGAAACTCGCGTCCAAGGCCCGGGTCAATGACACCAGCGGACGTGTCAGCGGCATAGGCGCCACCAATGATACCGACCGCTATTACGGCTTGATCCTGAGCGGAAAGACGGCGGGTTTCGCCAGCCAATGGCTGTGCCTGTACGACAAGCGCGCCAAAAGCGCCGTAGCGCGTGAGATCGAGAAACGCTGACTACTCTTTAGGGAAATCGAGGCCGATTTCCTTGTAGTGCTCGCTATTCTCGGCCCAGTCCTCGCGCACCTTCACGAACAGGAACAGGTGGACGCGTCGGCCGAACAGCGTTTCCAGTTCCTCGCGCGCCAGTCCGCCAATGATCTTGATGGTCTGGCCGCCCTTGCCCAGCACGATGGCCTTCTGGCCGTCACGTTGCACATAGATGATCTGGTCGATCTTGACCGACCCGTCCTTGCGCTCTTCCCACTTGTCGGTTTCCACCGCGCTGGAATAGGGCAGCTCGTCATGCAGCCGCAGATAGATCTTCTCGCGCGTGACTTCCGCCGCCAGCAGGCGTGACGGAATGTCGGCGGCCTGGTCTTCCGGATAGAGCCACGGCCCTTCCGGCATGCGCGCCGCCACCCAGCTGGCGACATCGCCGACGCCTTCGCCCTTCAGCGCGGAGACCAGGAACACATCCTCGAATACGCCTTCGGCATGGAATTTCTCGACCAGCGGCAGGAGGTCGATGCGCTTCATGCCGTCGATCTTGTTCAGCACCAGCGCCTTCTTCTTGGCCTTGCCGTCCTTCAGGCCCGCCATGATCGACATCGTGTCGCGCGCGCCCAGGCTGTTCGGATCGGCGGTGAGATCGGCGGCATCCACGATCAGCAATATCGCATCGGCGTCCTCCGCCCCGGCCCAGGCCGACGTCACCATGGCGCGGTCCAGCCGGCGGCGCGGACGGAAGATGCCCGGCGTGTCGACAAAGACGATCTGGGTCTCGCCCGCCATGGCGATGCCGCGCACCGGCATGCGGGTGGTCTGCACCTTGGGACTGACGATGGCGACCTTCGAACCCACAAGCGCGTTGATCAGCGTGGACTTGCCGGCATTGGGAGCGCCGATGATGGCGGCAAAGCCGCAGCGTGTGGTCATGGCGTTTCCTGTGGGGCGACAATAGCGAGAAGCCTGGTGGCGGCATCCTGTTCGGCCTGGCGCTTGGAGCCGCCCTCGCCCCGCACCGGATCAAAGCCGGCAACCTGCGCCTCGACCACAAAGCGCGGCGCATGGTCGGGACCGGCGCGTTCCTTCAGGCTGTAGACCGGCGCGGCGGAATCCTTGCCGCGCGCCTGGGCCCATTCCTGCAACCGGGTCTTGGCGTCGCGCATGTCGTGGCTGAGTTCGTCAAATTGCTCCGCCCAATAGCGTTCGACAAAAGCGCGCGCCGCCTCCATGCCGCCATCCAGATACAGCGCGGCGATCACCGCTTCACAGACACCCGACAGGATGGCCGGCTTGTCGCGCCCGCCCGCCGATTTTTCCGAATTGGCCAGGATCACATGCTCGGCCAGCCCGGCGGCCGTGGCCGCCTTGGCGCAGGCCGCGCCGCGCGCCAGAGCGTTGAATTTCAGCGCCAGCGCCCCTTCGGCGTCTTGCGGATACAGCGCGTGCAGCTTTTCGGCCACGATCAGGCCCAGCACCCGGTCGCCGAGGAATTCGAGCCGCTCGTTGGAGGTAACGGCGTCGGCGCTGGCATGGGTCAGCGCGCGTTTCAGCAATGCCTGATCCTGGAAGGTATGGCCGAGCTTTTGCGAAAGTGCGTCCGGCAAGATGTCAGTTCACCATCGAGAGGATGCGCGAATAGCGGATGGCGAAGGGCCATTTCCACACTTCCCAGAAGCGCGCCGAACCGTCGGTCGAGAAGAAGCGGATCATCGCCTTGCCTTCCAGATTGTCGGCGGGGACATAACCCACGGCCTGGCGGGAATCGTCGGAATTGTCGCGGTTGTCGCCCATCATGAAATAGTGGCCGGCGGGCACGCGATACAATTCGGTATTGTCCAGCGGGCTGTCGGGATCGCGGTCGAGCGTGAAATAGGTTTTTCCGCCCGGCAGAGTCTCTTCATATTGCGGCACGCGGTTCTGCTGGCCGTCGACCATCTCGACATAATCGCCGACGCGTTTGCGCGGCACGATCTTGTCGTTGATGTAGAGGCGCCCGCTCTTCATCTGGATGGTTTCGCCGGGCATGCCGATCAGCCGCTTGATGAAGTCGGTGGAATTGTCCTGCGGATACTTGAAGACGATGACGTCGCCGCGGTCGGGCTCGCGGCCCATGAAGCGGCCCTGCATCTTGTCGCCCACCGGCCATGCGCCAAAGGGAAAGGTGTAGCGGCTATAGCCATAGGCGAACTTCTGCACGAACAGGTAATCGCCCACCAGCAAGGTGGCCTCCATCGAGGCCGACGGGATGTTGAACGGCTGGAACAGGAAAGTGCGGATCACGATGGCGATCAGGCCGGCATAGATCACCGTCTTGGCGAGCTCCCCCCAGGATTCGCCCGTCTGCTGCTTGGCCGTCATATTATTAGAATCCGACATCTGCTGTTATTTTCCGGTTCGCGGGGCACAGAAACGGCGCGCCGCCCTGTCTGTCAAGAAATAAGCGGTTAATCCTTTACCGCCGAGATGATGACGATGGCCTGGGCCAGCGGGAAATCATCGGTGATGGTGAGGTCTATCTGGGCCCGGTGTCCCGCCGGCGTGAGTTTTTCCAGCCTTTTCAGGGCGCCACCGGTCAGTGCCATGGTCGGCTTGCCGCCCGGCAGGTTCACCACCCCCATGTCGCGCCAATAAACCCCATGATTGAGTCCGGTTCCCAGCGCCTTGGCGCAAGCCTCCTTGGCGGCGAAACGTTTGGCATAAGATGCCGCACGCTGGGCGCGGCGGTCGGATTTGGCGCGCTCGATGTCGGTATAGATGCGGGCAAGGAACCGTTCGCCATGCCTGGCGATGGCCTTCTCGATGCGGCGGATATCGATCAGATCGTTGCCAAGGCCGAGGATCACGCGCGGGCCTCATCCATCAACCGGCGCATTTCGCGGATCGATGCATCCAGCCCGACAAAGATCGCCTCACCCACAAGGAAGTGCCCGATGTTGAGCTCGCGCATTTCGGGAATCGCCGCGATGGGCTTCACATTGTCGTAAGTGAGTCCGTGGCCAGCATGCACTTCCAGTCCCAGCCGCCCGGCCGCGGCGGCGCCCTGGCGCGCGGCATCCAGATGTATGGCAGCGGCCTGATGGTCGCCCGCGATCACCGCTTCGCAATAGGCACCGGTGCAAAGCTCCACCACCGGCGCGTTCAGCGATTTGGCCGCTTCGATCTGGCGCGCAACCGGATCGATGAACAGCGAGACGCGAATGCCGGCCTCGCGCATTTTCGTGATCATCGGCGCGAGATGATTGTGCTGGCCGGCGGCATCGATGCCGACTTCGGTGGTGCGCTCCTCACGCTTTTCCGGCACCAGGCACACGGCATGTGGCTTGGTCCGCAGCGCAATCTCCAGCATCTCGCCCGTCGCCGCCATTTCCAGATTGAGCGGAATGCCGAGCTGGGCTGAAAGCTTCTCGATGTCGCCGTCGGCGATGTGGCGGCGGTCTTCGCGCAGATGCGCCGTGATGGAATCCGCGCCCGCCTTCGCCGCGATCAGTGCGGCGCGCAAGGGATCAGGATAGGGCGACCCGCGCGCATTGCGCACCGTGGCGACGTGATCGATGTTTACGCCGAGGCGCAGTTTGCTCACGCCCATCTTCCTTTTAAGCGAGCCCTCGGGAGCCAGGCTTGACGGCGGGCTTGTTGCGCAGGTGCGGCGGCAGCTTGTCCGCCGGCCAGGCCTGCACTTTCCATTCGGCCAGCGCGATCAGCGGTACGCCCACCTTGGCCTTGCCGCCGGAGCGGTCGATGATGCAGCAGGCCGCGACAACCTTGGCGCCCGTCTTCTTGATGGCGGCGATGCATTCGCGGCTGGAAACACCGGTGGAGATGATGTCTTCCACCATCAGCACCTTCTGGCCGCGCTTGAGGGTGAAGTTGCGGCGAAGCTGGAATTCGCCGTCCACCCGCTCGACATACATCGCGGGCAGGCCCATCTGGCGGCCCATTTCATAGCCCGGCACGATACCGCCCACCGCCGGCGAAACGATGGCGGTGATCTCTTCCCCGACTTCCTTCTTCACTTTTGCGGCCAGCGCCTTGCACAGCTTGGCGGTGCGCTTGGCGTCCTGGAAGACCAGGGCCTTTTGCAGGAATTTGTCGGAGTGCAGCCCCGACGACAGGATGAAATGGCCCTCGAGCAGCGCGCCCGATTTCTTGAATTCGTTCAAAACCTGCTCGACGTTCACTGCACTGTCTCCGCTTCGCGCACGCGGTCAACCGATTCGACCGCATCGGATACGCGTAGCGCGCCCAGGATATTCTGCAAATGCGCCACGTCGCGCACCTCGATATCCACGGTGAATTCGAAGAACAGCGGATTGCGGGCCGTCACCTTCATGTTGAAGATATTGCCGCCATTGGCCGCGATGGCGGTCATCACCGTGGCCAGGCTGCCCGGCGCATTTT
>JAZKDV010000146.1:0-2868 GCA_040387395.1 Pseudomonadota bacterium | reverse complement strand
GTCCACCAGCATGTAGCGGAAGCGGTCGCGGTAATCGGCCAGGATGTCGGGATGGGTTTTGAGAATGTGCAACGTTTCCAGCAGCAGGTCGCCAAAGTCGGCCGCGTTCAGCGCCTTCAGCCGTTCCTGATACTGGCGATACAGCGTCTTGCCCTTGCCGAAGGCATAGCCCTGGGCTTCTCCTTCCGAGACATCGTCGGGGCGCAGGCCGCGGTTTTTCCAGCCATCGATCATCGACGCCAGCGCGCGGGCGGGCCAGCGCTTCTCGTCCACGCCTTCGGCCTCGATCAACTGCTTCATCAGCCGCAACTGGTCGTCGGTGTCGAGGATGGTGAAGTTCGATTTCAGTCCCGCCAGCTCGGCATGGCGGCGCAGCATCTTGGCGCCAATGGAATGGAAAGTGCCCAGCCACTGCATGCCCTCGACCACGCCGCCGATCAGGGCGCCGATGCGCTCCTTCATTTCGCGCGCCGCCTTGTTGGTGAAGGTGACGCAGAGAATCTGGCCCGGCCAGGCACGGCGGGTGGCCAGGATATGGGCGAGGCGGGTGGTGAGAACGCGGGTCTTGCCGGTGCCCGCGCCGGCCAGCACCAGCACCGCGCCGTCGGCGGCTTCCACCGCTTCACGCTGTTCCTTGTTCAGCCCGTTCAGATAGGGCGGATCGCGCGGAACCGGCGCGCTCGTGGGTTCCTCGCTGAAGGCGGAATCCAGGGGGTCGGAATAGCGGTCGCCATAGCCGCTCATGGGGAAAAACGGGAATCTGGAGGCATGAGAACGATATTAGAACGGAGGGGTCGGAAATCCCATCTAATTATCGTCTTTGCCCTTTTCCAGCCGGTGGCCGGACAAGCGTTGTTCCGCCTTGTCTTTCTTCGCTTCCGACAGCTTGCGCACCACTTTGGGCGTGCCGTGCAGGACGCGGTTGGCGTCCGCCGCCTTGCCTTTTTCTGCCCGCGCCTTGGCCTTGCGCATCCGGTTCAGGTTGATGATCTCAGCCATCTTTCGCCATGCCCCGGGCATAGGCCGGGCGCGACGTCACCCGGTTCACATAGGCTTCCAGCGCATCGGTTTTGGGCAGCAGCGGCGAGCCCATGAAAAGCTTGAAGGTGGTGGCGATCAGCACGTCGGCGGCGCTGAATTTTTCGCCCAGGATGTAAGGGCCCTGGCGCAGGGTGGAATAGACATGTTCCATAACCTCGTCGGTCTTGACCCAGCCGGCGGTACCGCGCGGGACATCGGTCTTCTGGAAGGCGCTCATCCAGGCCGGTTCCATCACCCCGGCATAATAGGCCAGCCAGGTGAGATAGGCGCCGCGCCTGGCATCGCCGATCTGCGGGCCGATACCGTTCTTGGGGAACTTGTCGGTCAGGTACAGCGCGATGGCGGCGCTTTCATAAACGATGGTATCGCCGTCGCGGATGGCGGGCACCTTGCCGTGCGGATGGGGATTGTGTCTGTCCAGCGCGCCGCTGCCATCGCCCCGGCGGATAGTCACGCTCGCCAGTTCGTAAGGCGCCTCCAGCTCTTCCAGCAGGAACAGGAAGCGCGAAGCGCGCGACTTGGGCGCGTGATAGAGCGTGATCATGGGCAAAAAACTAGCGCCCTTTGGCGTCCAGCGCAAAGAGGCGCAACGCGCTGGCCAGCGGGCGTTCGCCGCGGCCCGCATCGATCTTTCCCACCAGCGCCGCCAGGGCGATCCCGTCTTTTTGGGCGCTGGCGTCGATCACCGCCCAGAACTCCGCTTCCAGCGCCACGCTGGTGCGATGACCCGACAGCGAGAAGGAGCGTTTCTTGAGACTCATCGAATGGCGCGCCAGTCCAGCACGGCCAATTCCTTGCGCAGCTTGCCGGCGCCGGTGCGCGGCGGCATCAGCACCCGCGGCTTTGTCAGCTTCGCCACCGCACCCGCCACGATCACGGCGTTGCGGTCCACCCAGCCATCGGTATCCAGCAGCCGCACCTTGCTCCACTGCTGGCGCAGCAGGCGAACCAAACGATCGGGCGTCCTGTCCTCGTCGCCATCGACAATCACGTTCATCAGGAACAGCGATCCGCGCGGTTTCATGCGCGACTTGGCCAGCTTGAAGAAGGCGGCGGTCTTGAACTTGGCCGGCATGCCGCCTTCGCCAAAAGCATCCAGGATCAGCGCGTCATGGCGCTGGCGGTGCTTCTTCAGATAAGCGACGCCGTCCGCGACATGACACGGCACATCGGCCGGCAGGCTGAAATAGTCCCGCGCGATGTCGAAGGACAGTTTGTGGATGTCCACCATGGTGACGGCCACGCCCGCCTTGCGCAGCATGGTGGCCAGGGTGCCGCCGCCGCAGCCGATCATCAGCACATCCTTGCACTTGGCCTGGCGCAAAAAGAAGTACATCGCATGGATGTAGTCGGCGGTGCTGACACCATCGGCGTCACCGGCGCTCTGGTGATATTCCTTCTGCCAGTAGCTGACCTTGCCGGTGCGATTGTCCTGGACGATCACATGGCCGGGTGCGGGAGACGAACGCACTATTTCGGCGCGATCATGTCTTCGGGGCGGACCACGGCGTCGAATTCTTCCGCCGTGACATAGCCGCCGCCCACCGCCTCTTCCTTCAGGGTGGTGCCGTTCTTGTGCGCGGTCTTGGCGATCTTGGCGGCATTGTCATAGCCGATCTTGGGGGCCAGCGCCGTCACCAGCATCAGCGAGCGTTCAAGACCCGCCTTGATATTGTCGCGGCGGGGCTCGATCCCCACCACGCAATTATCGGTGAAGCTCACCGCCGCGTCCGCCATCAGCCTGACGCTCTGCAGGAAATTGTAGGCCATCACCGGATTATAGACGTTGAGCTCAAAGTGGCCCTGCGATCCGGCGAAGGTGAGGGC
>JAZKDV010000145.1:8803-10989 GCA_040387395.1 Pseudomonadota bacterium | reverse complement strand
CGCGGTGCTGGAGCCGAATCCCTATATCAGCATTGCGCTGTTCGGCCTGGCGGTCTTCAGCTTGGAACTGGTGGTGGGCAATGCCTGGGCGGTGTCGCTGGACATCGGCGGCAACTTCGCCGGTTCGGTTTCCTCGGTGATGAACACGCTGGGCAATATCGGCGGCACCATCATGGCGGTGGCCACTGGCTATATTGTCTCTTCCTACAGCTGGGACATGGCGTTCTTTGTGGTGGCAGGCCTGTCGCTGGTAGGCGGGTTCCTGTTCCTGTTCGTGGATGCCAGCCGACAAATCTACACCGAGCCGCCAACCACCCCGGTGGTCTGACGGGCCTGAAAATCTCGCGAAAAACCCGCCGAAAGGCGGGTTTTTTGTTGCCGGCCAAGCTGGCCGAAGAGAGGTTCACTTTTCCGCAGAATTGAGTATGGTCCCGCCGCCATGGAACCATTCAACAAGCTCGAAGGGGTCGCCGCACCCCTCAACATGATCAATGTCGACACCGACATGATCATCCCCAAACAGTATCTCAAGACCATCCAGCGCACCGGGCTCGGCAAGGCGCTGTTCGACGAGATGCGCCACAACCAGGACGGCAGCGAGAAGCCGGACTTCGTGCTGAACAAGCCGGCTTATCGGGGCGCCAAGATCCTGGTGACCGGTGACAATTTCGGTTGCGGTTCGTCGCGCGAACACGCGCCCTGGGCCCTGCTGGATTTTGGCATCCGCTGCGTCATCGCGCCCAGCTTCGCGGACATCTTCTATGGCAACTGCTTCAAGAACGGCATCCTGCCGATCAAGCTGCCGCAGGAGCAGGTCGACAAGCTGATGGACGATGCCAGCCGCGGCGCCAACGCCATCATCTCCATCGATCTGGAGAAGCAGGAGATCCGCGGTCCCGACGGCGGCATGATCAAGTTCGAGGTCGATGAATTCCGCCGGCAGTGCCTGCTGAATGGCTGGGACGATATCGGCCTGACCCTGCGCAACGAGGACAAGGTCACGTCCTTCGAGCAGCAGCAGAAGACCCAGACACCCTGGATCTGACCTTCTTCCTAGTTTTCCGAGGACATCATGAACGAGTACAAGCTGCTTCTGCTGCCGGGCGATGGCATCGGCCCCGAAGTTCTGGACGCCACCATGCGCGTGGTCGGCTGGTACGGCCAGAAGGGCCTTCCCTACAAGACCGAGGAAGCATTGCTGGGCGGCGCGGCGATCGACGCCACCGGCCGTCCCGATCCCGATGAAACCTTCGTCAAGGCGATTGCCGCCGATGCGGTGCTGATGGGTTCGGTGGGCGGCCCCAAATGGGATGGCCTGCCGTTCGAAAAGCGCGCCGAACGTGGGCTGCTGCGCGTGCGCAAGGACATGGGCGTGTACGCCAACCTGCGCCCGGCGCTGTGCTTTGACGCGCTGAAGGATGCCTCGACCCTCAAGCCGGAAATCGTCGCCGGCCTCGACATCCTGATTGTGCGCGAACTGATGGGCGGCGTCTATTTCGGCGAGCCCAAGGAAACCACCACGCTCGCCAACGGCCAGAAGCGCGCCGTCGATACCGGCGTCTACACCACCAGCGAAATCGAGCGGGTCTGCCGCGTCGCCTTCGACATGGCCCGCCTGCGCGGCAACAAGGTGCATAGCGCCGAAAAGTCGAACGTGATGGTCACCGGGGTGTTGTGGAAGGAAGTCATCACCGCCCTGCACAAGCGCGATTACAGCGATGTCGAGCTGCACCACATTCTGGCCGACAATGCCGCGATGCAGCTGGTGCGCAATCCCAAGCAGTTCGACGTGCTGGTGACCGACAATCTGTTTGGCGACGTGCTGTCGGACGAAGCGGCGCAGCTCACCGGCTCGATCGGCATGCTGCCCAGCGCCTCCTTGGGCGACAAGAAAGAAAATGGCCTGCCGTCGGCGCTGTATGAGCCGATCCATGGCTCGGCGCCCGATATCGCCGGCCAGGGCCTGGCTAACCCAATCGCCTCCATCCTCTCCTTCGCCATGTGCCTGCGCTATTCCTTCGGCATGAAGGATGAGGCGACACGGCTGGAAAAGGCGGTCGATGCGGTGCTGGCCGACGGTTATCGCACCGGCGACATCATGCAGCCCGGCATGAACAAGGTCGGGACCACGGCCATGACAGACGCGATTTTGAAAGCGCTGGACAAGTCGAAATAAAAAAAGGCCC
>JAZKDV010000145.1:0-8769 GCA_040387395.1 Pseudomonadota bacterium | reverse complement strand
TTTTCAAATCCCGCCGCGCCTGGTGCAGCAGCGGTTCGGTGTAGCCGGACGGCTGTTCCTTGCCCTTGAACACCAGGTCGCAGGCCGCCTTGAAGGCGATGCCGTCATAGCCGGGCGCCATGGGCTGATACAGCGGGTCGCCCGCATTCTGCTTGTCCACCACGCCCGCCATGCGCTTGAGGCTTTCCATCACCTGGCCTTCCTTGGCGATGCCGTGCTGCAGCCAGTTGGCGATATGCTGGCTGGAGATGCGCAAGGTGGCGCGGTCTTCCATCAGGCCGACATTGTGGATGTCCGGCACCTTGGAACAGCCCACGCCCTGGTCCACCCAGCGCACGACATAGCCCAGGATGCCTTGTGCGTTGTTGTCCAGCTCCTGCTTCACCTCATCGGGCGACCAGTTGGGGCGGTCGGCCAGCGGAATGGTCAGAATGTCGGCCAGCTTGGCGCGGGGGCGCGATTTCAACTCGTCCTGCCGCGCCTTCACGCTGATCTGGTGATAGTGCAGCGCGTGCAGGGTGGCGGCGGTGGGTGAGGGCACCCAGGCGCAGGAGGCGCCCGACTTAGGGTGGCCGATCTTGGCCGTCAGCATGTCGGCCATCTTGTCGGGCATCGCCCACATGCCCTTGCCGATCTGCGCCTTGCCCTGGAAGCCGCAGGCGAGACCAATGTCGACATTCTGGTCTTCGTAAGCGGACAGCCATTTCGAGGTCTTCATCTCGCCCTTCCTGACCATCGGGCCAGCGAACATCGAGGTGTGCATCTCATCGCCGGTGCGGTCGAGGAAGCCGGTGTTGATGAAGACGATGCGGTCTTTGGCGGCGCGGATGCACTCTTTCAGGTTGGTGCTGGTGCGGCGTTCCTCGTCCATCACGCCCATCTTGATGGTGTTGCGGGCGAGACCCAGAATGTCCTCTATCCCGTCGAACAGCGTATTGGTGAAGGCCACTTCCTCGGGGCCGTGCATCTTGGGCTTGACGATATAGATCGAGCCCTGGCGGCTGTTGCGGCGCTTGCCCTTGATGTCGTGCAGCGAGATGAGGCTGGTGATCACCCCGTCCATCACGCCTTCGCCGATCTCGCTGCCATCCGGCAAAAGGATGGCGTCGCTGGTCATCAGGTGGCCGACATTGCGGATGAAGAGCAGGCTGCGGCCGGCCAGGGTCAGTTTGCCACCGTCCGGCGCGGTATAGTCGCGGTCGGGATTGGCGGCGCGCTCCATCACCTTGCCGCCCTTTTCAAACGTGGCGGTCAGGCTGGCGTCCATCAGGCCCAGCCAGTTGCTGTAGGCGGCGACCTTGTCGGCCGCATCCACCGCGGCGATGGAGTCTTCGCAGTCCATGATGGTGGTGATGGCAGCTTCCAGCACCACGTCGCTGATGCCGGCCTTGTCGGTCTTGCCGATGGCGGTGGAGCCATCGAGATGGATTTCGATGTGCAGCCCGTTCTGTTCCAAGAGGATCAGGCTGGGAGACGCGGCGTCGCCGGCATAGCCCTTGAACTGTGACGTGTCCTTGAGCGCCGGCGCCAGCTTGCCGTTCTGCACCGCGAGGCCGGAAACCTCTTTCCAAGAACCGACGGCCAGCGGCACAGACTGGTCGAGGAAGTCGCGGGCGAAAGCGATGACCTTGTCGCCGCGCTTCTGGTTGTAGCCCTTGCCAGGCGCCAGATCGCCATCTTGAGAAATGGCATCGGTGCCGTACAACGCGTCATACAGGCTGCCCCATCGGGCGTTCACCGCATTGAGCGCGAAGCGAGCATTGGTCAGCGGCACCACCAGCTGCGGCCCGGCCATCGTCGCGATTTCCGGATCGACATTTTGGGTGCCGATCTGGAAGTCGGCGCCTTCCGGCACCAGATAGCCGATCTCCCGCAGGAAGGCGGTGTAGTCCAGCGGGTCGATGGGGCGTTCGGGATTTTCCCGGTGCCAGGCATCGATCGCGGCCTGCAACTTGTCGCGGTGGGCCAGAAGGGCGCGGTTCTGCGGCATCAGCTTTACCGCCAGCGCGGCGAAGCCGGACCAGAACTTTTCGGCATCCAGGCCGGTGCCGGGCAGGGCTTGCCCCGTGACAAAATCGTGCAATTCGCGCGCGACCTGAAGGCCGTGAACCGAAACTCTATCCACCATGACGCTCTTCTTTTTTGAGGGGTTGCCCCAGCCTAAGACGGCCCAGCCACAGGGTCAAAATGAAAAGGCCGGACCTTTCGGCCCGGCCTTTTTATGAGGCAAATCGCCTGCCGAAGTGACTAGTGCGGCGGGATCATCCAGGGGAACACGAACTGCTGCAGCCAGACCAGGATGCTCAGCATCGCCGTGAAGACCAGGGAGTGGATGAAGGTGCGCCGGAAGATGCTGGCCTCCTGGCCCTGCAATCCGCTGATCGCCACGCCCGTCGCGATATTCTGCGGCGAGATCATCTTGGCGAAGCAGCCGCCCGACGAGTTGGTGGCCGCCATCAGCACGGGGCTGAGGGGCGGGACCGACTGGTTGGCCGCCACGACCTGCAGGTTGCCGAACAGGGCGTTGCCGGAGGAGTCGCTGCCCGACAGGAACACCGCGACCCAGCCCAGGAAGGCCGACAGCAGCGGGAAGAACATGCCCGTCTTGGCGACCGCCTGGCCCAGCGTGTAGGTCAGGCCGGAATAGTTCATCAGATAGGCCAGGCCCACGATCGTCGTCACCGTCAGCGCCGGCAGCAGGATCTGCTTGAACGAGGTGGAGATGGCGCCCACGAACTTGGAGACACCCACGCCGGTCGCCAGCGCCGTCAGGATCGCCGTCACGAAGACGGCGGTGCCGGTGGCGAAGGGCTGCCAGTTCCAGACCGCTGCATAGGGACGGTCATACAGGGTGATGAAGACCTGGTTGTGCAGGCCCGGCCACTGGATCGGCTGGGCGAAGAAGGTCGCAACCTTGAAGTGGGTCCAGACCATCACCACGGCGATCATGATCAGCCAGGGCAACCAGCCCTGCCACGTCGGAATGTGGCGATGAACCGAGTTGGGGTCTTCCGCCGGCACCACCAGCTGGAATTCCGGATCGGGCGCCGGCTGCCAAACGCGCAGGAACAGCACGGTGGCGACCAGCGAAGAGCCGGCCGAGATCACGTCGGTCAGTTCGTAGCTGAGCAGGTTCGCGCTCAGGAACTGGCCCAGGGCGAATGCGCCGCCGGCCACCAGGATCACCGGCCACAGCGCCTTGACCGACCGCATGCCGCCGAACATGGCGATGACATAGAAGGGCAGCAGCAGGGCGAAGAAGGGCAACTGACGGCCCACCATCGCGCCCAGGGTCTGGGCGGGAAGGTCGGTGACGCCGGCCAGGGTGGTGATCGGGATGCCCAGCGAGCCGAAGGCCACCGGGGCGGTGTTGAAGATCAGGGCATAGACCACCGCGTCGATCGGCTTGAAGCCCAGCATGATCAGCAGCGAGGCGGTGATGGCGACGGGGGCGCCGAAGCCCGACACGCCTTCCAGCAGCGAGCCGAAGCCGTAGCCGATCACGATCAGGACGATGCGCTTGTCGTTGGGAAGATGGTCCAGAACCCAGCGCCGGAAGGCGTCGAACCGGCCCGACAGGACGGCGGTGTTGTAGAGAATGAGGGCGGCGAACACGATCCACATGATCGGCCACAGCGCGAAGGCCACGCCTGCGGCGGTGCTGGAAGCAGCAAGATGGACGGGCATCTGCCAGACGCCGATGGCGATCACCAGCGCCGTGGCCAGACCGGCCAGCGAGGCCTGCCAGGCGGGACGGCGAAGCACGCCCAGCATGACCAGCACCACGATGATCGGGATGGTTGCGACCAGGAAGGACAGGAACAGGCTGTCGCCCACCGGGGTTAGTAGCTGATTGAACATTTTTCTCTCCGTATCGCGGGCGCTGACGCACCCTTTTCCCACCAGCCACGCTTTCAGGCGTGGCGCTTGTCATTCATTCGAGGTGCCGGGATTTTTGCGCGGACGGGAAGCCGACGGTCTCGGCTTTCGCTAGCGTCCGATTTCCCCTTCAGGTCCCCGCTCTTGTTGGAACCTTTAGAGCAAAAAAAAGCCTTTAGGCCAAGGCGTTTAAGACTGTGCAGTGCAGCAATCGGGCTGTCACAAAGGACCGGTCTAGACGTTCCAGGTGGAGGCGACGTGGTCCTTGTCTTCCTGGCTGTTCCGCTCAGCCATCAGGAAGCCGTAATAGCCGCAGCCCCCGCCGGGATACTCGCGGCAGATGGTGGGGCGGGCGGTATAGATGGTGCAGCGGCGCTCTTCGGTATCGAAGAACTGGCAGATCTTGCCGAAGTGCTTATCGGGCTTGCGCCGCATGGCGTATTTGGCTTCGTCGTCCACCTTGGTGAACTTCTTGCGGGCGGCTTCGAAGGTGAGTTTGAAATGCTTGGCCAGCCGCTCCACATCACGCTTGTTGAGCGGGATCAGGGGATAGGAGCAGCAATAGCCCGGACACTTCGCGCAATTATAAAGGCCCAAGGGGTACCGCCTGAATCACTAGCAGCCTCGTAAGTAGCATGAACGCCTTATAAGGTCAGATGATCCATGGGCGGCTTGTTGCCGCGCCTCTTTCAAGACGCCGGGGGTCATTGTATCAAAAGGCCCATGATCAACCAGCCGATCCGGTCCTGTGCTCTTGTGCTGCTGATTGCATTGGGTGGCTGCAGCCTGTGGGGTGGCGACGAAGCGCCCCCGCCGCCGCCGCGCACCGATGTGCTGCTGCCGGGCGACAATGTCTGGATCCGGGTGGCGGGCGAGGAATCCCTGAGCGGCCTGTACCCGGTGCGCACCGACGGCACGGTCTGGATGGATCTTCTGGGTGCGCTGCCGGCCGCGGGCGTGGCCCTTCCGGCTTTCCAGGAACAGCTGCGCCAGCGCCTGGCGGCGGGTTACCTGCGCCAGCCCGTGGTGGACGTGACGCGGGTAACGGGCCCGGCGGCGCCCTCGTTGCGGACGTCGCAATAGATTCAGTGAAAGTCTCTTGAAGGCGGCAGCACCCGCACATTGCGCGGGTGGCGATGGGCCGGCGGCTGGCCGGGCAGCGTCTCGCCTGACAAGAGGCGCAGGTCCGGGCTGCGGTCGATCAGCGTATGGGCCATCAGGTGGATTACCCCTTCTGGGCTTTTCTGCACCACGCCTTCGGCCAGGATCAGGCGCGCGCCCATCACCTCCTTGCGGAAGCGTTCGAAGACGCGCTCCCAGATCACCACATTGCACACCCCGGTTTCGTCGCTCAGGGTGATGAAGACGGTGGTGCCTTCGCCGGGACACTGGCGCACCAGCACCACACCGGCACAGCGCACCTGGTCGCCATCGGGCAAATCGCGCAGGCCTGCGCAACGGGTGATGCCTTCGGCGTCAAAGGCCGGGCGCAGGAACTGGGTGGGATAGCCTTTCAGTGAGAGCCGCGTGGTCTGGTAATCGGCCAGCACATGCTCGCTCAGCGGCATCACCGGCAGCGGCGCGATCTGTTCGGCGCCCAGCTCGGGGGTCGCGCGCGGTGCGAACAAGGGCAGCGCGTCATCGTCCGGCAGGCGGCGTACCGCCCATAATCCTTCGCGGCGGTCAAAACCGAAGCTTCTGAAGGCGTCGGCTTCGGCCAGCGTCACCAGCGCGCGCCGGGACAACGCGGTGCGGCGGGCAAAGTCGGCAAAGCTGCGATAGCCATAGCCGCGCTCTTCCATGACGACATGCCCGTCAGCTTCTTTCAGGCCGTCGATCTGGCGCAGGCCCAGCCGCAGGCAAAGCGCGCTTTTCTCGTTGCGTTCCAGGGTGCAATCCCAGTCGCTGAAAGACGCATCAGGCGCCAGCACCGTGACCTTGCCGTTGTCGCGGGCACAGCGCACGATTTCGGCCGGGGCGTAAAAACCCATGGGCTGGGAGTTTAGCAATGCCGCGGCAAAGGCGGCGGGGTGGTGCTTCTTGAGCCAAGCCGAAACATAGACGAGCAATGCAAAGCTGATCGCATGGCTTTCCGGAAAGCCGTAAGAGCCAAACCCCTTGATCTGCTCGAAGCAAGATTCGGCAAAGGCGGGCTCATAACCGCGTTTTACCATGCCTTTGATAAACTTCTCGCCGAATAGAGGCATGGTGCCGACATGGCGGAATGTCGCCATGGCTCGCCTCAATCCATTGGCTTCTGTAGCAGTGAATCCCGCCGCGATGATGGCCATGCGCATTGCCTGCTCCTGAAAAATCGGCACGCCCATGGTTCGCTTCAACAATTCGTAAAGTTCGTCCGGCGGGCCAAAATCGATATGCGGCGCAGGGAATTTGATCAGCGACGGGTCTTTGCGGCGCTTGAGATAAGGATGAACCATGCCGCCCTGGATGGGGCCAGGGCGAACGATCGCGACTTCCACCGCCAGATCATAAAACTTGCTGGGCCGCAGGCGCGGCAACATGTTCATCTGGGCTCTGCTTTCCACCTGGAACACCCCGATGGCGTCGCCATTACACAGCATCTCGTAAACCGCTGGATCGTCTTGCGAGACGTTGGCGAGCGTGAATTTTTTTGCGCCGCCGGCATCATGTATATGAATCAGGTCAAAGGCCTTGCGGACGCAGGTCAGCATGCCCAGCGCCAGGACATCGACTTTCATGATTTCCAGCGCGTCGAGATCATCCTTGTCCCACTCGATGAAGCTGCGCTCGTCCATCGCGGCGGGGCCGATGGGCACGATGGTGTCGAGATGGTCTTCCGTCAGTACAAAGCCGCCGACATGCTGGGAGAGGTGACGCGGAAAGCCTGTCAGTTCATTCGCGAAATGCACGGCCCATTTCACCGCGTCGTTGGCTGGATCGCGGCCACCCTCGCGCACCTGGTACTCCTCTATTTCACCGCCATAAGAGCCCCACACCGTGCCCGCCAGCTTGACGGTGACGTCTTCCGTGAGGCCGAAAACCTTGCCCACTTCGCGAATGGCGCTGCGTGAGCGGTAAGAAATGACGGTGGCGGTCAAGGCAGCGCGGTTACGGCCATAGCGCCGGTAGATATACTGGATGACTTCCTCACGCCGCTCATGCTCGAAATCCACGTCGATATCAGGTGGTTCACGGCGCTCAGTATTGAGGAAGCGGTCAAACATGACTTCGAATTTGTTCGGATCCACCGAGGTTACGCCAAGCGCGTAACAGACAACGGAATTCGCTGCCGAGCCGCGGCCCTGGCACAAGATGCCTTTTTCACGGGCGAATTTTACGATGTCGTGCACTGTCAGGAAGTAGTGAGCGATTTTCCGGCTCTGGATGAAATCCAGTTCCATTCGCGCAATATCAGAGACTTTCTCCGAAACGCCTTCTGGATACCGCTCTGACAGGCCTTTCGCCGTGAGGTAACGCAGATGTTCGTCTGCATTTTTGCCTGGCGGCACCGGCTCGTGCGGATAATTGTGCCGCAATTCGTCCAGGCGGAATCGTATCATTTCCGCGAAACGAAGCGTCTGGGCAATGGCGTCCGGATGGTGCTTGAAAAGCTCGTGCATTGCCGCCGGTGGCTTTAAATGGCGCTCGGCGTTGGCCTGCAATCTTTTCCCGGCTTCCTGCAACGTCACATGTTCGCGAATGCAGGTAACGACATCCTGTAGCTCTCTCTGGTCAGGATGGTGATACAGTGCGTCATTGACTGCGATCAGCGGGATTCGCACCTCGCGAGCCACCCTTTTTAAATCACGCAACCGGCGGCGATCTTCGCCGGTATAGTTCATGGAACAGGCCAGCCATGTATCGCGGCCCAGTTTTTTCAGAACTGCTTTCGCAGCGCTTAAATCTTCGGTCGGCATCACGATCAACAGCAGGCCACTTCGATGGCTTTCCAGGTCCTGGAAATCCAGAAAGCACTCACCCTTGGGCGCGCGGATTTTTCCGGTACTCAGAATCTGGCAAAGCCGCCCATAGGCCTGGCGGTCCTTGGGATAGGCGATGATGTCCGGCGTTCCGTCGCGGAACACCAATCTTGTTCCTATCAGCAATTTCGGTGGTGTGCCCGGGTTCAGCCGCACCCAGGCATCATGTGCCCGCACCACGCCAGCGAGCGTGTTGCGATCGGCGATGCCAATTGCTGCATAGTTCAGGCTGTTCGCCTGTTCTACGAATTGACCGGGAAAGGATGCTCCTCTCAGAAAGGAATAATTGGTGGTGACGGCGAGTTCGGCGTAGTTCATGCGAACAGGCCATGCATGTACCAGCCTGTCTGCCGCTCATCGCGGAAAATCCAGAACCGCGTTCCATTTTCCACTTCCACCCGGAAGTAATCGCGCCTTGGGCGATGTATCTCCTTGCGCGCTTTTTTCTGCTCTTCTGTTTCTTCCTGTCGCGGAACAAGGCGGCTTGTGGGATTCTCTTTCCACCATTCCAGCGTGATGCGCTCAGGGCCCTCGAGATGGGAAATGTTCTGCACGCATTGCCGCCAACGAAAGCGTTTGGGTGGGCCATGCGGTATGGACGCGACGACGCTGATGGGCTCCGGCCGTTCCAGTAGTCGCAAAGGTCTTAATGGCGGATCGCCGGGAAGGCGTTTCAAGGTCCAGTTTTGCGAGACGAAATCCTTGTCCTGGGCCGGCACTGCCACGCCAGCGGCTTCGGGAATGTGCGTGTCCTGCACCACGAAACGCTGCACCCGATGCTCGCCGAAGCGCACCGAGAGACGGTCGATCAGGAAGCCGATCTGCTGGCGGGCATTCTCGTTGGCGTCAAAGCTGATGGTGGCGGGGTTGGTTTCTTCCGCCAGCACCGCTTCCAGCCGCACCACATCGAAACCGAAACCCGCATCCA
>JAZKDV010000144.1:4325-12133 GCA_040387395.1 Pseudomonadota bacterium | reverse complement strand
ACGCCGTCCGTCGCGCGGTACAATCCCAGCTCGCCCGCCTTGGCGGTGGCGCGCCAGATGCCGGGCTCGGCCTTGGTCAGCGGCAGCGCCACTTGGCGGCCCGACGGCATGGTGACGCTCACCGGCGGGGTCTTTTCCGCCATGGTGCGGCGGGTGATGCGGATGTCATTGCCGATAATGTCGATCGCCAGCGCCTCCGCTTCCAGTTCCGGCTCCTTCATCAGCCAGTGCGCCAGGCGGCGCAGCAGTTCGGCCTGCGGTCCGCCGCCTTCAAAGCCGCGCGCCCACAGCCAGGTCTGGTCGCTCATCAGTTCGGCAACGCGGCCCTTGCCGACCTGGTCCAGCACCAGCAGCGGCTGCCCGGTATTGCTGGCCATAACCGTCTGGCCCGCGACCTTGTTACTGCTGATGACGCGGAACCAGCGGCCCCAGGTCGCTGCGCTCTTGTCCTGGTTGCGGCCCGGCAGTTCGCGTGTCACCGGATGGGCCATGCCGGCCTCGGTGATCTGCGGGCGAAAGCCGCCGGTGACGATCTGGCCGGTGGGCTGGGCCGGCAGCACCTGGCTCAGCGGCGTGCGGTAGATGCTTTCGGGACCGGCGAATTCGGGGCCGGATGAGATCAGCAGCGCGCCGCCATCCTGCACATAGCCGGCGATGTTCTGGAAATAGGCCAGCGGCAGGATTCCGCGCTCGCGATAACGGTCGAACACGACAAGATCGAACGAGCCCAGCTTTTCCAGGAACAGCTCGCGATAGGGGAAGGCGATCAGCGACAATTCGTTGATCGGGGTGGTGTCCTGCTTGTCCGGCGGGCGCAGGATGGTGAAGTGGATCAGGTCGACCGAGGGATCGGCCTTCAGGAGATTGCGCCACACCCGTTCGCCGGCATGGGGCTCGCCCGACACCAGCAGCACGCGCAGCCGGTCGCGCACGCCCGAGACGGTGACCACGGCATGGTTGTTCTGCATGGTCAGCTCGGCCGGGCCCTGGCCCGCCGACAGTTCGATCAGGTTCTCGCCCTCATGGCTGACGGGTATGCGGATGTCGGTATCCTTGCCCACCGGCACCAGCCGGTTGCCGAAAGCCTTGCCGTCGATACGGATGTTGAGCACCGCGCTGCTCTCGCTGCCGCCGCCCAGATCGTCGATCCTGAGGCGCATGCTGGCCTGCTGGCCGACAATGGCGAAGCGCGCCGCATTCATCACCGTCAGCTTGCGGTCTTTTTCGCCGCGCGCGCCCGCCACCAGCACCTGCAGCGGGGCTTTCAGGCTCATGCTTTCCGGCGTGGGCGCGTCATGCACCTGGCCATCGGTGATCAGGATGGCGCCGGCCACGCGGCCCTGCGGCACATCGGCCAGTGCCGCGTTCAGCGCGGCAAACGCCTGGGTGCCGTTATTCTCGCCGGTGGCGGTGGTGGTGATGGAGGTTTCGCGCACGACAAGATCAGGCTGGGCCGCCAGCATCTTGCGCAGCTGCGCCCGCGTGGCTTCCGCCTGCGCCGTGCGCTTGCCCAGCGCCATGCTTTGCGAACGGTCCGTGACGATGACGGCGACATCGGGCAGCGACGCGCGCTGTTCCTTCACCAGCATCGGTCCGGCCAGGGCGAACAGCAGCACGGCAAAGGCCAGGCCGCGCGCCCAGCCGCCGCGGGCGCGCATGAAGATGCTGTAGAGGGTGATCAGCAACGCGATCACCGCCAGCACGGTCAGCAGGCTGAGCGGAACCACCGGGGCAAAGGCGAGCCGCGTCATCGCCGTTCATTCCCCAGGCGCTGCAGCAAAGCGGGGGCGTGCACGACATCGGTCTTGTAGTTGCCGGTCAGGGCATAGATTACCAAGTTGATGCCGAAGCGGAAGGCCATCTCGCGCTGCAGCTCGCCGCCGGGCGAGGGCGCGGAGAGGAAGCGGCCATTGGCGTCCACCGCCCAGGCGGCGGCCCAGTCATTGCCGCCGATGATGACCGGCGACACGCCATCGCCGCCGCGCGCCGGGGCCGCGCCGCTTTTGGGCGCGGGCGGCAGGTTCTCGATCCACAGCCGCCCGCCGGTCCAGCGGCCGGGAAAGTCGCGCAGGATATAAAAGGTCTTGGTCAGGACGTGATCGGCGGGCAGCGGCGCCAGCCGCGGCATGTCGAGCCCGCTGGTCATCCGCCGCAAGGTCTGTTCGCCCGGCGAAGCGTCGCCGCGTACGGCGCCCAGGGAAAGGTCGCGGGTGTCGAACATGATGGTGCCGCCCTGGCGCATGAAATCGCCGACCTTCGACTGGGCCTTGGGGGACAGGCTCTTGGCCCGGGGATCCATCGGCCAGTAGAGCAGTGGATATAAAGAGAGGTCGTCGCGCTCCGGATCGACGCCGATCGGCTCCAGCGGTTCGTAGGAGGTACGCGCGCGCAGGGCGAGGCCCAGTCCGGTCAGCCCGCGCTCGCTGGTGGTGTCGACATCGGCCAGCCCGGTCTTCACATAGGCCAGCCGCGTGTCCAGCGCCGCCTTCATGGCGGTGGCGTCATCGGCGCGGGCTTGCGGGACAAAAAGAAGGAACGCCGCCGCGCCGCCGATCCAGCGCAGCTTGTTCGGGGTGAAACCGCGCAGCCACAGCGCCAGCAGCGCATCGAACAGCAGCAGCGCCATCGCCGCCGCCAGCAGGTAAGGCTCCAGCGCGCGCGCCTGGGTATCGCCATAGGGCTGGAGATTTGCGCCCTGCAACGGCGTCAGCGTGTCATTGGCGGTGACGGTGTTGAGAGCGCTTTCCACTTCATGGGCGCCATACAGGCCCGGCGGGTGGCGCGGGGACACACGGGTGCGCGAGAACTGGCGCGCGGGGATCGGTGCGACGTCCGCGCCGGGGGCCGAGGCTTGCGCGAAACCATCCAGCACCGACACCGGCGGCAGGCTGGTCAGCCCGGCCAGGTCGCGCGCCGGCGTGCCGGCGGACAGCGCCATCAACCGCTTGAGCATGTCGACATACAGGCCCGAGATCGGCAGCGACGACCAGGTCGGGCTGGCGGTGATGTGGAACATCACGATCCAGCCCTGGCCTTCGCCGCGCGCCGTGATCAGCGGCGTACCGTCGCTCAGCCGCGCCCAGGCGCGGTTGTCGATTTCGGAGGAGGGCTCGGCCAGCACCTGGCGCGCCACGGTGACTTCGGCGGGAATTTCCAGCCCATTGAACGGGCTGAGGGCGGTGAAGGGGGCCAGGCGCTGCGGCGCCGACCAGGCCATGGCGCTGCCCAGATAGCGCCCGCCAACCCGCAACCGCACCGGCACCAGCTCGTCGGTGCCATTGGTGACGCGGTCGCCCGCAAACCGGATCAGCATGCCGCCCTTGGAAACGAAATCTTTCACGCGGCTCTGATCAGCGCCGGAAATCCTCGCCACATCGGCCAGCAGCAGCACCGAGACATTCTTGTCCAGCAGCGCCGAGATGGTGCCCTTGGAAATCTCGGCATAGGGCGAGAGCGCCCGCTCGATGTAATAAACGTCCGACAGCAGCGGCTGGCCTTCGCCGCTGGTTTCCGAAACGATGCCGGCGCTGCGCTGGGCGGCGCCCTTGTCCAGCAGTTGCACCGCGCCGGCGCTGTCTTCGCCGGTAACGGCAAGACGGGCGGTGGCGTTGCGCACTTCCATCGGCAGGGCGATGTGCCCCTTGGCCTGCGCCGCGCCGCGCGCGAAGCGCACTTTCGTTGCCGCCAGGGTTTCGCCGCGCGCGCCGATGGCGGCGACTTCGGCTTCCTGCACCGCGCCGGTATTGGCGCGCAGGGCGGTGACGGCAAAGCCGCTGGCGTCGCGCGTCACCGGCAGCAAGCCCAAAGGCAGCCGCTCCGGCGCATAGACGGTGAGGCCGTCATAGCGGCGCAAGGCTGTGCGCAGCTTCTCGCTGTTGTTTTCAATGCCGTCGCTCAGCCAGTAGAGGGCAGGGGCCGCGCTGAATTTAAACCGTCCCAGCGCCGTGGCGGCCGCGTTGCGGTCGCCGGGCCAGGGCATCGGCTTCAGTTCCTTGGCGATGCGCGCCGCTTCGCCTTCGTTCAGAAGTCCGGTGGGCGTGGCGCCGGCGGTGGGAATGATCGCTACCGCGCGGCCGCGCGCGCTGTGCAGCAAATCGTTCATCAGTTCCAGCCGCACGTTCCAGTCCTTGGCCGCGGTCCAGCCATTGTCCACCACCAGCACCAACGGTCCCTGCGCCGCAAGCTGAGGCGGACGGCCCAGCAGCGGATCGGCCAAAGCCAGGATCAGCAGCGCGGCTGCCAGCAGGCGCAACAGCAGCAGCCACCAGGGCGTGGCGGCGGGGGTCTGTTCTTCATCCTGCAAACCGCGCAGCAGACGCAGCGGCGGAAACACGGTGCGGCGCGGCAATGGCGGCGTCACCCGCAGCAGCCACCACAGCACCGGCAAGGCCAGCAGCGCCGTCAGGATCAGCGGGGTTCCGAAACTCAGCGGCAGGAAACCGAACACTTCAAACGCCGCCGATGGCGGCATGCAGCGCGATCAGCGACCTTTGCGGGGCGTGATCGGTGCGATGCGTGGTGCAGGTCCAGCCCAGTTTCAGCGCCGCGTCGCTGACGCGCTCGCCATGGGCGGTGAAACGGGTGCGATAGGCGGCGCGGATGCGTTCGGCGCGGCCGAAAATCTCGTCGCTTTCGCCCAGCGGCGATTCAAAACGGGTGCGGCCATTATAGGGAAAGTCTTCTTCCGCCGGATCGACGATCCGCACCAGATGCCCTGATATGCCGCGGCGCGACAGGTCCTTCATCATTTCCAGCGCGCTGGTATCGAGAAAGTCGCTGAACCACACCAGTTGGTTGCCGCGCGCGAACGGTGCGCGGGGCGGAAGGGCACTATCGCCTTTGGCGAACAGGGCGCGGCCGATGCGGGTCAATGCCAGGCGCGAGGAAGCCGGGGCGCCGTCCATGCCGATGAAGCCGACGCGCTCGCCGCCGCGCACCAAAAGCGAAGCCAGCGACAGCAGCAGCAGGTCGGCGCGCTGGCGCTTGGAGACGCGGCCCGAGGCGAACGCCATGTTGGCCGACGCATCGCGCCAGAACCACACGGTCTGGGCGGCTTCCCATTCGCGCTCGCGCACGAAGATGTGCTGCGACTTGGCGGACTGCCGCCAGTCGATGGCGGCCGAGGAATCGTGATGCTCGTAGCGGCGGAACTGCCAGAAGCTTTCGCCCATGCCGGCGCGGCGGCGGCCGTGCACGCCCAGGCTGACGGAGGCGGCGAGATGATCGGCTTCCACCATCAGCGGCGGCAGCCCGGCGGACAGGCCATCGGCTTCATGCTGAAGCGCGGAGAAATCGCTCAAAAGAGACCCATCTAAAACAGACTGGCGCAGAGCCGCGCGATCACGCTTGCCGTGGTGGCGCCTTCGGCGCGGGCGGAGAAATTCAGCGCCATGCGATGGCGCAGCACCGGTCCGGCAAGTGCGACGACGTCATCGGTGGAGGGCGCCAGGCGTCCATCCAGCAGCGCGCGGGCGCGCACCGCCAGCATCAGGGCCTGGCTGGCGCGCGGGCCGGGGCCCCAGGCGATCATGCCCTTCAAGCCGCTATCGTGATCACTGTCGGGGCGCGCGGCGCGCACCAGCGTCAGGATGGAGTCCATCACTTTTTCGCCCACGGGAATGCGGCGCACCAGGGTCTGGGCTTCCAGCAGGTCGTCGGAGGTGCAGACGCGCGCGGCATTCTTCTCTTCGCCGATGGTGGTGGCCAGCAGCATGCGGCGCTCGGCTTCCAGATCGGGGTAACCGACATCAATCTGCAGCAGGAAGCGGTCGAGCTGGGCTTCGGGCAGGGGATAGGTGCCTTCCTGCTCCAGCGGATTCTGGGTCGCCAGCACATGGAACAGGCGCGGCAGGTCGTGACGCGCGCCCGCCACCGTGACGTGCTTTTCCTGCATCGCCTGCAGCAGGGCTGACTGGGTGCGCGGGGAGGCGCGGTTGATTTCGTCGGCCATCAAGAGCTGGGTGAAGACCGGGCCGCGGATAAAGCGAAAGGCGCGTTCGCCGCTGATGCTTTCTTCCATCACTTCTGAACCGGTGATGTCGCCGGGCATCAGGTCGGGGGTGAACTGGACGCGGCTGGTGTCCAGCCCCATCACGATGCCCAGCGTGTCGACCAGCTTGGTCTTGGCCAGTCCCGGCACGCCGATCAGCAATCCATGACCGCCCGCCAGCAGCGTCACCAGCGTCTGCTCGATCACTTCGTCCTGACCGAAGATCACCGCGTTCAGGCCGGCGCGCACCTGGCCGAAGGTTTCGGCGGTGGCGGCCAGCCTTTTGGGGGCGTCATCCAGAATGTCCACTTTGTTCATATGGTCCTGGCTTGCTGGGATGGGCGTTATGTTGCACCGTTGGGGCTTGGCGGTGCAACCCCGCTATATCCTTAATACCCCGCAGAAAACCGCAAATTATGGCGTCATGACGGCAGCCGATTTCACCGCGCCTCTGGAGGGCATTGCGCTGCCGCCGGTGGAGCGTTGGAACCCCAAACAGTGCGGCGACAGCGCCATGCGCATCGCCGCCGACGGCACCTGGTTCCACGAGGGCGAAAAGATCGCGCGGCCCGAACTGGTGCGCCTGTTCGCCGGGCTGCTGCGCAAGGACGAAGATGGCTATGTGCTGGTCACGCCGGTGGAGAAACTGTCCATCCAGGTGGAAGACGCGCCTTTCCTGGCCGTGACGGTGGACGCCGCGGGGACCGGTGAAGGCCAGAACCTCACCTTCACCACCAATGTTGGCGATCGCGTCCTGCTGGGTCCGGAACATGGACTGCGGCTGGCCGATGGCGTGCCCTATCTCCATGTCCGGCGCGGGCTGGAGGCGCGGGTGGCGCGTACCGTCTGGTACCATCTGGCCGACATCGCCCTGCCGCGGGGCGCGGCGATGGGTGTGTGGAGCGGCGGCCACTTCTTTGAACTCGGCCCGGCCTGATGCTGGAAGGCTTGCGCGCAGCTTTGATGCAGCAATTGCCTGACATCATCGCCCATGACGATTACGCCTTTGAGCCCGGCCAGCGGCCCGCCGGCTTCGGCGCGGTGAAGGCCTCGGTGCTGCTGCCCATCGTGGCGCGGAATGTCCCCGACGGTGGGCCGACGGTGCTTTTCACCCGCCGCACCGAAACCCTGGCGCAGCACAGCGGCCAGGTCAGCTTCCCCGGTGGACGCTCGGAAGCCGGCGACCTTTCGCCGGTCGAGACCGCCCTGCGCGAGACCTTTGAAGAGACCGGCATCGCCCCCGCCTTTGTCACGGTGGCGGGCTATCTCGACCGCTACCTGACCGGGACCGGCTTCGACATCCAGCCGGTGGTGGGGGTGCTGGCCGAGGGTTTCGCGCTGGCCCCCGATCCGCGCGAGGTGGCGGAAATCTTCGAGGTGCCGCTGCCCTTCCTGCTGGACCCCGCCAACCGGCGGCGGGACGTGCGCGAGATCGGCGGACGGCAACGCCGCTTTTACGCTTTCACTTATAAAGAGCATGAGATCTGGGGCGCCACGGCGGCCATCGTGGTCAATCTGGCGCAGCGGTTAGATGGTATAAGTGAATCGCATGAGAATTGACCCATCCCAGCATGCCTGGATGACCGCGCCGGAAACGGCGGCGGTGATGCATGCCCTGGGGGAAGCGCGCTTTGTCGGCGGCGCGGTGCGCAACGCGCTGCTGGGCGCGGGTGTTTCGGATATCGACATCGCCGTGCCCATGCCGCCCAGCGAGGCAGCTGAGACCGGAGTGGCGGCAAGAACGAGGGCGGCAAGGAAGGCGGCGGACGACAGGCGCATGCGTGGGGCTCGCGGGGCAAGGTTGGGCGCCGGAAGATAG